>WRHR01000024.1 GCA_009783145.1 Alphaproteobacteria bacterium | reverse complement strand
ACAAGAACCCCCCCGCCTCGCATTCGCTCGGCACCCCTCCACAGGAGGGGAACACCTAATTACTTGCTCTGAAAAAGCTGGGCGCCTGTATGTCATCTTCGTTTGCGGCGATGCCCGCCCATCCGAACAAGTCACCCAGCACGGACGATTCGTCCTTTTTGGCTTTTTTGAACGGCAGGATGTTTTTCAGCTTTCCCAAGCGTGCGCCTCGCGCGGCGGGCGCGGGTTCCGGCACGTCACAGGTTTCAACGAACTCCGCTGCCAGTCGGGTCAGGGTCGCGTCGTCGTCCAGGTCCTCGTCGCGCGACTCGGCTAAATCCGAGCGCGGGTTTTCAATGATTTTTTCTTGCGCCAGGGGGGTCAGGTTTTCAAAAATATCTTCGATGGTCTTCGGGGTTTTTGGCTCGGGTTCCGGCAAGTCTTCGTCCAAAGCGCCAAGAGTCTCTTCCGCTTTTTCTTCCGCGACGTCGGGCTGCGCTATTTTTACGGAGACCGGCTGCAAGGCTTCCGGTTCCAGCTTTCCGCCAGATAACACGGACAGAATCGGGATAACGCGTTCTGGCTCTTCGGGGTCCGGCGTGATTGCCGGTTCATATTCGTTTATTTCTATTTTCTCAGCTTTCTGTTTGCGCGCGCGCTTTGGTTTTTGGGCAACTTCTTCAATACCATCTATGCTCTGCCTGTCCGCCGTAGCCTCGGCGAAGGAGGATGCTCTGTGCTCTATGCTCTGGACGGCGACGCCGTCGCTATCCACGGGGACGCCGAAAAGCACGGTATCTTCGCCCAGCCCCAGCGCTTTGCGCACTTCGTCGAAGGCTCCGCGCACCTCCGCGACATCAAAAGCTTCTCCACCCGAAATATAAACGATTTTAGTCTTCACAAGCACACCCTCTTACAGCCCCACATTATATCACATTTAAGGTTGAATACCTAAAAAAAATTCCTTAGAATGGCCCTATAATTCAATATTACACGGGTCACGATGAATGATAAAAATATTAGATATGGATAAAAATCCGCGAAGCTGTATAATATACAGCGAGCGAGTTTTTATCCATAGATGATGTTTTTAGTATTCACCGCGAAGCGGCGGCGTCTATTTGAACCAATAACTGCGGATTTCCGCTTACCTGTATATTATACAGGTTGCGCGAAAATCCTTGTTCTTGACCCAAATATCCTGCCGTCGTGACCGTGTAATATTGAATTATAGGGCCTGGCTATGTCTGAAATTTCCGATAAAATTTTCCAGGAATTGGGCGAGATGGAGGCTTTGGCTGCCGGCCTGCGCGCAGTGGCCGTTGGCGCCAAGTCCCAGACCGATTTGGAAAACGCGATTCTTGCGCGCGAAAAAGCGGATAACCGAGAGAAAAACCGCCGCGCGACCGAGCTTATCGACAAGTCAATCGCGGCATTAAAGGGGATTAAATGAGCGTAGTCGCGATCCCGATTTTAAATAAAAACTACGCCATGGGATGCGAGGACGGCCAGGAAATGCGCCTGATTGAAATCGGCAAGATGGTGGACGCGCGCGCCAAAGAAATCCAGGGCAAAATCGGGCCGCTGCCCGAAGGGGCGCTGCTGGCGACGCTGTGCATAGTTCTGGCGGATGAGATTATGTCGCGCAAAAAGGGCGATGACGCGGCGCTCCGCCAGGTTTTGGAAAGAATTCAGGAAATCAAGAAAAAAATGGAATAAAGAGATGCTTCCCAGCGTTTATGCTCCCAAAGATTTCAAGCGGTTGCGCGCGGCGGGCGATATAGTCGCGCGCTGTTTTGACTTTATCGCGCCGCATATACGGGCGGGCGTTTCAACGGGCGAAATCGATAGATTAGTGGCGCAGTTCCTGAAAGCGAGCGACGCGCGCTCGGCATCTTTGGGCTATCATGGCTTTCCGCGGCATTGCTGCACCAGCCGCAATGATGTGATTGTCCATGGCATTCCGCGCGATGACGAGGTATTGCGCAGCGGCGATATCGTAAATGTGGATTTGACGCTGGAGCACAAGGGTTTTCACGCGGATTCTTCGCAAATGTTTATGATCGGCGATGTGACGCCAAATGCACGCAAACTGGTCCAGGTCTGCCAGGACGCGCTGAACAGCGCGATTGCGGTATGCGCCCCAAAGGTGCCTTTATCCGAAATTGGCCGCGTTATCGAGGAAGTCGTGACGCCGCATGGCTTCAGCATTTCCCGTGATTTTATCGGGCATGGCATAGGCAAAGTTATGCATGACGACCCTCAGATTTACCATTGGCATGATAAGAAGTTCGATAAGGTAAAAATGACGCCGGGTCTGGTGTTCACCATAGAGCCTATAATCTGCGAGCGCGGCAACAAATGCAAGATAGACGCGGACGGCTGGACGGCGCGGACTGCGGACGGCTATCTCTCGGCGCAGTGGGAGCATACGATCGGCATCACCGAGGATGGCGCGGTAATATTTACCCAGCGCGGGGAGTAATAATTTTGCCAGAAAATAAAGCTAATTTCCGCCTGGGCCACAGGCACCGCTTGCGCGACAAGTTTATGGAAACTCCGCGCCTGGTAGATTCCGAACTGTTGGAACTTGCGCTGACCTTCGCCATTCCCCGAGTTGACGTAAAGCCGATCGCACGCGCGCTTCTGAATAAATTCGGAAGCTGGCATAAAATTCTTGGCGCGCCGGTGAAAGGGCTGATTAAGATTCCGGGCCTTGGCCCGGCCGCCGCGATATATCTGAAAGTCATGCATGAAAGCACTTTGCGCGGTTATGTTTCACAGTTAAAAGACGCGCCGGTTTTTCAAAATCATGAAGTTCTTGAGAATTATTGCAAGGTTTTGCTGTCAAGCAAAGATATAGAAGAATTCCATGCCCTGTATCTGGACAGAAGCAGTCAGTTGATAGAGGACGAATTGCATGCGGCCGGAACCATAGACCATGCGGCTGCATATCCGCGAGAGATTTTGAAGCGCGCATTGGCATTGAACGCAAGGAAGGTTGTTCTGCTGCATAACCACCCCGGCGGATGCCGGAATTTCTCCAAGGAAGATATGGGGCTGACTTGGGATACATATGATATGCTAAAAGCTGCGGAAATAGATTTGCATGACCATATGCTGGTTGCGGGCGGCATTGTATTTTCCGCAAAAGTGCAAAATTGTTTTTATCGGATGCCGGATGTCAAGCTCTAAGAGCCGCGGGTTTAGGTTCAAAAATCATTAATTCGGCGAAATCGTGCCATATAAATGGTGCAGATGCAATAGAAGCACGGTAAAGCCGTATATATACGGCAAGCCGGGGTTCTATTGCAGATGTGCCGTTTAGGTGGCACCCGCAGGGCGGGGCTAATTTGAATCAATAACTTCGCGTTTCCGCTTGCGTGTATAATATACATGCTTCGCGAAAACACTCGTTCTTGCTCCAAATTACCACCCGCGATTTCGCCGAATTAATGATTTTTGAACCTAATCGCTAGTTTCGCGGCGCGGACGGAAAGTTTTAAAGCGAAGTCGCGCAGCAAAATTTCGCCCGGCATGCCGGTCTTGCGCAGCTGCCCTTCCAGTTCGTTCAAACGCACCA
>WRHR01000023.1 GCA_009783145.1 Alphaproteobacteria bacterium | reverse complement strand
TGAAGAACAAGCAGTTGAAGCTGGCGCCGCATTCCATTGCTGTGGCCCGGATGATGCAGCGAGGCTGCAAGAAAACGGTAATCGCGCGCAAATTCCGCGTCAGCAGAATGACGGTGTCCAGTTTTATAAAAGCAGAATTATTAGAAAAGCGGCAGCAATTCGTATAGAATTGCTATTCTAGTATACTAGAATAGCAAATGATATTGCGCTGTATTAGTCAAATAAGCAGATAGGTATTTACCGCTATTTGCAAACGCGCCGTAAGGAGTGGAAGCTCCTTGAACTTTGACGAAAAATGGGGTATAATAAATGCATAAATAAAAGGGTCATTTAAATTTGGCAACCCCGATTAAGAATTTTCTTTACCAGCAATTCACTTGGCTGCATATCCAGGCCTTGACCGACGGGCAGCAAACGCGCCTGGAAAAACTTATAAAAGACGACCAAGCCACAAAAAAACAAATTGTTTGGGGCAGATATCTGCATGCTAATCCGCCGAATCCTTTGACTAGCACACCTTATGAAGACTCTGACGGACACGAGCTCTACAAATATAACGATTATGTGGATTCTGACGACAAGGTTATAGAACACGTCGACAAGACTTTCACCAATGTTTATATTGAAGAAAATGACTGGGCCAATCTTTTCAGATATTTCCGCGACAAATTCCAGTCCATTGACAGTCGGCGGCTTTCAATTGACCAGACATTCTCTCTTCCTTGGCTAAATAAATGGTTCGGCGAGGGCAATGATCCGAACGGCCAGCCGAAGATGTTCAAACCGGTGACTTTCACTTATGAGCCATCGGCCAAAGCAGCGATAATTCAACTTGGGAAAATATTGCGGGGCAACAATACTCCGGATGCCTTGTCCAAAAACATCACTTACGTTAATCAGATGATGGGTATGTATGGATCGACAAAGCTGACTGCCGATATCGTCAATAGGTTAAGAGATCCGCTGCCAGAACCTACAGATACTGAATTTTATACAAAATTTAATGACATAATAACCGGCATAACCACCGCATTATCTTATGTCACTGCGGAAAATATAAATAATTTCTCGCCCGATAAAAAAGAGCTTTATAAAAATCTAACCGGACGCGATCCAGGTGACCCATATAGCGGTTCGTCGGGTCCGTCCGTGCTGGATAAAATTGTTGCCGGTAAAGACGAAACCGACGAAATTGACGCGGAACAAATAAGATATATAAAGCTTAACTATCCCACCCTGATGTTCGAGCTTTTTGACAAGGAGAAACGACAAAACGATTTCGGCGGCGGTGGACCCGGCGGAGTAGACTTAGTTGGTGCAATCAAAGAAGCTCAGACTGTTAACAACTATAAAGACGACGAGTTTAATAAAATCGTGCCGACATACGAAGACCAGAAAAGCCGGCGCGAACAAATCAAGAAAGACTGGTCCGATTTCAAAGAAGGCACCATTGACAAGCTTAACGACCGGCATCGGCGCCATATTTACAGTTCTCAGGGTGCCGAAGCCATAGTCGACGCGATATACAAGCTGAAGATAAAGCCCACCGACGGACTGGGTAAGATACTTTCCGAGCAAGACAAAATTAAAGAGCTGCTGTATTCTCAAAAAAATGCGAATACAGCAATAATCCCGCAATTTAACTGGGGCTTTAAGACTCTGAAAGAAATGCAGCCCGGAATGGAAAAAGCATTTGAAGGCGCGTTGAAAGACGGCAGGAAAATGCACCGCATCGTGGAAGAGCTGATTCAGCGCGCCGCCCGCGAAGACAAGCTGGAACATTGCAAAACCTTTCTGGAAGTGCTGTCAGTCATGCAGTACGGTCCGTTTACCAGCGCCATTCGCGACAAGCTGTTTAAAGAGACGCCATGGACTTTCTTCGGCGACCTGCCTTCGGCAAAAAATAACGAGGCGCTCACTTTTTTCCTCAAAACCGTCGACCGCGTAATAAAGTTCGGCGCGCGGGTTGCATTCGAAGGCTTGAATGCCGGCTGGCGCGCGTTCCATCGTCGCGGATTATCATTCGGCAAAGAAGGTCGCGCCGAATTCCTGGCGAAACTGAACGACATGTACGCAAAGGGAATGGCTGACTCCAAAGGCAAGCCGGAAGACGCGCAGAAAGAGGTCGACCTTCTGGAAGTCAAGATTTCAGGGTTGCAATACGAAAGGCAAACTTTAAACTCCCAAAAGACAATTTTGAAAAATGACCTGGCCCACCTGCCCGCGCCATCGACAGCTGACAAGCAGTTCTCGGATGACTTCACACAAGCACGCGAAGAAAACAATCAAACCGATGCCGCGCGTGCGACAGCCCAAGGCCGCCTGATGGCCGCCAGCCGTAAAATCGTCGAAGCAAGAAATCTGGACGACGGCGGCTTGCCCATCCCCCAAACAATAAAAACTGCGGCCGATCTTAACAAAGAGATAAAAAAAGTAAAAAAACATATAGATGCTCTGAAAATAAAAGACCCGTATCCGACCGATGAAATCAGGCAGCAAAAGCAATACCATAAACGCCTGCAAAACTTGAGCGAGCTTTTCACGGAAAGGGATCAGGCCAAATCGGACTTTCAAGACGCAAATGCTAAGCAAGCCGACCCGAAATACGTTGCCAACAATGGCTTGATTAACGCCCCCGCAAATGTAAAACGCTTTGACGATATTGAAAAACAGGAAAAAGACATTGCGGACAAAAAGGCGGAAATCGATTCCAAACAAGCGGAAATTACCGCGAAAGACGAAGCCATCAACAGGACTCAGGCAGAAAAAATCGTACAGGAAGCAATCCGTGACGACCGCGAGAAAAATCCGAAAGACAAGGCCGATAAAAAAACCGGCATTGCCGAAGAGCTGACTGCATACTGGGATTTCCTGCAAAGCGGAATTTCAGACCAGATAAATCCTTTCGAGCGCAAGGACCCTCTTAAAAAAGCAATGTTTGCCAAGTCCAAGCGCATCATTGATGGAGAAGAACAAGAAAAGAGAAACTCTCAATGGCAGTTTATTGATTGGAGAGAGAATGAAGGTTATGGCTAGGGTCGAGATTATGTGTGATTAAAAAACCCGCGGATGCGGGTTTTATATGGCTTATTTATCTTCCCACATAAGCATCATGATGATGCATACGACGGCGGCAAGGCCGATTGCGCTGTCAATGATGCGCAGCAGGGTTGCGTTTTGGAAAATCGCCGCCAGAAAGTCATACTGAAAAAGGCCGATACTGCCCCAATTCAGCGCGCCGATTAAAACCAAAGGTTTTACCAGATAGTTTTTCCATATTTTCATTAGTGTCTCCTTTTTTGCGACACTGCATTATACCGCGTCCGGCGCGATTTACGAATAGGGCTGTATTCCTGAAGCGGGCTTCAATCGGTTAAGAAAAACGCCCCTTGCGGGGCGGTTTGAATTTTGGCCTGCCACCCGAAGCCTTGGCGAAGGGTGGTGGAGTTGCAGGGATTCGCTCGCCGCTTCGCGTCTGCGCGCAAATTCGTTCTCGCAAACCTTCGGTTTGCTGCGCTCGCCCGCGCTATGCTTGGCTCGCTGACGAATTTTCGAACCCTGGTTCTCATCCGGCAACCCAATCCAAAATTAAAACCGCCCAAGGGCGGTTTAAATTTTGGTGGAGTTGCAGGGATTCGAACCCTGGACCCAGTGATTAAAAGTCACTTGCTCTACCAACTGAGCTACAACTCCATGGCTCGGGCAGCTGGACTCGAACCAGCGACATACGGATTAACAGTCCGTTGTTCTACCGACTGAACTATGCCCGAAACGCCCGCCCATCTTAT
>WRHR01000022.1 GCA_009783145.1 Alphaproteobacteria bacterium | reverse complement strand
CAATATCTTGCCCTGGGCGCGCATTCTGGCCAAGGCTTCGCGCGTGCGCATAGATATCAGATTCCTTTCAATCTCCGCGCTTAAGCCGAACGCAAACGCCAGCGTCTTGCTGGTTATGTCGTCTGCCAGCTTATAATTGTCTTTGACCGTCCATATCGTGGCGCCGACGTTCATGCAATGATGGAGAATCCCCATTATCTGCAATAAATTGCGCCCCAGGCGCGAAAGCTCGCTGGCGACAATCACATCGCCTGTCCTGATCTTGCCTATCAGCCCGCCCAGCTTGCGTTTGTTAAGCTCAACGGTTCCACTGATGGTTTCTTCAATCCATTTTTCGATTTTTATGTCTTGGGCTGCGGTGAAATTCTCAATTTCAAAGCGTTGGTTTTCAGTGGTTTGTTTTTCGGTACTGACCCGAATGTATCCATAGATCATGGCGACTCCTTTTAGATGCTGTAACCCACCCCGCCGTCCGCCTTCGGCGCGACGGCACCCCTCCCAAGAGGGGAATACCACAACGCCGCGATCATGCGCGCTTGATTTTTTGTGCGATTTGTGATATAATGCAAGTTCAGTCGGCCGCCATTTGTTGGCGGTGTTTTTATTCCCCAAAAAAAGGATTCCTTATGTCAAAAATACTTCAAATCCGACGCGGCAGCGCGGCGGAAAACAACAATTTCACAGGCCTGGCGGGAGAGCTGTCTTTCGACTCGGACGCAAAAACAATGCGCGTGCATGATGGCGAAACCCTGGGCGGATTTGCCCTTGCCCGCGCGGACTTGTCCAATGTTTCCGGCGCGGTCGGCAGCGGAGGCGGAGGCGAAAGTTTCGATATTGAAACCGTATCATCCGCGTTTTGGATCGGGCTTTTCGCCGCTCACAATTTGCGTCCCGTGCGTTTTCTGGAAAGCAATCCTTCCACCGTCGCCAATGTCAGCTATTTGGAATATATATTCGACAGCGTCGCAAACGGCACAGACTTGTCCGCCGCGACCGCCGAGTGCGTCTTGGTTTGCCAGACGCCCGAGGCCGGATATGCCGTAGGTGATGTCGTTCATGCGTTCGGCGTCGGCACTCGCGCAAATCCTCGCCCTAATCTGTTGCTTGATTCGAACGGTTTGCGCGTGCGCTTTATGGTCGGTGGAGAAAACCTTTGGGTCAGCAACAAAAACAGCGGCATCCCCGCCAATATCACCAATGCGAATTGGAAAGCGAAATTTAAAGTTTGGCTGTAATAGTCGCTAGTAGCTAGTCGTTAGTCGCTAGTGGTATGATTCAGTATAAATGTTGTCCACTATAATGGACATTATCATTTATTTTTCCGAATTACTAGCGACTAGTGACTATTGACTAACGACTACTATCATGTTATCCTTGCGCATCAAAACAAAAGGATAGTTAATGTACATTATGGCTCTTAATTGCGGCAGCAGCTCGCTTAAATACCAGATCTTCGATGCGGACACCAGAAAGCCCGTCGTTGGCGGAAACGTTGAAAAAATCGGCTTGCCTGATTCTTTCGCCACTCAAAAATATCCCGACGGCACCAAGGTCAGAAAAGAAGCCTCGATGCAAAACCACAATGAAGCGCTGAATGTCGTTATGTTCTTGTTGCGCGAAGCGTCAATCGACATGAACGACATTATCGCGGTCGGGCATCGCGTCGTGCATGGCGGCGACAAATTTAAATCTTCCGTCCTGATTACCGATGAGGTAATCCGCACCATCGAAGAATTGTCCGCTTTGGCCCCGCTGCATAATCCCGCCAACTTGGTGGGGATCGTCGTTGCGAAACAGCTGCTGCCGAACGCGAAACAAGTCGCCGTTTTCGATACCGCTTTCCATCAGACTATGCCGGATTATGCGTACCGCTATGCCGTGCCCGCCGCTTGGTATCGCGAGCTGGGCGTGCGTCGCTATGGCTTTCACGGCACATCGCATCTGTACGTTTCCAAGCGCGCGGCCGCGCTGTTGGGGCGCCCCGCTTCGCAGTGCAATATCATCACTCTGCACATCGGCTCCGGCGCGTCGGCTGCGGCAATACGTGCCGGAGTTTCAGTGGATACTTCTATGGGAATGACTCCTCTGGCGGGTCTTACCATGGGCACCCGCTCGGGCGATGTGGATCCCGGTATAATATTTTACGTGATGGAGCAGCTGGGCATCAGCCCCGAGCTGATGCAAAAGCGCCTTAACAAAGAATCTGGAATTATCGGCATTACCGAATGCTATGAAGACCGCCGCGATGTGGTGGAGCACAAGGACGAAAACGATGCCTGCCGCTTGGCAGTGGATGTTGAAACCAACAATGTCAAAAAATATATCGGCAGCTTTATGGCCCAGCTGGGGCATGTCGACGCGATTGTCTTTACCGCTGGGGTGGCTGAAAACGACGACTATCTGCGCGCGAAAATGTGCGAAGGGCTGGAGCCGCTGGGGATAAAACTGGACCCGGGAAAGAATGCCGCGGCCCTATCGCGCAAGGGCGCTGGAGAAACTGAAATCTCCGCCGACGACAGCAAAATCAAAGTCTTTATGATTCCGACCAACGAAGAACTGGTCATTGTCGAAGACACGATCGCAATCGCAAACGGCACATACAACCCCGATCATTTGAAGATGGATTATAGTTTTGTGAAATAAAAACGCGGCATCCGCCGCGCTTTTATTTTATGTTCTAAGGACAGATTTTACCCTGTCCGCAAGGGTATTTATGAATGCTTGGTTCTCGCATTTGCCGCATGGCGGAATCGTTGAGAAAAATGGTATTGGGCTGTCGTGCCTGGCCTTGCATTCTTTGCACTTTTGGCTTTCTATATAAACATCTACATGTCGCAATGTTGTGATGCAATTTTCGGTTCGCGGTTTATAAAACGTTTTTCTTGATCTTATTTCCACGTCCAGGGCATATCGTTTCAATTCCGCTTTTATGCTGACGGTCATATTATGTCGGGTAATATTTTCAATTTCATCAAATATCAACGCGACGACCGCGCCAAGCTTCTTCTTTGACGGCGCAACGCCAATAATAGCACCGGCAAATCGCTGATGACACGGAGAATGCAGATAAAAAGCATTAGATTGACGATAAATCATATTGACAATACTACAGCATCAATAAATATTTGCAATAAAAATCATTTTTGCAGCAGATCCCCCGCCTTAATATATTCCGGCGAGTCTTTGGGCAGTTTCGATCGCGCAAGCTTCGCGTATTTCTTCATTTCTTTTTCATTTTTCATCATTCCGTAATATTCCGCCCGCGCCCAATCCGCCCGCGCGTCGTAACCGTAAGCCTTGGCCAGGACCCAAAAGCTAAGCGGCTGCGGCTCGGTCAAAATCGCGCGCTTGGCCAGCTCTATCGAGCGGTCCGCATCCCCGGGCTTGTTGCGCTCGGCCAGTACCAGCGCCAATGCGGTTTGTATCTGCGGCGCCTGGGCGCCGATGAGTTTCAGGCTCTTTTCATACGCATTCACGCTGTCGTCATAGTGTCCGAACTGATGTTCTATATCGCCCAGCAGCTCGTAAAAATAAGGATTATCGCCCTCGCGCGAAATCAGTGTTTGCGCGCCGGTTTTCGCCATTTCCAGATTTCCGCTGCGCATAAACCGTATAGTGCGAGCGTAAACCGCCGGGTCGGATTTATTTTTGGACGGGTACAGATTCTCAACCTGCTGTTCGGTCTGCAAGTATCCCACCAGCTTTGCGCGAAGCATCTCGTAATTGACACTGTTGCCGGCGGGTTTCGTCTTCTCCCTTTTTCCTATTTTTTCCTTTATATTCTTCAGACGCTCGCTGGTCAGCGGGTGGTTCGTGTTATTAGGATTTATGCGCGCCTCGGCCGCGCCGGTGATTTCGTACATCTGCTCCAGCACTTCTATCAGGCCGTTCGGATCAAGCCCCGCCTTGGTCAGCAAGTTTATCGCCGCGTCGTCCGCAAGGCGCTCCTCGTCCCTTGTGAACGACAGCATTGATTGCTGCGCCATGCCGGTCGTGCCCGCCAGAACGCCCGCGCCCGCCATAGGGTTCGCGGCCATCAGCCCGATGCCCAGCGCTTGCATTATCAGCGAACGCATCAACTCCGCGCGCATTCGCGCGGCCATCTGCGCCATGTGCCCGCCGACCATATGCCCCATTTCGTGCGCTATGACGGCCTGCAGGGCGGCCGCGGATCTGATGCGCATCAGCAAGCCGGAATAAATAAAGACATCTTCGCCGCTGGTAACGAAAGCGTTAAAATCATCGTTGCCGATAATATGTATCCTCAGGCGCCCGTCCGAGATGTCGGCCGCGTGCGCAAGGGGCGCGATAAGCCGGGTCAAGCCCGCCTCTATCTCGGTATCGCGGATTTCGGTGGCAGCGTGCGTCGCGCCCGCGCAGAGTATAAGAGTAAGAGAGCAAAAGAGTAAAAAGAGTTTTTTCATTTTAATGACCAATGACCAATGACTAATGACTAATGACTAATGACCAATATAAGCACCCAATCAGTCATTTGTAATTCGTCATTAGTCATTGGTCATTCCGCGCCTTTGGCGCGGTTTTTTATCCCACTATCTTCTGCCAGATTGTTTTCTTAGGCGCGGGTTTCTGCGCGGGCTTTTTACGCTTGCGGCGCGGCGCGGTCGTAGTCGTTTTCTTCGCCTCGACATGCTCCGCGTTCTTTTTCTTCATGTCCGTACTGGGCGCATGAGCGTTCAGAATATCGTCAGTTTTCACGACTTCGGGCTGGACCCTTTGTATCGAATACTGGTCTATATTCAGCAGGCTGTCGTCGCCGACTATCACTATCTCGGTTTCGAACTCCTGCTCCATAGCCGCCAGTTCCGCCCTCTTCTGGTTCAGCAGATAAACCGCAACGTCCGTCGGGACCGTCATTATGATTTTCTGCGCCGCCTTGGCCAGCAGCTTTTCCTGCAGATGCCTGAACAATATCACCGCCGCCGTCTGTATGCTGGGCACGACCCCGGCGCCCATGCAATGCGGGCACTGGATATAGCTGCTTTCTATGAACGAGGACCTCATCCGCTGGCGCGACAGCATCAAGACCCCGAAGTTGTTTATTTTCGCCACTTGCGTGCGCGCCCTGTCCTTTTTCATAACCTCGCGCATTTTCGTTTCCAGCTTGCGGTTGTTCTTTTCCTCTTCCATATCTATGAAGTCGATCGCGATAATACCCGCCAAGTCGCGCAGGCGAAGCTGCAATGCGATTTCATCCGCCGCCTCTAGGTTCGTATTCAGAGCCGTGGCTTCGATATCTTTTTCCTTGATCGCGCGGGACGAATTGACGTCGATCGTTACCATAGCTTCCGTAGAATTAATCACCAGGGACCCGCCGGACCTTAGCTGGACATACGGCCCGTGCAGGCCTTCCAACTGTTGCTCTACCCCCGCCTTTACGAACAGAGGCACCGCCGCGTCATTGTAAAGCGCCAGTTGCTTTTTCGGCGCGCGGCCGTACATCTGCTTGAAGTAATTATTCGCGGCGTCATACGCTTCTTCGCCTTGGACTATCAGCACGTCTTCCGGATCCGACACGAAGTCCCGCACTACGCGGCGTAAAAGCGAGTCTTCGGTATGTATAACCGCCGGCGCGACCGACTCCAGAGTCGTTTTCCGTATATCGTTCCACAGATTCACCAGGTAATCATAGTCTTTCGCGATATCTTCGCCGGCCGTTCCGAAGGCCGCCGTGCGCAGAACCACAGTCATGCCTTTGGGTATTTTCAGGCTGTGCAGGATGTCGCGCAGGCGCGCGCGCTCCGTCCGGTCGCTGATCTTCTTTGAAATGCCATAGCTGTTGCGCTTGCGGGAATTCGGCATCAAGACCGCGAAACGGCCCGCCAATGACAAATAAGTCGTCATAGACGCGCCTTTTTGCCCGCGCTCTTCCTTGACCCCTTGGATCAGCAGAATCTGCTTTGGCTTTATGACGTCCTGAATCTTGAATTCTCGGGCGCGTTTTTGGAATTCCTTGTTATCCTCGCCCGCGTCGTTGTCGTCGTATTCGGCGACCTCGTCGTTGTCGTTCGGGTCGTCGTCGTCATCCACTATCGCGGCATGAGCCAGCTCCAGCAGCTTCTTTTTCTGCTCGGCCGTCACCTGATAATAATCGGGGTGAATTTCGGAAAAAGGCAGGAATCCGTTCTTGCCGGTGCCATAATCCACGAAAGCCGCCTGAAGCGACGGTTCCACGCGTATGACCTTTGCCAGATAGATATTGCCTTTGATTTGGGGTTTCGTGGTCGTTTCCACATCGAAATCCGAAACCCTGTTGTTCGCGCCGTCTACTACTACGACCCTAGTCTCCTCCGGGTGGACCGCATCCACATATATTCTTTTGCTCATAATTAAATCCTTTTACGTTTGGGGCGAATAAAAAGATAGTATCGACCCGTCTCCTTGGGCCTATGGCCACGCCAGAAGACTGCGTTATGATAACCATCAACGCGAAAATCAATAGAAAAAGAGCCAGCACGCTGAACACTATTCCGCCTATTTTTTATTGCCAGGGGCACCATAACATCGAAAGGCGAAAGGTGCAAGAAATTTATTTTTCCGCTTGACAAAATTCAAAATTCTGATATAAATGCGGAGCAAAAAAATGGAGGTCGCTATGCCCACGATTAGAATAAACCCAATTAAGGAAACGCCGCAGCAACTGGCGGCAGACCGCGAAAAGCTGGTAAATATGCTTATAGCGGCTGGTCATCTCCGCGAAATAGCGGAAAATATGGCCCGTGCAGCTACAAAAATATCTTTTCCGGCCGGAACTATCGAATTTGTCCAGCCCAGCGGCAGAAAGCTTATTCTTGCACGCAAAGGCGGCGCAACCCTAACGCCGAATGAGGCCGCTTTCGTGGAATCCGAAACAATCAAGGCTCTTCATAAAGTATGGGCGGGAAACGAACTTCTGGGAAAAACCGCATAAAAACGCGCCCAAGGCGCGTTTTTATTTGTTTTTTCGCGGCAGATGCGGAATTTTAGGCAATTTGGGTTTCGGGATTTTCTGCGCCAAAGCCTGAGCTTCGGCCAACCAGCGCTTCATCTTTGCGCGCAACCAATTCTCGTATATAAGGAATAATCCCCCCGCTCCTATCAGAGGCAGCACGTAATAAATTATGCGATATGCCAGCAAGGCCCCGAAAATACTCGCGCGATTCACGTCTCCCGGCAAGGCCAGCAGAAATATACTTTCGAACACGCCGATTCCGCCGGGAACCTGGCTGAACACTCCGGCAGTCTGGGCAATCACAAACAGCCCGATAAATGTCGTAAACGGAATTTCCACAAACGGAATCAAGCAGAAATACAGCACAAGCCCCGCCAGCACGCTGTCCAATATCCCCAAGAACATCTGAAAAGCCGCCATTCTGGTCGTCGGGATTTGAAAATGAAGCTCGCCCAGTTTTATCGTCTTGTTCCGGAACAGCTGCGTCATCGCGAAATAAGCCCCCAATGCCGCGACGCAGAAGATGAACAGTCCATGGACGCCTATGCTGGCGCCGACAGAGTCCCGAAACAGCGCATGCGGCACCATAAAGTACCCGATAACCACAATCGCCGTGCATCCCAAGAAATAAGTAAATCCGTTATAAGTCAGCATTTTGACTATGTCCCCGGCGCGAATCCGCCAGCGAGTGTACAACCGGTATCGAATAGCGCCTCCCGACACGACCGCATGCCCCGCGTTATTTGAAATCGCAAAGCCGATCATCCCCGCCAGCATCCACTTCCACCAACTGACCATCTTATTTATGTATCTCAGCGCCAGGTAATCGTAAAACGACAGCGCGACATACCCCGCCAAGGCCGCCAGCGACGCATAAACCAAGTTCATAAACGGAATATGCCACAAGGCGCGCGCGATATCATAAAGGGAATAATGGCGCAACTGCCAGTACAGCATTCCCGCGGCAATGATAAAAAACAAAATCCCCGACCAAGAAACAAGCCTTTTAAGCAGTCTTTTAGCTTTGGCTGACATTCTAATCCTTTTTAGCAAGGGCAAGCATAGCGGATTTTGCAAGGCGGGTCAATAACTGGATTGCCGCGCCCGCTACGCAGGCTCGCAATTACAATTCCGGGTTTGTTTTTGGCCATGTGGCCTAAAAAAACCTACATTCTAATTGCGAGCTCGAAGGGCGCGGCAATCCCGATACAAAAACTTT
>WRHR01000021.1 GCA_009783145.1 Alphaproteobacteria bacterium | reverse complement strand
AAATATATTATCCGGATTTTTCAAATCGACGGCCAGAATGAACCTTGCGGTCGCCTCATCATTCTGTCCTCCGAATCGCGCGTTCAAGTCATTGCGCAAGTCGATTCCGTTGGTTCCATGAATCGTCGCGACGTAAACGTCCGCGGTCTGCTTGCTGACTTCGCCCGAATACATCGGACTGAATCCGCAGCCAAGGCAAAATGCAAAAGACAAAAGGCAAAAATATTTTCTCATTGTTTCACCACAAAGTTAATCATCCGTCCCGGGACGAAGATAGTTTTCATAATCTCGCCGACCAAAAATTTTTCCGCAACGATTTTCGCGGCGGCGACAATCTCGCTTTCAGGTGCGGCAATATCAACCTGTACTTCCCCGCGATGCTTTCCGTTCACGGACACCGACAAAGTTTGCGTAGCGCGTTGCAGCTTTGACTCGTCCGCGACAGGCCAAGGCTGAAACACCAGCATTTCTTTGTGCCCCAGCTTTTCCCACATTTCTTCGGCCAAGTGCGGAGCAAACGGGTTTAGGCATTTAATCAGCGCCTCGAACGCAATACGCGGCATCCCGCCGGGGAACTGATTGATGTATTCCATCATTGCGGAAATCGCGGTATTGAATTGCATATTTGGAATGCGCTCGGAAACATCTTTGATAAGCTGGTTCATAAGGCGTTCTTGCTCCGCATCCGGCGCCCCGTCCGTGACCGTCATATTCTCCACGCGTTTCAGGAATCTTTCAATTCCGCGCAAAGTATCTTCGGACCAGTTTACATTCCCGCCGAACGGCCCCAAGAACAGAGTGGTCATACGCACCGCGTCCGTCCCGACGCGCGGAACCACGTCGACGACTGATACCAAGTTCCCTAATGATTTGGACATCTTGCGTCCGTCCGCGCCCATCATCATGCCGTTGATGCTGCGTTTTTTAAATGGCTCCACGCCCGGCACAAGGCCCAGATCATACAGCGCCTTGTACCAGAACCGAGCATACATCATATGGCGCGACACGTGCTCCATCAGTCCGATGTAATGGTCGACCGGCATCCATTTATCCAACTGTTGCCGCGAACAGAATTCCTTGTCATTATTCGGATCCAAGTACCGCATAAAGTACCAGCAAGAACCCGCCCACTGAGGCATAGTATCCGTTTCGCGTTTACCCGGCCCTCCGCATTTCGGGCAAGTAGTGTTGACCCAATCGGTTGCGCGCGCCAGCGGGCCTTCGCCCGTTTCGGTGGGCGTATAGTCGGTAAGATACGGCAATTCCAAAGGCAGTTGGTCTTCCGGCACCGGCACCCATCCGCATTTTTCGCAATATACCAAGGGAATCGGTTCGCCCCAATACATCTGGCGCGAAAAGCACCAGTCGTGCATTTTGTATTGCTTTGCGGCGCGGGCGAATCCCCCTTCGCCAAGGCTACGGGGGACAGGCCCGCCATGCGCCAGCGCCGCGGCAATCGCGTCTTCCTTATTCATGCCGTTCATAAATTCGCTGTTGATGTGCGGGCCGTCTTGTTCCCAAGCTTTTTCTGCAATATCCCCGCCGGCCAGGACAGGAATAATCGGCAGATTGAACCTTGATGCGAAGTCCCAGTCGCGCTGGTCGTGCGCGGGCACCGCCATGATCGCGCCGAACCCGTAATCTGCCAAGACATAGTCCGCCGCGAATATCGGAATCTCGCTGCCGTTGAAAGGATTGCGCGCGTTAAGCCCCCGCAATTGCACGCCGGTTTTTTCTTTGCTTGCGTCGGTGCGCTCGAATTCATCCTTGGCTTTGGACGCCGCGATATAAGCGCGCACCTCATCGGCATTTTCAATTTTGCCTTCATCCAGCCATTTTTCAACCAACTTGTGCTCTGGCGCAATCACGCAGAAAGTCGCGCCGAAAATAGTATCCACGCGCGTAGTGTAAACGGTCATCACATCGTCGCCGACTTTAAAGTCGACTTCCGCGCCGTACGAACGTCCGACCCAATTTTCCATAACTGCTTTCACATTGTCCGGGAAATCGCACAGGGCCAAATCATCCACCAGCCTGTCGGCGTATTTGGTAATGGCGAATGTCCATTGCTCTTTCATCTTCTTTTCTATATCGCTGTGGCAGCGTGGACACTTGTCGTCTTCCAGTTCTTCGTTGGTGAAAGTAGTCGAACAGCTTGGGCACCAGTTCATCGGAGAAGCGGCTTTATAGACCAGGCCGGCCTTGTACAACTGCAGGAACAACCACTGAGTCCATTTTACATATCCCGGGTCGGAAGACGCCAGGTATGATTCCGGGTCGTACGAAAGCCCGATAAGGTCGGAATCCCGTTCGAAGATTTTGAACAGTTCCGCCACGGATTCGGCCGGAGTTTTGCCGATTTTTTTCGCGTAATGCTCGGCCGATATGCCCATAGAGTCGATCCCCATCGGCAGCAATACGTCGAATCCGCGCATGCGCATGAACCGCGCGACGATGTCCATGCTGACGAATGGAATTGTGTGGCCGACGTGCATGCCGTTGCCGGACGGAAAGGGGAATTCGATAAGAGTATAGTACTTCGGCCGCGAGCCGTCGTTTTTCGGCACGAAAACGCGGGCATCGCGCCATTTCTTCTGCCATTTTTCTTCGCGAGTTTTTATACGGTTGTCTGACATTTTGCATTTGCCTTTAGTGTGCCATCTGATTATAGCGGCATAGTTGACTTTTTCAATATTAAAATTGAATTTATTTGTTTTTTATAAGGATTTTTTAACGCGCAAATAAAGCGCAAGAATTATCTGGCCCGGGCGGCCAGCAACAAATTCAGAAATGAACGTTTTACATAAATCATGCCGGCTACTGTAATATCGTAAAATGCGCTTGTCAAATGAAATCATAAAACAAACCCGCGCAAGCGCGGATTCGTTTGTGTCCAATATAATGTTAATTTTTTTGTTTGTTTTAGAACGCCACGTTCACGCGAACGCCCAGTTCGGCCTTGATATCGGTGCCGTTCTGAGATTTCGGCTGAGCATCGTCGAACGTGTATTCGCCATAAACGGCGACCTGCACGGAATCGGTCAGCTTGCGCGCAACCACGGCGGTCAGGATATACTCGTCGATGCCGTCTTTCATAGGCCCGACGAAGCTATCCGCGATGCCTGCCGTTATGCCGGCGACAACCGCATGGGTTGGTGTCGCGCTGGAGTTCTTCAAATCCACAGCCGTGATGGAGTTTTCGGCGCGATGCTTGTAAGTAAAGGCTCCGCCCAGAGACCATTGGCTGTCTATTTCATAGAACGTTTTCAGCCCGAAATTATATTCCCAGGTTGATTTGGTATAAACGCTGAATGAATCCGGCAGGCCGGCTATGTACGGCGGTATCCAAGCATTATCTACAGCAGGATTTGCCATAAGCATACCCGCAACGACAGTTGAAACGCCATCGCCGATTCTAATATTGTTGTTGTTATTTCCAAAGGTATGCAGGACTTCGGCGAACGCGGCGGCAGTAAAGTCGCCCCAAGTCTTGCCGACTTGCGTTCCCAGCCATGCGCCCCAGCGCCCGTTGGAATAGTTGTCATAGTTGAACGACAGCGGATACGCCCCGCCAAGCATGTCCGGCGATTGGACCAGTTCGGCCTTCATCTTGGATATTCCGCCCAACTGAGCGTCGAAATAGATATCCCATACCCAGCCGTCTGTAATCATTCCGTCGAAAGCGCGGAAATTCAGACCCAGCCGCCCGTTATGCATGCCACTGCGATCAATGTCGCCATCATGGGTATAGCCGAACGAGCCGCGCAAGGTCAGCCAGTCGGCAAGGCCAACGCCGATATCCTCGTTCGCGCGAATAATCGGGAATTCGGATGCGCCGACGCGTTCTTTCGCCTGCATGGCAAGGTTGTCGTTTGTTTTCTTGTACATAAGTCCAAGAGAGGTTTTGGAATACACTTCACCCGATTTCGGCATGTAAAGCGGATTTTCCAAATTAGCGGCCATCGCCGGCGCTGCGAACGCAGCGGCCATTGCAGCCAAGCTTAAGGTTTTTCTCATCAGTTTTCCTTTTGGTTTTGATGACCACTCGCCCGTTATCGGCAACAAGTGGATTTTCCGATCCCCCATCATTGGCAAGAACCGGTTGCCGTTTTCCGCCGCCCATGATTGGCAACAGCAGACTGTCACGAAACGACTCGCGAATCGTTGCAGAGAATAGGAGTAATGTCAAAGGGAAATAATGGGCCTTGACAGAATGCATTCGGGCACTATATCACCAGTGCCGGGACGGCCAGCCAAAGGGGTCCGCCATGCAAACAAAAACTTCGCAAGAAAAATTTCTGATATTTATGTATATAAAGCTGATGTTGCAAGATCCGGCGGCTATGAATCAGTTCGCGAACTGGCCGGATAATGTGAATCCTTTGACGCTGTTCAGCCAACTATCTGCGGATAACGAAATCGCAAAACAAAACCAGCCAAAGCAAAATGTATTCAACATCCCGGCAAAAGACGAAAAAAAACTCTCGCCAGAGGTAACGAAAAAACTGGAAAAAGCCTGGCATGATATGTTCTTCGGAATTGCATGGCGCCAATGGATGCAGCCCGGAACTTCTTTGGCGCGCGCTTGGATGGGCGCGTACGATATTATGAGCAGAAAGCTGACGGCGGACTTTGGCAAAGAATATCCGAATAATCCTGGGTGCGCGCACTTGAAAGAATACGCGATGAAAAAGAAGATGGAAACGATAGCGTTCGTTAATAGAAACGAGCATACCAAGAATCCGATGAAAATCCCGCCGAATGAGATCGCGCAGTACGCGGCAATCGGCGACAAAGCATATGCCGCGGGCGCCGCCGGGCTGAATGCGGAGTTAAGGAAATTACCTTCGCAGGCGAAAAATGCGGCCATAGACGCGCAGAAAATCCCGATGCCGCAAATGCCGCCGCATATGCTGCACTTGCTGCGCACTAAATATTATGGCAAAGTCGCATAATTGGTGAAACATCTTTTTACAATTTTTTGTAAAACAAAAAATTGTCATTCCCGCGTAGGCGGGAATAGGGTCTATGAGCCGCAAGCAAAGCGAGCCAAAGGTTTCAAGACCCACTCCTGCCTACGCAGGAGTGACAAAAATTATTTCGTAATTTTTTATTTGATAATAGATTGCAACTTTTTCGGAACATCTTTTATTGCAACGCGCTCTTGGGACATGTCGTCGCGGTGGCGCAGCGTAACCATGCCGTCTTCCAATGATTGATGGTCGATGGTTATGCATACAGGCGTTCCGATTTCATCATGACGGCGATAGTTCTTTCCGATATTTCCCGAATTTTCCAGCTCGATCCGGCCCAGTCCCAACTTGCGCAAGTCCGCGACAATGCCGTTCGCGCGCTCCAACAGTTCCGGCACATTGCGCGCCAAAGGAATTACGGCGGCCTTTACCGGCGCCAGGCGCCCCGGCAGCTTTAATACGGTACGCGATTTTCCATCGCCCAAATCTTCTTCGATATAGGCATTATGCATCACCGCCAGCATGGCGCGATTGATGCCCATTGCGGTTTCGACCACATAAGGTATAAAACTTTCTCCCGTCTGAGGATCGCTGTACGAAAGCTTCGTCGTCGATTCATTATTTTCCGGAACCGTTGATTTTATATCGAACTCTTTTTGCGATTTGGTATGCGAGCCCAAGTCGAAATCGGCGCGATTGTGAATTCCTTCGACTTCGTCGAATCCGTCGGGAAATTCGTATTCTATGTCTTCGGCCGCCTTGGCATAGTGCGCCAATTTTTCATGCGGGGTGAAACGTAATTTTTCTGCCGGGATTCCCATTTCGCTTATCCACCATGACATGCGCGCCTTTTTCCACTCCGCAAATTGTTTCTCATCCTCGCCCGGCTTCACGAAGTATTGCAATTCGGCCTGCTCGAATTCTCGCATGCGAAATACGAAGCCGCGCGGAGAAATCTCGTTCCGGAACGCCTTGCCGATTTGCACGATTCCAAAAGGCAGCTTATGAGGAACCGAATCCAAGACATTTTTGAAGTTGGTGAAAGTGGTCGTCGCCGTTTCCGGACGGAGATAAGCGTTGATCTCAAAGTCCGCGGTCGCGCCGACCGACAGCCCCATCATCATCTGGTACGGTCTCGGTGGCGTCAAATCCGCACTTCCGCAAGCATCGCACTTCTTAACATTTTTCATCTTGTCCTGACGCATGCGCGCGCCGCATTTTTTGCACTCTACCAAAGGATCGGAGAAACTGGATTCGTGTCCGGAATATTTCCAAAGCAGGCGGTTGGAAATCAAAGCGGCGTCCAAGCCTTCGACATCGTCTCGCTGATACACCATGGCGCGCCACCAGGACTCGCGAATGTTCTTCATCAGCTCGACTCCATAAGGGCCGTAATCATAGGCGCCCGCCATTCCGCCGTAGATTTCAAAGCCCGGGAAAATAAATACGAGCCGCTTGCAGAGTGCGACGATATCGTTGATGGTTGCCATTTTAATATCCTTTTTCCTTTGAATTTTACAGTATTTGCGCAAGAAATCAACAAGAGAAATCATGCCTATTGCTGGCGGGCAGCGCGGGACCTTATACTGGCGCGATGCATAAAAGCGCGCTATTTTTTCTGATTTTTTGCCTGTTCGCGGGCGTGGCAGGAGCGGACCTGTCCCCCGTAGCCCCCGCCGCCCGTAGCCCATCGGGTGAAGGGTGGTTGGCGAAGGGGGAAAATATAATGTTCGGCGACCGCAAGAATGCATTCAGCTTGGACGTGACGCATGATTTTACCGACGGGTACGCGCAGAATGTTTGGAATTTCCAGCTTAACTATTCGCAGCCGAATATGATTTTCAGGCTTCAGGGGCGGCGCAGCCTGCACTTGTTATATATAACGGGCAAGACCAAGGGCGCCGCGCCATTGGAAAGGCTGCGGCTGTATGATTATGATATAGAAAAAAACGCGAACGTGTCGCAATTCGGGGTCGGCATCAGCCAGGACGCGGTAGTTTGGAATCCCGGGAGATTTTATTTCGGAGGGGGCGTGGGACCGTACGTCAAAGAGTACAAGAACGACTTCATCAGCGCCCAGTTTATGTTCGGAATCCGAGGTTTTGCAGGCTATTCGTTCGGCAGAGTTAATGCGGAGCTGATATACCTGCATTTTTCCGACGGGCATCTGTCAGAGCTTAACCGCGGCATGAATACGTTCGGATTAAACATGTCATATAGTTTTTAATGGAGATGGATAAAATGAAAAAGTTTTATATATATTTATTGTTCGCGTTGGTCGCAATGCCGGTGTTTGCGAAAGAAAACAATAACCCGTTCTTTGGCAGGCACGAGAACCAAATCGGGCTGTATGCGGGGCAAAGCACGGGTCCCGGCAACATGACGAAGCTGATACCGCTTGATTGGGAATACGAACAGTTTTTGTTCGCGAATTTGCAATACAGCCAGCCGACGGATTTCTTTCGGCTCCCCGCGAGACTGAATCTGCATGCGATACTTTTCTTGAAACACGGGGATGTGGATATAAGGACTCAGCCGGCGGCGGGCCTGTCTTGGGATGTCGCGTTATTGCATGGGCGCAGGGTTTATCTGGGGGTTGGTCTCGGCGGCTTTATAAAGCCGGAATACACACATGACCGCCAGGATTCGCTGTTTATGTTCGGAGAAAAGCTGTTTGTGGGATGCCGGTTTTCCAAGCATTGGTCTGCGGAAATCTATACCCAGCACTTTGACAGTGGCGGCTTGACGCCGATAAACGGAGGCTATAATTTCGTGGGCCTTTCGGTGTTGTGGAACTTTTAGGATAAAGGAAAAAAAGGCGGAAACTTCCGCCTTTTTTATGCAGCTTTTGCCGGTGCGGGCTTGTCTTTCGCTATCGCGCCGATGGGACAGATGCTGGCGCAAAGATTGCAGTTCCTGCATTTCTTAGGGTCGATTTCATACTTTCCGGCCGCTGCCGAAATCGCCATTGCCTGACAGACGCCCATGCAAGTCCCGCAGGCTATGCACTGATTGCTTATTTTATAGGCCACGATTATCTCCTATTTAACAAGCTCAGAACATATTGGAACATCGCAATGAATGAGATGTACAGGTGCAAGGCGCCCAGGACGGCCAGTTGATTTTTCTGTCGCTCGTCGCTGACTGATGCGTATGCGCGCTTTTGGAACTGCATGTCGTATGCGGTGAACAGAGCGAATACCAGCACTCCGATTGCGCTGACGATCGTCGCAAAGGTCCCCCCCAGCGGCCAGATCATGCTGACCAGCCCGACCAGAATAAGGCCTATCATTCCCATAAACAGGAAAATGCCCAGGAACGAGAGATCGCGCGCGGTCTTGTAACCGAACAAGGCCATACAGCCGAACATTACGGCAGATATTACGAACGCCTGCAGAATGGACGCGGGATTAACCATCAGCGCGCCCCAGACAAGCGGGGTAATCGCGAACCCCATCAGTATGGAGTAAATGGCCAGCATCAGGCCTCCGGTCGCCGGCGACATGCTGAAGGCGCGGACTTGCGCCCAAATGGAAAGGCCCAGGCCGCCGAACAGGATGATGTAATAGAGCGCGGAAAAGCCGCCTTGATTCACGAACAGGGTAATCCCGCCCATATAAATGGTCAGCCAGGATGCGATTGCGGTCAGCGCGACGGCGCCGAACATCAGCGCGAACACGCGTTTAAGATATAACCCAAGTCCGTTCGTGGCATTCCCCTCCTGTGCCCGCCCACGAAAATCTTTGATTTTCGCGGGGCCCGGGGGCGGGGTGCCCGCAGAGCGGGCGAGGTGGTTTCGCGTCACGCGTTTCGTGTTTATTGACATATATTTTCTCCTTTTATTTGTCTTAGTAATATAATACAATAGGCAATGAATTTCAACCAAATAAAAAGAGGATGAAAAATGCCGACACTATATGAGAAGCAAAGAAGATTTAGTCAGAAGAAACCGATAGACTCA
>WRHR01000020.1 GCA_009783145.1 Alphaproteobacteria bacterium | reverse complement strand
GCTGCTATCCCCAACAGGGATATTATGCGAGAAGCTGCTTCTGAACGTTTCGAAGAACATGCCTTTCGCCGGACGGCCTTTCATACCCTGGAACAGGTTGCCCGGTATTTCACCGCAAAAACCCTTGCAGCCGAAGAACGTGGCGGCGAACATCCAAGGCGCCGGCGCGCCATTGTCGAAGTTTCCGAACAGTCCGCGCGGAATCGTGCCCGTGCCGTCAGGACCTATGCCGGTCAAGCCCCTGCAATTTCGGAACGTAGCCTTATACATTCCTTCGGCGGGCGCGCCTCTGATTCCGGCAAACAGCGGGCCGCCGATACCGGTCAGCTTCATACAGCCGTCGAACGTGCTGTTGAACATATACGGCGCGGGCGCGCCCGTTATTTCAGAAAACAGATTTTCGGGAATTTCGCCGGCCAGCTTGCTGTCGGTCCTCCAGCTTGTGTCCCACGCATCGGGAAATTTGATATCGCAGGCAAAGGTGCTGTCGAACATATAGCTCGCCGGGCCGAAGGTTCCGGACCCGCCTTGGATGCCTTCGAAAAGCTCGCCCGGAATAGAGGTAATTCCGTTCAATTTGGCGAACGTCTTAACAAACCGAGGCTTGCTGGTATTGCTCAATATCGGGAATATCTTGCCGATACTGCCCGCAATAGCGGTGATTTTGCCTTTATTTGTGGAGTTCTCAAAACTTATCGCCGCAACCGACGTGCCGGTATTATATCCCGTCGCAAGACCGCTTATTTTTACAGCACGGTAATTCTTGGCGGTTTTATATGTATGAGCGTATTTCTCCGGCTCCGTATCATTCTTGGTTTTGGTTTCAACTGTGCCGTCGCCCCAGTCGATGTTATAAATGCCGGCGGCAGAAATCTGAAAGTCAAAAATATCGCCGGCTTTCATATTGCTCAACTGTATGCAAAAGCCCGTCTTGCCGCAAGCATTCCATGGTTCTTCAATCAAACTATCCACCGCATTTTTCACCGCGATTGTGTCGGCGGCATGCATTTTATTGGATACATTCAGGCCGTAATAGTTCGTCGCCGTTCCGGTCAAAACCTTGTTCGCTCTGTCTACCAGATACAGGACATAGTCGACATTTACAGCTTCTTTTACATTTGACGCCCTTATCGGAATATCCGTGGCGGTCAGGCCGGTCTGAGTCTCAAGGTACTTATGCACATACTCGACATTAGCGATCTCGGCGGCATGCGCCACCGGCATGACCAACAAGAGCGATAATGAAAGAAGAAGAAGTTTTAAATAACGCATGGTGTCCATTTTTTCTGTAATGCATTGTATCCTAATTGTGGGGGGCGACGCAAATAAATAATATAATAAAACTTTTTGGGAACTTTTTAAATATCTGGAAAACTCCAGCGATTTAGACAATAAGTTTTATGGATTGACATAAATATTGTTTGCGTTAAACCATAAGATTACGATATAATAAACGGAATTATGTATGGTGGGAAAAATGCGTTATTTAAAACTTCTTCTTCTTTCATTATCGCTCTTGTTGGTCATGCCGGTGGCGCATTCCGCCCAGATTGCTAATGTCGAGTATGTGCATAAGTACCTTGAGACTCAGACCGGCCTGAATATCCCGATAAAGGTCGAGGCGGAAAAGAAGCACGCCGTGAATGTCGAGTATGTCTTGTACATGATAGATAGGGCGAACCAACTTTTGACGAGGACTACGACGAACTATTACGGTCTGAACGTGTCTAACAGGAAGCATGCTGCTGACACCATTGCCGTACACAACGCGATAGATGAGCTGATTGTAACTCCGGCATTTACAGTAACCCTTACCGGCATGGCTAGTAGTTCTATTTATTCAACCTTCAGCTTTGATATTTCAGCCAGCGGAAACTTCACGATAGACTGGGGTGATAAAAAGCCCGGTTCCGTGCAGAAGATTACCAAGACAGATACAACAAATACGACATATTCGCATACATATGCGAGCGCCGGGAACTATACTGTGAAAATAACCGGCCGCGCGACGGGATATAATCCGGATGAAAATATTGCGGCTATAAGTTTTGCAAAATCTTGTTCTAGTGGAAAATCTACGATTAACAATATTACCGCGCTTTCGGGCAGCATAGGCGCGATATTCCCAATATTGAACGATACGCCGACCGGCAGACCGCGGTTTATCAGGACATTCTCCGGATTAAATAATCTTGTTTCTATCCCGGAAGAGCTGTTTTCCGAAATCCAAGGCGGGACTGAGCCTTATGGGCCGACAAGCCGCATGTTCGATCATACGTTTGCCTGCTGCACCGAGAGCAACAGTAATTTTGGCTCGATAGAGGGGGGCAACCTACGCGGGGTAATTCCCGGAGAATTGTTTTCTGAAATCCAAGGAGCGCCGGCAAAATGGATGTTCCATGGAACATTTGAAGGATGCTCTAAGCTGACCGGCATAGGAGGCCCGCTGTTCGCCGGAATCAGAGGCGTGCCCGCCGAAGGTATGTTCGCAAGGACATTCCATAGTTGCCGCGGCCTGACCGGCGTGGGCCCCGATGGCACCGGCACGATTCCGCGCGGATTGTTCGGGCACTTTGACAACGGCGCGCCGGCGCCACATATGTTCGCAAGCACATTCCAAGGCTGCCGAAATCTTTGCGGCGAAATTCCGGGCAATCTGTTTCAGGGAATGAAAGGCCGGCCGGCGACAGGCATGTTCTTCAACACATTCAAGTATAGTTTTACAATGGCTGAACTGGCTGTCAAGGGGGACCCATGCTATGACTTGGCTACCGTTCAAATGGTTTATATCTACCCCAACTATTACCCTTGCCGCAGCAACATAGGCGCCGGATTGTTTGATGGCATCGAGGGCATAGAGGACAAGGTTGTATGTACAGAGCGAAATTTCGGTTCACCTGCGTATTCGCGTCAAATAATCGATTGCGACAACAGCCCCGGTTGGAAGTCCCCTTATGTGGCTCTCGGAATGTTTGGCGGCACATTCGCCAATGTTAGTTTATGCGGCGACGGCCCCACATCCGACGGAGTGTATTTATGGGAAAAGTTCCCCGGCAATTGTTTGGGCAAGAGCGGTGGCACTCCAACTACACAATTGCCATTCGGATGTTTCTTTGCGCCGGCCGGGAACATCGGAGGAGGGGCAAACTACAATAGTGTATTTCATATCAAACTATCGGGGCGGGATGGCGAGAATGACTGTACATGCTCAAACGGGATAATGAGCACCTGTTCAAAATTTCCAGGTGATAATTATCCATATACCTATAACGCCTTTTCAGCAACCGTCTATGCTGTAAAGGGCGGAGTTATGTGTGATTCCGCTCTCGCCGATCCAAAGTTATATTGAAACATTTCGGGAGTTTACATTTAGCCAAGCATTGTAATGGCATTGTCCTACGGCGTTCAGCGTTCCGGACAATTCACTTTTAATTCTTCGATTCAATCTGCATCAATTGGTTATCCAATTCCTGCCGTTCGGAGTTCTTGTATCCGATCTCCGCCGGTTCGGGCAAACTCTCCTGTATCAGCCTTACATTTTCTTCCGTCTTCGCTTCCCCCTTCGCCGAGGCTTTGGGGGACAAGTCGCGGCGCAGCGACTCGTCCATAGCGGGCGCTTCTTCTGCCGCAGGCTGCGCGGCTTCCTGCTGAGCATCCGTTTTCTCTATCTGCGCTTTCGCCGCCACGGCCGGGCTTATCAAGTTCTCGTATATCTGCTGCGCGTCGGCCGCGTCCGCCATATCGCGTTCCAGCAATTTGCTTCCTCCCGGAATAAACCAATCGTGCAGCTTGACCGCGGTAAGCTGCATCACCGGCCTGGTTCGCGCTTCTGTTACATAAGACGGCAAACTGGTGTCCGAATAATACCACAGCAAAGCCCAATAAACGAACCCCATAACCACTACGCCGCGTATAATTCCAAAGACTATGCCGAACGTGTGGTCGGTGACGGACAGCATGCTTTCCTGAATCCGGTCGCGCAGCTTTTGGTTAATCATCCCGAACAGGATAAGTATCACAAAGAAGACAATGAAATAAGACGCGACCAAGGTCCCGATCGTGGATTCGGACAGCTTGAACCAGCTTTGGAACAAGCCGTCCAGCATCGGCGACACAAAGCGCGCGGCAACCGCCGCAATCACCCAGGATAACGTAGCGACGGTCTCGTATACTCCGCCGCGAATGGACGCCCAGACGGTCGATACCAGAACCAGGCCGATGTAAATATAATCAAGAGTCGTAAGATCGAACATAGCAATTAGCGATTAGCAATTATCAATTAGCAATTAGCAATTAAACTCCCCGATAATTGCTAATCGCTAATTGCTAATTCTTTATTTTTTCCTTCTTGCAAACACCACGATCCCCAGCGCCGCAATCAGCAAGCCCAGAATAATATACAGCATCGCCCCCATTCCGCCGCTTTCCTTGGCTGGCGGCAATTGCTCTTCAGGCAGCGGCGAAGCTATCGGATCGTCTGTCGGGGCCTCGGCAGCAACCGGCGCGCCCAGCGCGTCCAGTATTTCGGTATTCATAAACTCCGCATAGCCCTGGAAGCATTTCTCATTAACCACCATTACCGGAACTCCGCCGGACTGATAGCCGCATTTTTTCAAGACCGCCATAAACGCGTCGCGATTCTTTTGCTCGGTAACATTGACTTCGGTTACTTTCAATCCCGGATAATCCGGCTGTAAAGTCTTGTGTATATAATCAAGCGCATGATGGCAATGCGGGCAAGTCGGAGAATAATAAACAGTGATATCCTGCGCCGCGATCGCGCCGTGCGCGAAAGCCGCAAAACCAAGACCCAGAATTAATTTTGAAATTTGCATTTTCCTTCCTTTCTTATTATGCGCGCAGATAATACAAAAATAACCTCGCGCGCGCAAGCGTGATTTTTTATTTCTTTTTCATATTTTCTGTTCTATACTGAATTTATGAAAAAAATAATTCTCTTTATGATGTTGGCGATTATGCTGGGCGCGTGCGGGGTCAAGTCCGACTTGCAGCATCCGAGCGGCAAAGACTTCCCGCGGAATTATCCGACGCGATAAAAAACGCCGCAATCGCGGCGTTTCTTTTTATTATATTTTTAGTGCCCACCATATATGTGTACCATCTGCCTGAGTAACACAGGCGCAGACGTCCGGTAGGCAAGAGGCTATTCCACCAGGGGTAGAGCAACTTTCGCCTGCTTTCACCTTCATCGTAGCGCCTCCGCCGATATTAGCCGTGACACGCGGGGCAACCGCAACATCTGCTACCGCGCCGGATATGGCGAATGCTGCGGTAAAGACGCCCAGCATCATTATGTTTTTTATTTTCATGAAGTACCTCCTTTAGGATACGGAGGTATTATAGCATGAATTTGTAAAAATCAAAACCCAAATAAAAAAACCGCGGCAGATGCCGCGGTTCTCCCCCTTCCTTCCGGAGTCTCCGGAAACCATTCCGCGCTTCGCGCGGAGAGTAGCGATTTTTCGGCTTCGCCGAAAAATCAGAGTAGGAGAGTAAAAGAGTTATAGATACTCTCCTACTCTCTTACTCTTCTACTCTATAGTTACGCAGCACGAGCTATTTTTTCCTCTGGCGCCTCTTCCGCGTCCAGTATTTTCTTTGCCTCGGCGAAAACCAGTTCCTTTACCTTGCAGGCCAAAGCCTCGGTCTCTAAGCTTTCCGCCGTTATGTCGAAATTGTCGGTCCGTATCTGCAGCGAGACAAAAGCCCCGACCAGCGCGGCGCGCGATAAATCCTCGATGCTGCGCGGAGCGTTGCCCGCTCCTATCTGCAATTCGTCCGCTAGTGACACTATTTGGCGATCTGCATTAACCCAAACGGTGGTTGTAAGAACGCTGTCCAGCGCAACCATTATTTCTTTGATGTTTTTCGGCACATCGCCCTCCTTTTTTATTTTTCCCGGTTTTCTGCGGCTTTTGCCGCCTATACCCTTGTCTACACACGAATCATAAAACAAGAGCGAATCGGCTGTCAAGAAGATTTTTTTCAAGATGATTTTTCGGCGGAAATCCGGGAGGAAACAAAGGCGTTTAAAACCGGACGCCAAAATAGCGGGCTTTCCCGGGCGCTTTTATCAAATACAAGGGTATATACAACACCACTGGGCTTGACAAACTATTTATTTGCACTAAACTGACGTTATCAGGCAAAAGGATACAGGGTGTCTTGCAAAAATTGCGGAAATTGCTGCGAAAGGGTCGCTTTTACGGAAAGCGAGCGGGACTTGGTAAAAAAAATCGCCCGAAAGATGAATTTGCTTTGGAAAAAACTGGAATATAAACGCAGCAAGCATCAGATCGATATTTTTTATCTGCCATACGCCGACTTCAAACAAATCAGTCATCTGACTGACGATTACCAGTCTTTGATCGATTCCGCCTATATCCGCTGTCCTTTTTTGCAAAACCATTCCGACGGAACGACATTCTGCGCTTGTTATGAAGACCGCCCGGAAGTATGCAGGGGTTTCGGGACTTTGGGACATATACGCGAAGATCTTTTATGCGAAAACTTCTGCAGATAAAAAATGGCCCCTTCTTGCATTTGATTATTTTCCGATGTATAATGATATTGATGTCGGGCGTTCCGGCATCGGGGCTTTACAACCTCTTTCAAGGAAACCTTCTGTCTTGGCAGGAGGCCGTCGAATAGGGCTATGCCTAATAAGACGGGCTATTCTTGAGTAGTTGTAAACCTCCTGCCACCTTTTTCAAAGGTGGTTTTTTATAACCAATTGGAGGGAAACATGCTTTTAAAATCATATTCGCGCAAAGAAATGAGGGAAATTATGAACGACAGTTTTCAAAACAAACTGGCGATTAAGTTTATACATAAATATCTTTACGAATGCACCAAAAGAAATAACAAGCTGATGCAGCAAACAAAAGAATTGGGGAATGTAAAAAACAAAATCGCAACCTCACAAAAAAATCAAATCATTATTATTCGTTAGGCCGGCTTGCGTATGAAAAATGCCCCGTAGTGTATAACAATACATGAGGGGCATTTTTCATACGCAATGCGGTTTCGGACGAGGAAATTATATACTCAGCATCTGTTGCTCGCCGCCTTGGTTGTCGCGCGCAAGCTTTTCTTGCTTTTCTTCTTCCTTCGCGATTTCGCGCACCCGGCGCACATACGCGCCCGTGCCGACTGGTATCAGGCGGCCCACTATCAAGTTCTCGTTAATTCCTGCCAATTTATCCGTCGCGCCCGTAATCGCCGCATCCACCAGTATCTTCGTCGTCTGCTGGAACGCCGCGTTAGAGATAAACGACCGGCTGGTCAATGAAGCGCGCGTCAGACCCACCAGAATCTGGCTGGCCACCGCTTGGCGCCCGTTCTCGCGCGCGACCCTTGCGTTTTCTTCTTCGAAATCGACGCGGTCGACCACTTGGCCCATCAGGAATTGAGTGTCCCCAGGCTCGGAAACTTCAACGCGCCTTGTCATTTCGCGTATCAGGATTTCGATATGCTTGTTGTTGATGACCACGCCCTGCAAGCGGTACACTTGCTGGATCTGATTCACCATAAACGTCGCCAACGCTTTTTGTCCCAATATGCGCAATATATCTTGCGCGACCGGATCGCCGCTTACCAGCATATCCGCCTTTTTCACGATATCTCCCGAACGGACCAATAACGGCTCGCCTTTTGGAATCATATATTCGATCGGAGCGGTGCCGTCGCCGGGGATGATGCGCACGACGTTCTTGCTTTTTCCGCCGTCTTCGATTTCAATCTCGCCGTCGATTTCAGCGAGTATCGCGGGATTCTTGGGATGGCGCACTTCCAACAGCTCGTTAATTCTCGGCAAGCCGCCGGTGATGTCATTAGTCTTCTTTGTTTCGATCGGAATACGCGCAAGTATGTCGCCCGCGCGGACATCCGCGCCCTCGGTGACGCTAAGCACCGAATACATCGGCAGCATATATTCCGCCAGCTTGCGACCGCCCAGCGATAGCACGTGCCCATCCGCGCCCACCAATGATACTTTCGGTTGCAGCGCTTTCTTCGTCTGGTTCTTCCAGTTCAGAATCTTGCGACTGGTTATTCCCGTCATCGGATCGATGTTTTCCGTGAACGATATATTTTCAATCATATCCCAAAGCGCGACCTTGCCGTCCTTTTCCGCGATAATCAGGTTGGAATACGCATCCCATTCTGCGATTTTCGCGCCCTTTTCAACCTTGGCGCCTTCCTGCACGATCAGCCATGAAGCATACGGCAGCTTGTCGCTGAACAAAGCCCTGCCCTTGGCGTCCGTAATTTCGATTTTCGCGTTGCGCGAAGTGACGATAGTCTTACCCGCGCTGTTGACCACGGTATCGGCGTCTATAAGCGAAAGCTTGCCGTCCATCGGCGCTTCGATAAAGTTGCTTCCCGACCCCGCGGATGCGATTCCGCCAACGTGGAAAGTACGCAATGTCAGCTGGGTTCCGGGCTCTCCAATCGACTGACCAGCGATGACTCCAACCGCTTCGCCTACATGCACCAGCGCGCCGCGCGACAAGTCCATGCCATAGCACTTCGCGCACAAGCCATTGGACCGGCAGGTCAGAACGCTGCGAATTTCAATCGAACCCAGGCCCGAGTCATTGATTTTCTTGGCGTCTTGTTTCGTAATCAGCTCGCCATTTTTAACAATCATGTCCCCAGTGCCGGGATGCACTATATCCTGGGCCGCGGTGCGCCCCACAACGACATCGCCCAATAAAATCGCAAGAACGCTGCCATCGAATACCGGCTTTGCCGTGACGGATTCGGTCGTGCCGCAATCATGCTCGGTAATAAACGTATTCTGCGCCAAGGAAACCATGCGTCGCGTCAAGTAACCTGCGTTCGCCGTCTTCAGCGCCGTGTCGGACATACCTTTGCGCGCGCCGTGCGTCGACGTAAAGTATTCCGCCATCGACAGCCCTTCTTTAAAGTTCGAAATAATCGGAACTTCGATAATGCTGTTATCCGGCTTCATCATCATGCCGCGCATTCCCGCCAACTGCTGTATCTGAGCCTTGGACCCGCGCGCGCCCGACAGCTGCATCATGGAAATAGAATTCCAATTGTCGCCTTCGGATTTGCGCAAAGACGTGAACGCCAAGTCCGCCAGCTTGCTGGTGACGCCGTGCCACATATCCACGATCTTGTTATATCTTTCCTTGCGCGAAATCAGACCGTTCTGGTATTGGGATTCGATCTCTTCCACCTTTCCCGTAGCATTCGCGATGATATCTTGTTTTTCTTCCGGAATCTTTATATCGTCGAAGCCGATGGAAATACCGGAACGCGCCGCTTGCTCGAACCCTATGTTCTTCAGCTCGTCCGCCAGAATTATCATGTATTTGTCGCCGCAGCGCTCGTAAGTGGTCGCCAACAGCGCCTTGATTTTTCCGACCGGCATATCCTGATTCACCAGGTCGAACGGCATATTCGGTTTTTTCGGCAGCAGCTCGCCCAGCATCATGCGCCCCGCGGTCGTCTTGACCGTCTGCGTGCCCTCGGCCGCGTGATAACGCGTAATAATCGGAGTATGCAATGTAATCGCCTTGGTCTCCAGCGCCATGCGGATTTCGTCCATGGACGCGAAGCGCGGCGATTTTTCCGTGTGCTCGCCATTGACCAGAGACAGATAATAAACGCCCAAGACCATGTCTTGCGACGGGACTATCATCGGCTCGCCGTTTGCAGGCAGCAATACGTTATTGCTGGATAACATCAGGGTGCGCGCTTCCAGCTGCGCCTCTAACGAAATCGGAACATAGACCGACATCTGGTCGCCGTCAAAGTCCGCATTGAATCCCTTGGTTACCAGCGGATGCAGACGGATTGCTTTGCCTTCAATCAGCACCGGCTCGAACGCAAGCATAGACAGTCTGTGCAATGACGGCGCGCGGTTCAGCAGCACCGGGTGCTGGTATATGACCTTTTCCAAAATATCCCATACGATTGCTTCGCCGGCTTCCACCATTTTTCTTGCGGTCTTCAGAGTATTCGCGTAATCGCCGGCCAGCAGCCTTGCGAACACGAACGGCTTGAACAATTCCAACGCCATCGATTTCGGCAATCCCACCTGATGAAGTTTCAAAGTGGGGCCCGACACGATAACGCTGCGTCCGGAATAATCTACGCGTTTCCCCAACATATTCATACGGAAACGGCCTTGCTTCCCAAGCAAAGAATCCGACAATGATTTCAGCTTGCGACGGTTCTGCGACACCAGCGGACGGTTCTTGTGTCCGTTGTCGAACAAGGCGTCCACCGCTTCCTGCAGCATTCTTTTTTCGTTGCGCACGATGATTTCCGGCGCGCGCAAGTCCATCAATTTCTTCAATCTGTTGTTGCGGATAATTACTCGGCGATATAAATCGTTAAGGTCCGACGCTGCGACGTGTCCCGCTTCCAGCGTTACCAAGGGCCGCATATCCGGCGGAATAACCGGCAATACGTCCGGCAGCATCCAAGCCGGCTCCGTCTTGGAGTCCATAAACGCTTCGACCAATTTCAAGTGCTTTATAATTCCCTTGCGCTTTGCTTCGGATTTTGTTTCGGATAATTCCTGACGCAGGCGGGTGCGCTCGTCTCCCATATCCAAGTTCGAGATAACCTGGCGGACGCCGTCAGCGCCTATGCCGACATGGAACGCGCCCTCGCCGAACTCGGTCAGGGCATCCTGCAGCTCGTCCTCAGATATCACATCATATAGCTTCAATTTCGTCAGTCCAGGTTCCGTCACGATATACGCGTCATAGTAAATAACTTGTTCCAGTTTTTTCTGCGGCAGGTTGTTAAGAAGCGTCGCAATTTTTCCTTCGCGCAGGAACCAGAAATGCGAAACAGGAGTCGCCAGCTTTATATGCCCCATACGCTCGCGCCGTACGCTGGATGATCCGACTTCGACGCCGCAGCGCTCGCAGACCACGCCGCGGAACTTCACGCGCTTGTACTTTCCGCAAGCGCATTCATAGTCTTTTGACGGACCGAAAATCTGCTGGCAGAACAAGCCGTCTGATTCAGGCTTCAACGAATGATAGTTTATCGTTTCGGGCTTTTTAACCTCGCCATGCGACCAGGACAGGATTTCTTCGGGCGATGCGATTTTAATCTGCAGCGCGTCGAACTGTTCCTTGGTTTCAATCTGACCAAAAATCTTTTGCAGCATATTCGTCATTCGTTTGCTCCTTTATTCCCCTCCTTTGGAGGGGTGCCGAGCAACGCGAGGCGGGGAGGGTTTCTTTTTTATTTTTCGGGAACCCCCCCCCCCTAATTTTTTCCCCCCACTTTTCCACCCCCCCCAAGAGGGGGGTTTTTCA
>WRHR01000019.1 GCA_009783145.1 Alphaproteobacteria bacterium | reverse complement strand
AGAAGGTAATTGGGTGTCCCCCTCGGGGGGGGGGGGGCGGAGCGAGGGGGGGGGGGGGTGGTTCTTGTAATGCGCGAATATTAAACGAACCACCCCGGCGCTTCGCGCCACCCCTCCACAGGAGGGGAACCGCGACACCGCCGAGTTGCCATGAACACAAACACTATTCTTCACCTGCTTGAGAATTCCGGGTTCCGCGTTTTGAGAGCGGACGGGGCTTTCATTTGGATGGAAGACCCCACATGTTTCATCCGCTCGTTGGAAGGCTTTGTTGATGTTGCCTGGCTTGTGGTGACCGTCATTGCCGGATTTCTGCTGTTGGGCTGGGCGGTGTCCATTATTCGCGGCGCGAAAGGCGAACTGGTCGGCATCGCCAACAATATCCGCAACCTGTTCCTGATATTCGCTATTCTTGCGGCAGCGCGCCCCATCGTAAACACAATCTGGGGCGGCGACGTTTTCGGCATGGGATGCAAAGTTATCCAAGTCCCGATCGCCGAGGTCAATAAAATCATCGCCACTTCAAAACTGACCTTGAAAACGCAAAACGAAATTGAAGACGAGCTGGCGGCTGATGAATCCACTCCGGGCATATTGGGCGAAATTAACACCGCCGCGCCTTCATCGCCGATTAGCGGTTCCGGCATAGTATCCACCGGGACCGGTCCGGGCGCAAGCGGACGCGCGGTTTCCGCCAGCGGGAATTTCGGCAATGCGCGCAGTCAAGGCAGCAGCGAAGTGATTTACACTTTCGCGGACGGAAGCCGAATTAAAAAAATCGGCGGGAATGGACGCGCTTGGCGAAACAACAATCCCGGAAATACGACCTGTCCGCCGCTTCAATTCGGAGCTATCGCGTGCAACGGCGGATTTTCGGTATTCCCGGACGAGCAAACGGGACAATCGGCTATAATCCTTAAGCTGAAATCGTCAAAGTATCAGAACGCGCAGCACAGGCAATGTCCGGATATGCCGACGGGTTCTCTTGGCGCGGCTATATGCGTGTGGGCCCCGCCAACCGATAGCAACAACACCGGCTCGTATCAGCGCAGCGTTTCAGAGCGGACCGGGATTCCCGCGCATGCGCAGATGTCAACGCTGACCGACCAACAACTGGCAAGCGTCGCGCAAGTCATTCGGCAGAAAGAAGGCTGGAACCCGGGGAGGATAGAAAGACTATGAATAAAAATAAATTTCCATTGATTTTATTGATAATTCTGCTGGCCGGGGCCGCAGTGCTGGCGTACTTCCTTTTGATGAAGCCCGCGGAGAAAACCAAAGGCACGGAAACGCTTGAAGTAGAACGAGTCACGTACTCCGCGCCTGCACAGGAAGATATAGAGTTGGGGGAGAACTATCCTTTCGACGATGGCCTGGGCAAACCTGATTCCGTCCGTCAGTTCGAATTGGACGAGTTCGGGACCGGCATTGCCAGTATCGAAGTGTTCATCCAGGATATAAACAATGACAGTACAATGGATAAAATCACCAGGACCAGATTTGAAAATGGGACCGCTCATTTTTACTATGACTATAAGATAGAACTAAACTTGGACGGCGAACTTACAGATATCACGCCGAACGGATTCAGGACAGTCGAGGGCGCGGATTGCTCGTTGCAAAAGCTGCGCTTTACTTTCCGCCCCAGCTTTCAGGTCGTAAAAATCGGCCGCGAATGGGAAGATTCCTGGATCACTCCAACCGTCGCGACGAAGACCGTTTATAATTTAGAAGGCGACAGTTTGAGAATCGCCCGCACGCAGGCGTTGAAGAAAATTTGCGATGTAAGAGAGTTATTTTAACGTGGTGTTCCCCTCCTGTGGAGGGGTGCCCCCGGAGGGGGCGGGGTGGTTTATTTAATCTTTTTCATTTCTCTAATAATTGCAGCAATATATTCCAATTCCATTTCAATATGATGTTTTATGCCGTCATCAGAAATTCGTATTACATGCAATCCTAGATTTTCCATATACTTATCACGGCGCTTATCGTATTCGCATTTATCATCATGCGAGCTGCCATCGATTTCAATTACAAGATTAAATTCAGCACAGTAAAAGTCTGCAAAATAACTTCCTATTTGTTTTTGGCGGTCGAAATCCAATCCCAAAAACTTTCCATCTTTTATTTCATTCCAGAACAAAGCCTCCGCCAAATTGCCTGCTTTGCGGAGGTCTCTTGCACGATGTGATATATTGCGATTGTATGGAATGGAATTGTATTGTTTAGAATGTCGCATGATTGACCTTTAAACGAACCACCCCGGCCCTTCGGGCCACCCCTCCACAGGAGGGGAACACCACGATGCGAACATTACTTCATCAGCGGTATCATTATGCTTTCATTATACTGCCCCAGGAATCTCTTTCCCGTTGCGCAATAGATTTTCGTCAGCGAGTCCTTATACGCCATCACCTCTGCCACATAACGATTTTGAATGTCGTCCTTTGCGCCTTGGTATGCGGAAAAGCCCCCCAATGCGCCGCCAATTCCCGCGCCCGTTGCAGTCGCGCCCGCGCGCGCTTTGTTATTCAAATCAATTATCGCCCCGTCCGTCGCGCCTTGCATCACGGGGTTAAAGTTCTTTAACCCAAGTTCTTTGGGCACTTCCTGCCCTATTGTGCCGTCGGGATAACGGTATTTGATAATCACGCCACCCGGGTGTTCGCTGTTGCGGAATGCGGTCCAATCCGCGCCCTTGGTTTTCTTTGCATCCCAGCCCACTATCACCGCTGCTTCCTGATTTCCCATTATCCAAGCATCGGTCATTTTATAAAATACTTCCCCGCCGTCGCAGTTTGATGATCCGGCTTTCTCCATCACCGAAGCCACAAGGCAATATTTAGTTTCATTAGCCAAGGTCCTTAGAACATCGTCGTGTTTGGAACCCTGGTTAAGACCGCCTTTTGCTATATTCCAATCGCTTATTTGCACGCGATCGCATCCGTTGAATACTTCTTCGCCATCCTTTTCCGAAAAATTGCATCTGACCTTGGTGGTGGAGCCCGAAGATCCCCAAAAAGCGTCTTGCTTGCGTATGGATTTGCCATCCGCCTCCTGCGAGCAGACTGTCTTATCCGCCTCAGACGCGGCCGCGCCGCCGTTGCATATCGGCTTGCTTGTTCCAATGGTTCCGAAAAGGCATTCCTGGCCGCCTTCGCATTTCTTTGTCACCAAGAACATATTATTCCCAATACCGGATATATTTCCAATCAGCATGCCCCCAGCCGCATTCACCGTCGCGCCCATAATCACATCGCCGCCAACCTTGCCCGATTGAGTGCTTGCCGCCGTTAAACCGCCCATTGCCGCCGCGCCAAGCAGCGTTTTTTTCATCTTGTCGCCGCTGGTGCCCAGCATGCCGCTTTTGCCCGGATCATTCGCGCCAACAAAGTTGCCACCAAGTCCCCCAATCAGCGTCGCCGCGGCGATCCTCATTCCCGCGCCTTGCTTTTGTTCGGCATCCATAACTTTCTTTACGTCTTCCTCAGTAGGCTCAGCATCCGCGGGAAACTCTATCTTACCCGCTTCCATCGTATAACCTTCGGACGGAAACGCATCTATATTGCAATCAATCGCGCCGCCCGCCGCCACGCGTGCGCGCGCCAAGACTATATCTTCCGTACCCTGCATCAGCCGCATTTCTACATCCGCCACACAGCCCATGCTGTTCTTTAACCCCGCGTTCGCGGTATCCCATGCAAATGCGCCGCCCGGGTAAATCAGCGAGCATGCATCCAGCTGGGCCATTGTTACCTCTGCGCTTGGATCACGCGATGCAATCCTGCGCGCAAGATCCATATTCGCAACGCGAACGGGCAGCCCCAGCTCTTCCGAGGTCCTGGCTGACATAATCATTTCTTGCTGAGACGCTTGCTGTTGCTGTTGCGGTTCGGCATACGCTCCCGTCTGCGTCGCGGTATACGAACCGCCGCGGCCGGTTCCGCTGTTGCCAATGCGTAAAGCCGCCTCTGCACTGAGCGCGCAAAAAACACACAATAAAGAAATCAAAGAAGTTTTCAAGATTCTCTCTCCGAAACGCACCCGCTAGAATTGTATGCGCATTCTTACGCCCACATCCAATAGGCCCAGGGTTCCGCTTTCAAACCAATTCGTATAATGGAACACGCTGTCGAACGGCGCAGGCTCTTCCGAACCCGGAGTGCCGATCGGTGCCGCGCCGGTGGAAAGCCATTCCGTCTGAGATACAACTATGCTGCCCGAAGACTGCACCTTGCCAAGGCCAGTCCAGCGCACGAAAAAGTCAAGCTTCATTCCGCCTTCCAGTTCGGTGCTGAGGCCGCCTTCCAGCATATATGCCAATTGCTCCATCGTGCCGCCCGCATGATACGCGTATATATCCGAAATAGCCGTTAATGTTCCGGGCTCATATATAACGCCTTCGTATATGCCATCCTCACCATAAAACTCCGGATCATATACCAGATAGTCCGCAATCGTATTCGTCGCGATACCCAAGCCCGCGCCTATATAAGGCTTCAGCGCTCCACCCGCCATATATCCCGTATATGAATCCAAGTTATAATAAACGTTCAGCATCGTCGCGGTGCTGGAAATATTGCCGCCGGTCGCCTGGGTCGGAGTATAGCCGCCCACGCCATCGCCGGTCTGCGTATGGTCAGGATAGGACATCCCGCTGTACCTGGAATAAGAAAAGTCTATCCTTATATCGCTGTTTATAGCCGCGCCGACCGACAACTGCAGAGGCAGCACGGTATCATGCTTGAAATCCGCCCTCTGCCACGCCCCGGGCGCGAAAAACGCTTTCTCTTGGTTCTGATAATCCGCGCGAATTCCGCCGTTGATAGACATCGCGTATCCGACCGAAAGCCCGATATAAAGCCCGCTGTCCGCCAACCTGTCATAGTCCGACGGCTGATAATACTGCCGTCCGGCCGCAACGGACGAATTCCCGACCTGCGGCACCGCGCCAGTAATGCGATTCGGATTCGCCGCGGTCGTCATTCGGCCGTTTCCGGTAACCGGAACATATTGGGGCTGCTGATACGCCGGCTGCGGCTGCACATAAGTTTGAACCGGAACTATCTGAGTCTGCGCGCCATAGGCGGGATATGCCGCGCGCGCCGCCGGCGCGCAGAGCACAGAGCACAGAGCACCCGCCGTCGCCAAGGCTATGGCGGGCAAGCACCGCACAGATACCGATATTTTTTTCATCTCTCTATTCCAATTTACCTTGATTTATTATATCACAAATCAGGGTCAAAAAAAATACTAATTCACAAGCGTGGAAAGTTGGGCTATGATGAAGTCGTAAAGCGTGACGCGAAACGCGAGACGCGTGGTTTGGATAACAAAACAATAATGTCCATTATATTGGACAACGCATGTTGTTGCACAATTTACGCGTTTCGCGTCACGCGTTTCGCGTTTCGGAGATAAAATGAACATATTTATTATGATTCTGGTTTTCGTGCTGATGGCGGGGTACTATCTGATAGACGCCCCCAGCCAGCGCATAGGCAACGACACCTTGGAGTCCGCGCTAAGGACTACCGAGGTCAAGTCCGTCTTGTCCTGCATGGCGCGGGCGCACGCTGCCGCAATCGACCTGGACACCGCTGTGCGGGCCGAAGCGAAAGAAGCCCTGGAAATCGAAGATATGCCCTGCATGGAAAAATACAACGTGGAAAGCGTGAAGCTTTGCGCCGACGAACGCCGCGAAGTCGCCGTCTGCACTCCCGACCGCGCCGGCCGCACCATCGGGAACTTCATCGTCACAATCGCCGATATGCCGGACGAGACGGACGCCAACCTGATATTGAAAACCTTGTCCTCCGAATACGAGGCGGCGCCTAATTTCGGCCTGGTGCTGGGTATCGATAACAAGTCATTCGCCATACTTTCCGGCAACGGGCACAGGCGCGCCATTCCCGCCAGCATCGCTTCGGCCGCAAAGCTGCAGGACGGCCAGATAATTTACATAACCCAATACTCGGCGACCGCGCCCGCCAACCTGGGCGCTCCGAAAGAAGAGGCGGAAAACATACTCTGCATGTTCGGAGAGCAGAAGATATTCCGCTTTAATAAATGGGAATGCATACCGATAAACCCGCCGGCGGCCTGTCCGGGAGACACTATTTTCCGGTCGGAAACCGGAATCTGCGAACCTGACTTCTCGCGCCGTCCTCTGTGCGCCGGGGGCGAAACCGCGGTTCAGGTTGACGATTTATGGGAATGCATAGAGCCCACTCCCGACCGCGTTTGCCCGGGCGGACGGGCGGCGCAATTGGACTATGTGACCTTGGAATGGGTTTGCGGGGGAACGGAAGCTCAGCGCCCTTTCAACAAATGCGCGGGCGCGATGATCGCAAAGGGGCGCATCTCGGGCGGAACCGTGCTGAAACCCGGAAACATATGCAACAACTGCGAAAAAATGATTATGAACGAAGAAACTTGCGACATAACCTGCATTCCGGACGCGACAAAGGTAAATCAGCCCGCATGCTATGCGCGCGCGGCCGAATGCATGGGCGCGACGCGCGCGTTTTACTTCGGCTTTCCCAGCGATCCGCTTTATATCGAAGCCGCTCGCGCCAATCTGCCCGAATTGGCGGGCATGCAAATTCCGAACGACGGTTCGCGCTCGCAAAACAGAAAGTTCAACTGCCTGGATTGCGGCGTTATGGGAAGAATAAACCGCGACCTTTCGCGACCTCCGTTTGTCGCGGTTTGTGAATAACAAAATTTACGATTTGAGATTTACGATTTGCGATTTGTTGGGAGTAAAATCGTAATTCGTAAATCGTAAATAAGAAGGACGCTCAAATGCTCTTTTACAAAACTCTTATAACGATTTTCTATCCGCTTATTCGCCTTTACCTTGGCATGCGAAGACGGCGCGGCAAGGAAGACGCTCATCCGGACAGATTTGCCGAGCGTTTTGGGCGTCCATCTCTTGCGCGCCCGAACGGTTTTCTAATCTGGCTTCATGGCGCGTCGGTGGGAGAGATTAATTCCCTACGCGGGCTGATCGGGCGGCTCTGCAAAGATTACCCGCGCGCGAATATTTTGCTTACCAGCGGATCCGTCACATCTGCGAATATCGCGAAAAGTTTCGATGTAATTCATCAATATTCGCCGATCGATGTGCCGTTTGCCGTGCGGCGCTTTATTCGGCATTGGAGACCCGATCTCGCCATACGCGTGGATTCGGACCTTTGGCCCGTACAGCTGGACGCCCTGCGCGCGGCAAACGTGCCGAACTTTCTAATCAACGGCGCGATGACCGAAAAATCTCTAAAAAGCTATCTGAAGTATAAAAAATTCTGGCGGAGCGCTATGCAATCTTTCACCATGGTCATGGCGAAATCCGCGGCGGACGCAAGGCGGTTACAGCAGCTGGGCGCGAAAAATATCATTGTGATCGATAACTTGAAATACACTACTCCGCCACCCTTGGACAAGCCGGCCGAGCGTAAAAAATTCATGGCGGCTGTTGGGAAACGTCCCGTGTGGCATGCCGCTGTGCTGGGCGAAGGAGAAAGCGAAATTATCATGGGCGCTCATCGCGCCATAATAAAAAAAATTCCGAACGCATTGCTGCTGATAACTCCGCGACATCCGTCTATGAAAGCGGAGCTGGCGCATTCCGCGGGCAGTCTTAAAATCACGTTCCGCTCGGACGGCGCGCTGCCGAAAGACAATACGGATGTTTATGTTGCGGATACCCTGGGCGAAATGGGCCTGTTCTATCGCTGCGCGGAACGCGCGTTTATGGGACGCTCCCTATTGCCCGATTGCCGCGGTTCCAGCCCCATAGAGGCGATGCAACTGGACAATGTCGTGATCACCGGCAAATACACCTGCACTTTCGATGAAGTGTACGACGAGATGGCCAAGGACGGAGTACTGGAACGAGTTGCCGATGCGGCGCAACTGGCCGGCGACATAGAAAAACTTCTGACCGATAAGAATTTCTTTGCGGCGCGCATTGCGGCGATTAAAAAATTCATCGCGAAAAAAGAAGATACTCTCAATATAATTATGAAAGAACTAAAGCTACGCGCGAAGCGTTAATGTCTTTATACAGACATTTTTCAACGGCGGCAGCTTCTCAGGCAGTTTCAACATGTCGCCCAGTTTTTTGTTATACTCCGGCGAACTGACTATCATTTTACCACCGAATGGAATAAACGTTAATTCGCCGACATAAACATGGTCGCCAACCAGGTACAAATCAACGCGGACGAACGGAAACTCCACAGCCAGCTTCCCGGCCAAATCCAGCATCTTATCCAAATGTTTCGGGCGCGGAATATTCCCGCGCTGCGGAGTTATTCCCATCGACACCAGGTACGGCAGAGGCGACCAGTTCGTATCATAACATTTGCGCTTCTTATCGAACACCCCGGCCAATTCCTTGCCGCGAGCGTACGCGATTATAAATCGAGGCTTTCCGTCGATGCAAAAGAACTTGTAATCTTTCAGGTCGCCGTCGTCGTTTTCGGAAAGCAGCTCCTCAGCTATTATACGGTTTTTTTCACCATAATAAGCCCACCTGCTTATTTTTCTTAACGCGCGCTTTCTATTCAGCTTTGACTTGTCATGCACCAGCATTACTTGCTTTCCAAAAGAACCCTTGGCCAGTTTCAGAACAAATTTATCCGGCAATCCGTCCCAATCTATATCCCGCGGATTGTTCCACGCTCCCAGCAGCCTCGGCACATATTCGCCCATGCTTTTCTCAATCATCCATTGCTTGAAAGTTTCTTTGTTGTACAGCTTATAAAAAAGAGGCAGGCGAGTGTAATAATACTTCCACAGCCATAGCACCTTTTCCGAAAACGTTACAGGATTTTCCAAATCCAGAGGCACCCCTGTCTTCCGAGAATAATGTGCATTCGCTTCAATCAGCTTCCAGTTTTCATGGCGCACCCAATAATGCGCTTTTCTGACACGGCCAAAGTTAAACACCCGGATTTTCAGTCCGAATATATTGAATATCCTGTACAACCCGTCCGTAGTTTTACTGATGATTTTCATATTATTTTTTATTTCTCAGGTCAGCAATGTTAATGTCTTTATACAGACATTTTTCAACGGCGGCAGCTTCTCAGGCAGTTCCAACATGTCGCCCAATTTCTTGTTGTACTCCATAGGCTCTATGAGCATCTTGCCGCCCGACGGAATAAACGTTAATTCTCCGACATAAATCTTGTCGCCGATTAGATACAAGTCAACGCGAACCATGGGAAATTCCGCAGACAATTTCTTCGCCAAGGCCAGCATCTTGTCCAGATGCTTGGGCCGCGGAATATTCCCGCGCGGAGGGTTCGACGGCACAGACACCACATACGGCGTTTCCTTCCAATTCGTATCATAAGAATTATATGTTTTTTCCGATACTCTGGTGGTGCCTTTCGTGCGGGAATACACAATCATATACTGCGGCTTTCCATTAAGGCAAAAGAGCTTGTAATCCGTAAGGCCGCCGCTGTCGTTATCCTGTAACAGCTCTTCCGCAATTATGCGGGGCTTTGCGCCGTAATAATCCCACTTCTTCATTTTCCGGATAGCGTGTCTTTTATTTAATTTCGATTTGTCGCGAACCAGCATCACCTGTTTGCCGCGAGCTCCCTTTACAAGCTTCAAGACAAACTGGTTCGGCAACTTATCCCAATCTATATCCTGCGGCCTGTCCCATGCGCCCAGCAACTTTGGGACATATTCCCCCATTCCTTTTTCCTGCATCCAGTACTTGAAAGTTTCCTTGTTATACAATCTGTAAAAAAGAGGCAGGCGGGAATAATAGTACTTCCACAGCCACAGTATCTTTTCCGAAAGCGTCACAGGGTTTTCCCAATCCATCGCCTGACCCGTTTTTTGCAAGTGGCGGGCAAAAGCCTCTGGGAATCTGATGTCCATCCTTTGCAGCCAAAGGTTCGCCTGGCGGACGCGTGTGCGGTGGATAAATCGGAAAGTTAATCCGAATATGGTTAAAGTCCTGTATAACCCGTCTTTATCAAATTTCATTTCGGTTTCTCTTATTGACGGCGCAGTTATAAACTATAAAGCCGAAAATTCAAAGAAGTTTTTCCTGGGGGGAAAGCGGATGACAGAAAAATATGCAGGCTTTGATAAAATTTGCTTGATTACATGCCAGGGCCCGTTAAAATCAAGCTTGATGAAAGGAATTATTCCTGTTTTATTAACATTGTGTCTTTGTCCGACTTTTGCCATCGCAGACGGGCCGTCTGCCGATATGGCAGAGCCGGATCGAAACCTTTACATAGGACTGTATCTTACCCAGCCGAACATAAGGATGACTGCAACCGGATTGCCACAATCGGAGTTGTATGCAAGCGGATTCGGTTTTGGATTCTCGGTCGGTAAAATAATTTTCGACGGGATAGGGTTGGAACTGGACGCGGACACCAGGCACTTCACAATAGAAACGAATGCGCAAAAAAACGAAATGACGAATGCCACCATGACTGTGGGCAGCAGCTGGGGCCGTCAGTTTTTCGGACGCATCCGCCTTTACGGAGGGGCGGGCATAGGGCCGTCCTTTTGGTTTAATCGGGTGGTTTACGAGCCCGCCCACATGGATAAAAGAACCGCCAAGGTTGACTTTACTTACCAAGCGAAATTCGGCGCCGCGATGCTCCTGACGGAAAGGTTTGATTTGGATTTGAACTTAAAATTGCAGAACCTTGGCCGATCGGGCAGCGCAGGTCCAGATTTTAGCATGGTCGGCAGTATCAGTCTGGTCGAACTCCGCTTGGGTATCGCATATAAATTCGGGATATAGCACTTGTTTTTGCTGAGTGGTGGGGATAGAGAGACTCGAACTCTCATGGATTTCTCCACTGGAACCTAAATCCAGCGCGTCTACCAACTCCGCCATATCCCCTGGAAAATGTTTATTTTAGCTGAAAAGTCGCGCGGACCGTTACGGAAAACTCCGCATCCGTCGTGAATAATCCGGCGCCCGCTATGCTGTCCGCGGCAACCGCCCTCATCAGCATCGGCCTGGGCATCGCTTCGTCCGCCGTGCGGCCGTATTCCGCGACCAGCATCTCGCCAATCTTCGCACCCTCGCTTTCCGCTATCGTTTCCGCCTTGGCGCGCGCGTTCTGCACCGCATCAGCGACACAGGCTTCCAGCGCAGGCTTCAGCTTTTCATTCGATACCGACATCCGCAGGTTTTCAGGAAATACGTTTTCAATCCTTTCCGCGCGGCTTAACAAATCTTCGATATCCCTTGCGTTCTTGGACGACACGTCCAGGTTTATCATCGTTTGAATCCCGACCGTCACCTGCTGTTCCGAGGCGCTGTCCCATCTTGTTTTCTCGAACGATTCCCAGCGCGAAGTTTGTTTTTCCAGACCCTCGAACTGTCCCAGCATCTGCGACACCGCGTTATAAGTGCTTCGCGCCATGGCCATGGACTGGGCGCCCGTTTCGCCCAAGGTCTGTATGCGCAGCGTTATCGCCGTCGTATCTTTTTCCGCGCGCCCAAGGCACTCGCCAACAACTGTCACGGATCGCGCGCGCGGCGCGCCCTTGGACACCGACCATTGGAAAGCAATGACGCCGATCAAGGCAAAAAACAATATCGCCCATGGTATGGTTTTCTTGAAGTCTTGGGAAAGTATCGCCATTTTCGCGCCTCTTTGTTTTTGAAGTCTAGTAATTGAATAAACAAAACGCAATTATTTTTCGGTATATACAAATTCCAAAACGCGCCGGATGCCGCCCAAGTCCTTGTATGACTTGAGATGCCGCCAGCCGGCGGAAGCGAAGATTTCGCACACAGCATCACTCTGTCCCACCCCGATTTCCAAGAATATTTTCCCGCGCGGTTTCAGCATTTTGCGCGCGGAACTTGCAATCGCGCGGTATGCGTCCAATCCGTCCGCGCCCGCATAAAGCGCGAGCTCCGGGTCATGCCGCGCGCCGGCATTCACGCGTTTGTCTCCGGCGGCGATGTAGGGGGGGTTGGAGATGATGATGTCGAATAGGTAGGAGGTAGGAGGTAGGAGGTAGGAGGTAAAATCTTTTTTAATAATCTCGATCTTATCTTGCAACCCCAAGTCTTTAACATTCTTTCGTGCGACGCGCAACGCACGCCAAGACTTATCAATCCCGACGCCCGCCGACCCCGGCAAATTTTTCACTACCGCGCAAATCAGGCATCCCGTGCCGGTTCCCAAATCTAAAATTGTCGGGGTTTTGTGCCCCCCCTGCAGCACCGCTTCCACCAGAGTTTCGGAATCCGGGCGTGGGTCCAGCGTATGCCGTGTAGTACGAAAAGGCAGGCCATAAAACCACTTTTCGCCCGTGATTTTCGCAACCGGCACGCCGCGCCGCAACTTGCGCGCTATTAAAAACGCCTGCAACCTGTTGATTTTTTTCTTATTCTGCAGCACGATTCGCGCAGCTTGCGCGCCGCCCGCTTGCTTTAATATCTCAAAAGCTTGATTAAGGTTCATAAACCGAGTATAATCCCTTTCATGCTAAAATCAAAAAATATATTCAGTAAGAACAATTTCATGCGTATCGCCATTCTTATTGCGTGCATCATAGCCGTGGCGGCCATAGCGCTGATCGTGATAAAACCCGCCCGCCGCATCGCAACCGCCGCGTCGGTGGAGACTCATATTCAGGTCAGCGCCGGCGACACCCTGTCCGGAATCTTGTCGTCTCATAACGTCTCGGGCGCGGACATCAACCTTATCGCGGCGATGCTGAAGAAAGACTGCGGCGTATCCGGATTGCGCGCCAACTCCGACATACTGGTCTTGCAGAAAAAAGACAATGACGCACCCGTGGATAAAATCATTCTGTCGTCCGGTCCGTGGAAGCGAGTAGAGCTGAACTGTAATGACGGCCAGTGGAGCGCCGAAGTCGTCAGCATTGCAAAAGACACCCGCCTGGTGCGCCGCAGCGGCAAAATCCCGCAGGGAGGAACTTTCAGCCAGACCGCGATCGAATCGAATATCCCGATTGGCACGGTCTATGACATTATTAATTACCTGGCGTTCGAAATCGACTTTGAGCGCGATATTCAGCCCGGCCAGGAATTTGCCGTATTGTACGAGGAAAATTTAATTGACGGCAAAGTAATCGACGGCGGGCGCGTTATTGCGATTTCTTTTGACACTCATCTGGATCGCCGCGGAAAACTTAAAATGTATCGCTTTGAAAAGGCCGGCGGAAAATTCGGATACTATGACGAAGAAGGCAAAGGCGCGATAAAGTCACTCAAACGCACGCCCATTGACGGCGCCAGCATTTCCAGCAAGTTCAATCCCAACCGCAAGCATCCGGTTCTGGGCTTTACCCGCGCGCATAAAGGCGTGGATTTTCGCGCTGCATCGGGAACAAAAATCCCGGCTGCGGGCGCAGGACGCGTCGTAAAGCGCGAATACAACAGCGGGTATGGAAACTTTGTCCGAATCCGGCACGCCAATGGATTTGAAACGGTATATGCGCACATGTCAAAGTTTCAGGCTGGGGTGAATGTAGGCACTACGGTTTCCCAGGGACAAATTATCGGATACGTTGGTTCTACGGGGCTTTCAACCGGGCCGCATTTGCACTATGAAATTATAAAGAACGGGGCGCATGTGAATCCGATGACCGTGACTTTTCCGCGCATAGACGACCTGAACGCTGCGGAAAAGACAGAGTTCTTGAAAGTACGCGCAAGAATAGACGAAGCGCTGACCGCCCTGGCCAACAATCCCGTATTATTTATTCCGATGTGAGGTGTTCCCATCCCTAGTGAAAGGGCGGCATTGCCCCGCCATCCAGTATTTTTTGTTATTCGGGAAAGCGGTGGGGTCGCGATTCCCCTCCTGTGGAGGGGTGCCCGCGGAGCGGGCGGGGTGGTTCGGGTAATCTTTGATGGTGGGGCGACCTTGTCCCAAGGTCGCCTTTTGGCGGGTTTGGGACAAACCCACCCTACCATTACCCGAACCACCCCCGGCGCGCAAAAAAGCGCCGCTGCCCCACCATTTTGCCACCAAAATAAAAACGCAGCGAAAGCTGCGTTTTTATTTCGAACCCCGCTTCTTTTTCGCAACTTCTGCCATCAATATAACGTCAGATTTTTTTTCAGTTTCAATCATCGCCAATAATTTTGCTTCATTTCTATCTTTTATGTATTGTTCCAACGGATAGCTGTTATCTATTCCCAGCTTTTGTTCCGCCAGCAATACTTTCAATCCATAAATATATGCATCAATCGATTTGGAGTAGTTCAAAAAAGCGCCATAATGTTTATCGCCAGGCTTTGGACCAGCACCGTTTCGTTCGTGCTTATATCCATCAATAGCTATTGACATTCCTAGTATGTTCTTAAATATTCCTTCAACCCCACTAACTCTCAAGTTATGCTGACCTGCATTTCTTGTTTTTTCGTTGATGTCCCAATCTGGTGCAGACCATGTGTCTGTATCTCTATCATAACGTTTGCCTGATTCTCTAATGTGGTGCATATACCAGTTAAAATTTGCATTTAAAACATCCAGAGAAATATCATTTTGTTCCAGCAGAAAAATCTTTTGCAATAGCTCTAATTTACGAAGCGTTGTCGGGTCTGTGACAGATGGAAATAATGAAAATCGTTCTGCAATCGGAAGCCGTCTTTCTTTTGCAAGAAATTCTAAAAACTCTTTTTCATCTTTGATTCCCATTAGAGTTTTCAACTCTTTTTTCATTTCTTCAATATTCCACATAATAAAATCTCCTTTGTTAAAATAACCTTGACAGATAATATTATAACTTAAATTGAGAATTCCATCAAGACAAATTGTTGTACAAAAAGATGCCAAATATTAAATATGCAAAAGTGGTTCATAGGCCCTATTGCGGACCAAGTCCGCAATGACAAAAAGAAAAACCGCCTTTCGGCGGTTTTTTGATAACCCATGCCCCGGCGCTTCGCGCCACCCCTTTCCCTTGGGAAAGGGGAATTTAGTTCAGCGTTGCACGGCATAAATTTCCCTTCTTTTCCAAAGAAGGGGTGGATTGCGAGCATAGCGAGCAAGACGGGGTAGTTTGTGCATTAAAAAACCGCCTATCGGCGGTTTTTTAGAAACCAAACACCATTCGCTGTTTGGATTGGCGTTTTTTTTCGTTGCGCACGGCTTCTTCTTTCAAGCGCTTGCGCATCGTCGTCGGCTTTTCATAGCGTTGACGTTCCTTCATCTCGCGATATAAACCTTCTTTCTGGGACTTGCGCTTGGACACGCGCAGAGCCTGTTCCACGTTATTGTCGCGAACTAAAACTTTGACCATATGTACTCACCCCCTTTACGGATAACTTATAATTTTGACCGGCCACCCTACGCCAAG
>WRHR01000018.1 GCA_009783145.1 Alphaproteobacteria bacterium | reverse complement strand
CTCGCTTCGCTCGCAGAGTAAAAGAGTAAAAGAGTAATAGACATTCTTCCCCCCCCCCACTCTAGCAAACGCAAAGCGTTTGCGCTACTCTGCGCGCAACGCGCGCATTACATATCATCCGGCACATCGTTCATATCCGGAATCGGCGCCGGAGGCACATCGCCCATCTGCGGTTCGCGACTTGCAAAAAAAGCATCATCCGCAGCATTAAATCCTTCATTAGAATCTTTGAACAAGCTATATTCACCGCTGAATAAGGCTCTTATCGTTTCCGGCCTGCCATGGCGATTCTTTCCGATAATAAATTCTGCTCTCCCTTCCACTTCTTTCAAGCGTTGACCCCAAGTCTTTTTTGGATTGGAATCGGGGATATTATGGGTTAAGTCTTTATTTTGCACATAATACTCTTCACGATAAGTAAATACCACAATGTCCGCGTCCTGTTCAATAGAACCCGATTCGCGCAAGTCCGACAATTGCGGACGGCTCAAGTTTTCTACTCTGCTCTCAACCGCGCGTGATAACTGCGAAAGCGCAATCACAGGAACATCCAATTCTTTAGCTAGCATTTTCAGGCCACGCGTTATTTCTGAAAGCTCATTAACACGGTTATCATTTTTTCTTCCGCCGGGGCTTGTCATTAACTGTAAATAGTCAATTACTATCAATGCAATCCCGCCATGCTTTCGAGCAAGGCGCCGCGCGCGCGCGCGCATCATAGGAACACTCATTCCCGGCGAATCATCAAAAAACAACGGAACCTTGCTTAATTCGTCCGAGTATTTCGATAACCTTAAAAACTGATGGTCTGTTAAAGATCCGTTGCGCATAGCGCTGCTTGAGATTTCTGTTTGAGATGCTAGTATGCGTGCCGCCAGCTGGGACGTCGACATCTCAAGGCTGAAAAATACTACCGCCCCCTTGTACTTCTTATTCGCATTTTCCGTCATAATCGCATTTGCCGCATTGAACGCGACATTTATCGCGAGCGTAGTTTTTCCCATTGCCGGACGGCCCGCGATTATTATCAAGTCGGATTTATGCAAGCCGCTGATTGATTTATCCAAATCATGAAAGCCCGTGGTAAGGCCCGACAGCTTTCCATCGGCTTTATATGCTATTTCTGCCTCTTCCAATGCAATCTTTAATGCTGTCGCCATAGGCAAGGCGCCTTTATCAGCACTGCCGGATACCGACAGCCCGAACAGCTTTTGCTCGGCATTTTCAATCTGACGATCCACTGGATTTTCCAAATCTTCCACAAACGCCGAATCGGTTATGTCCTGGCCGATATTAATAAGCTCTCGCCGCAGGGCGTTGTCATAGACTATCCTTGCATACTGATCCACATTCACGACTGACGCGCCCGCGCCCGCCAACTCCGACAGGTATTCCACTCCTCCGACGGATTCCAGAACTCCCTGCTGAGTCAGATAATTTTTCGCGGTAATAATGTCAAAGGGAATTCCGGCCGCGAACTGCTTTTCTGCCAAGCGGTAAATTTCTTGATGCGCGGGATGAGTAAAATGGTCCGGCTTCAGAAAATCGCTTACTTTCTCCAGCGCCCGGTTATTCATCAGGACCGCGGCCAGCACGGCTTGTTCGGCTTCCAAGTTAGTAGGCAAGGTTTTCTGCGCAAAGCGGATATCGGCTGTATTCATATCCTAAACCATACAACACAAATTTCATTTTGCAATTGATTTTTGCTTTAAATTGTGATATAATTATTTTACTAAAACGGACGCGCATTTGCGCGTTTTTTACTTTCCATGAACGAACAGAACCAACCTTTTTTGCGCGGGTACGCCTCTATGCGGCTGCCTATCGTTGATTCCATCGGGGCGCCTGCATGGCCCGAAGTCTTTCCGTTGGAAAAGATAGACCAACTGCGCGATACCGTGGGGCCGCGGCACTTTTCCAGTCAGATGATGCTGGAATTCATATCCGAAGACAAGGCCCGCCTGGATCCCGGCGCGCTGCGGTTTTATGAAGAAGAGCTTGATATCCGCACCGCCAAAATCGGCGATACGAGAATTACGGGCGCATCATGCTATTGGGACCCTTCGGGCGGGCGAAAGTACGCCGACGCCAGCGTTTGCGTCCTGGTTTATCGCGACGACAAAAATCGCCGCGCTTTCATTCACGACATCAAATACTTGGCTGTGGAAGATTCGGACTTGCATCCGTTGGCCACGCAGTGCGGATTGGTCCTGGACTTCATGACGATGCACGGAGCGCGAGCGCTGGCAATCGAGGTCAACGGGCTGGGCAGCGCCTTGCCGGAGATTTTGCGCGAAGTCGCAAACCGCCGCACCCAACCAGTAGTCGTGCAGAAAATCATAAACCACGCGCGCAAGGAACTGAGAATCCTGGACGCCATAGAGCCGTTGCTGACCACCGGACGGTTAAGCGCGCACGAGCGCATTCGAACTACGCCGCTGTTGGCCGAAATGCTGGGCTGGACACCGCTTGGGGCCGGCGGGCACGACGACGGGCTGGACGCATTGGCGGGCGCGTTAAGATTAAACCCTATGCCGGTGCGCCCGCTGGGGCAATTCTGGCGTCCGATGAACGCAAGGACGGATTTCAAGGTTTAACCGAATCATTTACAGATTGACAAACAAACCCATTAGTGATATATTTCGTTTAACTATCTAATGCGATAAAATATGACTGAAAGAAACAGGCAACCCAGCGCCGCAGCTTTGGAGCGTATCGCGCGGCTGCGGGCGGAAGTAAACCGCCAGGCGGACGCATTCAAAAATCCGGAAACTTTTATGCCGGCGCTTGAAGAAGCGTTATCCGACGATCGGATCGGGGGGCTTGCGATTTTGGAATACAACCAGAAGACAGCAACATATTATGTCGGATTCGCTCATTTCAAACGGCTGGCGATCCAGGAAACCAGAGCCGGATATTTTTGCGGGCTGCAAGAATTCTCCGCAGACCGGAACAGCCCGATCGAATCTATTGAAATAGACAGCTATACGTCATTGAGCGCGTTTTATGCAACCGAATCGAAATACCGCGAGAGAAACAACCCGCGACTGCAAATGCTGTTGCGACAAGGACGGGAATAAGCAAATATAATTTGGGGTTTGCGGTTTGACTTTCTAATAAATGTTGATATAATTTCAAGAAATTCAGAGCTATAAGGAATTGGCTATGGTTAAAATCATTTCCATGTTTAATAACAAGGGCGGTGTCAGCAAAACTACAACAAGTATGAATCTTGGGTGGATGCTGGCGCAAAAGGGCTATAGAACCCTGCTTGTTGATGCTGACCCGCAAAGCAATCTGACATCATTAACTTTGTCTTTGTCTGATGATGATGATGCCAGAGAGTTGTTCTATCAGAAACGCGACAGTAATGATATATGGCGGCTTGCTTCTAATTACAAGCAACCGAACCCAGAAATCGCCGGGGAAATTGCTAATATAATAAGCACGGCGCAGGACAATTTGTTTATCCTGCCCGGATATATACAAATTGAAGAATTTTCTACAACTATTACATTGGCGCTGGAACTCGGCGGTTCAAAACAGTTTGAATACTTGGCAAAAGTTCCCGGATATCTGAATTATGCGTTGCGGCGAATTGCGGACATCCACAAGTTGGATTACATCATCGTTGATATGGCGCCGAGTCTTAGTGGATTGAACGAAGTTTTGCTTATGGGCTCGGACTTTTTTATCGCACCATGCCGTCCTGACTTTTTCTCCGAAATAGCTATAAAAAATCTGGCTACTATAATACCGGATTGGCACAAAACAGTAAGTAACTTTAAAACTGATTATCCTCTCCCCTGCAAACCTGTTTTTCTTGGCCTGATACAGCAAAATTATAGGCCAAGACGGGTTAATGAAGACGATGATAAAAATAAACCTGCAAAATCATTCCAAAAATGGATTGACAGGATTCGTACCACAACCAATAGTATTTTGATTCCTGAGTTAAAAAAACTTGATATTGTTATAAGCGAAGAAAAGTTTAAGGCTGCTGTGCAAAATGCTATTCCCTATGATTTGGCGTACATATCGGATTTTAATTCGTTAGTTGCGGCAGCTCAAGATTTTAATAAGCCGATATTTACACTTACGCAGGAAGAATTGAAAAAATATACCAATCTATTTGGCCACGCATTACGAACTGCTAACGAAAATGTGGAAAAATTTCAAGAAACATTTTCCAGTTTGGCAGATTCTGTTATTGGCCTGACACAATAAAACCTAGTTGAAACCATACAATCTTAACTCTCCGTTTACGGGGAGTTTTTTTATAACCAAAAGGAACCAAAATGACTGCAAAAATATTGCAACTTTACAAACACGCGCTGGACGCGCGCGAGCCTTGGGCGCGTCGCTGGACGCAATGCCAACGCTTTACTCAGCCATCCGCCGACGATGAAAGCGCAACGCTTTTTGACGCCACCGCCGGCGACGCGGTCGAGAATCTAGCCGCCAGCATGTACTCCCTGCTGACTCCGCCCGAATCGCTGTGGATGAACCTGGTGCGCGAACCGTCGCCCGACGGCGACGCCGATCCCCTGATCGACGCAACCGCGCACGCTACCCTGATGCTGCGCACTCATCTGAACGATTCAAATTTTTATACGACTATTCACCAGTGCTATCTGGATTTGGTAATACTGGGGACCGCATGCCTGTTCATGTCGGAAAATCCGGTCGGCGCGGCAAGCGCTTTTTCCTTCACCGCAATTCCGATGAACGATATAGCAATCACCCGCGGCGCGATATTTCACACTACCGCCATGCCCGCGTCCGAGGTCGCTCAAAAATATCCCGAATGGACGCCGCCGGCAAACTTGCGCCAAACGATAAAAGAAAATCCCGATGCGCCGCTGCGCTTGGTTCAAGCATTGGTCGGCACGGATTTCATAACTTGGCTGGACGTGGGCGGAGACTTTGAAAACAACATCGTGTCGCGCGGCACATTCGAAACCAATCCTTATATAATTTTCCGCTGGTCGGTCGCCAGCGGCGAAAGCTATGGCCGCTCTCCCGTTTTGCGCGCCCTGCCCGATATCAAGACCGCGAACAAGGTCGTGGAATTAGTCTTGAAGAACGCGACCATCGCGGTAAGCGGAATATGGCAGGCGGACGACGACGGCGTAATCAACCTTTCCAACATCAACCTGACCCCGGGCGCGATTATTCCCAAGGCCGTGGGCAGCACGGGCTTGACGCCGCTGCGTTCCGGCGCGGATTTCGACGTATCGCAAATCATACTGGGCGATTTGCGCGCGAGAATATTGCATACTCTGCTGGCCGACCGCCTGCAGCTTATGAGCAACCGCGAAATGACCGCGACGGAAATACTCGCGCGCAACGCGGATATGATGCGAGTGTTGGGCGCGACATACGGACGCCTTTTGCACGAGTTCATCAGGCCGCTGGTTGATCGCGGCTTGCAGATTTTATCGCGCCGCGGAGTCATAGATAAGATTTCGCTGCACGGCGATGCGCAGTTGAAATACATCGCGCCAATCGCGCAGATGACCGGCGAAGCCGCCGGGGGCTTATAGTTTTTACTCCCCGTCTTACGAAAACTTTGCAACATAGGCATATAAACATGAAAGAAGTTGAGAAAAATTATGCGCGGACGTTCAATACTCCCACAGGCGCCGCAGTATTGGACCATCTACGCAGCATAACGATAGAGCGCTTCCTGGGCGCTGATGCGACCGAGGCTGGGCTGCGCACTCTGGAAGCTCAGCGCGCGTTAGTGCATCAGATGGAAGCACTGATAAAAAGAGGAAAAGAGGGATAAACCCAAAAACATTGCCGTTCTAGTATACTAGAATACTAGTATGCTAGAACGCTGACATAATCGCAAAGGAAAAACATCAAAGAGAAATGTCATGGTTAAACAAATCAAACAATCGATCTCATCCGGGGCCGGGCTTATCGATCTGTTGCGAAACTCCTGGTTTCTTATCGTATTCATAGGCACCGCGATTTACTGGGCGGCTCGGCATGATTCCTCGCTGGACAACGTAAAGAAAACCGAGGCGCGGACAACCGCGCTTGAATCGCGCGTATCCACGATGGAATCCGGAATCGCCCAACTGCAACTGAAAATAGACGGGATAAAAGAGGATTTAACTCTAATTAAAAGCGCGGTGATAAAATAGTCGCTAGTAGCTAGTCGTTAGTCGCTAGCGGTTTGGCGCAACAAATAGCATTGTCCTTTATAATGGACAAAGTATTTTATGCTTACCATACTAGTATTCTAGTATACTAGAATGGCAAAGATAACTTTTCTCTATGCCTCCTACTTCCTACCTTCTACTTCCTACTTAAAAAACGCGGGCAACGCCCGCGTTTTTTAACATCCCCCCGTTCCGTTTCCAATCCATTTGGAAATGGAAATGTCTTTATGAAGCAGGAAGTGATATTCGCAATTGCCGGATTTATAAGAACCCGTGCATGCCGCCAAAGTAAGGACCGCAAAGCCCAACAATAATACTTTCTTCATTATTTTTCTCCTTTTCTTTAAGTCTTACTGACGGCGGGATTATAAATGAAGAAATCTTGATTGCAACGGAAATTATGCGTTTATTTACGAATATGAATCATTGCAAGCTTCACATATAGATTTAAAGTTGCCCGCGCCGGCTTCTATTTCTTTCAGCGCTTGTCTTATTGCGTCCGCATATTCGCTTCGCCCGGTATTTGCGTTCCCCTCATGCGGATTCCTTGCATAATAATCCGGATTCTCTTCCGGCGAAACATAATTTCTGCTGGCTTCCAAAGATATATTGCCAATCGGGCTTATATTGGGCGCAAACACATCTACGACATGGCCTGATTCGTGCCGCAAATCCATCAGGAAGCAATCCGTCATCTTATACAAAGGCCAATCGAAATTAATCCCTAAATCTTTCGTTGGCCCCATGCCCATCTGAAACCCCTTGCGCGGAACATCCGCGACTTTCATTTTCGGAATTTTTATATCTTCTTTGAACAGGCTTAAAGAATGTTTTGATATGGTCGAATCCGGCCCGTTTATAAGCTCGCCGCTCTGGTTATAAATCTTTACCTTGTCTTCATCGATATCCTTGTTAATCAAGTCTATCAGCGCATCCATAAAGCTTTGCGTAAAATCAACTTTCACATCATTAGTCATGGATCCGAACCCAAGAATCCTTCCCGCGATGTTGGGCTGTTTCATAGTGCGAACAAACAACCCGGTAAGATATCTTCCGAATTCTTCATTACGTTCCTTTGACACTTTCTCCAATAATTTATCAACCGCGAAATTTCTCTGCTCGGGGGACTTTTTATCAAAAATATCATCAGGTAGTTTTGGCGTCATTTTTCTTTTCCTTTATTTCAAAACCATTATATTGATTTTTGTCAGGAAAAGTAAAGACAAACATTTATACTATAATACTATTATATCGCGTTTTTGAACCAACTTAACCGCCAGCCGGTCACAACAATGACGTCAAACCTGGCATCGCCGCGCCACTGGTTTCTTGCCAGCCAAGTTTCCGCCGCGCTCCGCAGACGCTGCGTTTGCGCATACGTAATCGCTTCGAACGCCGCTTCTATGCTGGGGCGATTTTTTACTTCAACAAAAATAACCAAATCTCCGCGCCGTGCGATTATATCTATCTCCGCGCGGCCGGTATGCCTTCCCGTGACATATCTGGATTTCAAAATACTGAAGCCGTGCAGGCGCAGATACAGGCGCGCCAAGAATTCGGAAAAAAGCCCCGCCCGATAAGTGGTCATTTTAATAACAACGCGCAGGGCGCAAGCCCTGCGCGTTGTTTTGCATAATTATTGCCCGTAATTATGTCCGATATAACCGCCGATCAAGGCGCCTGGAACAAACAATATCGAGCCGATCGCGGCGCCGATATAAGTATTTTGTTCCCTCTGGGTCATTCCGGCGCAGCCGGCCAACATTCCCAATGCTATAAGCATCGCTGCCATTTTTTTCATCTGCTTTCTCCTTTGTTAAAAGTTTGTTGCAACACTACCGACGCATCCTCACGACGCGCATGTCCCACCCACGGCCTGCGTTCCTCGGCCGCGGGGCCCGGGTACGATTTTTTGCTAATAACGCAAAAAATCTAATGCTTGTTCGCTCGGATTCATCTGCTTTCTCCTTTTTTTGTGCCACGCGGGCATTGTAGTCTTCTTTTTCCATATATGACAAGAACAAATATTTTCTAAAACGCGTACGGTTTCGCACGGAAATTTTCGCGCGCGTCGGATACATTCTTGGCGATATCTTCCGCCAGCCGCCCCTGGTCGACCAAATCCAGCATTCCGAAATACGCCGTCATCATCGGATCGAACGAATTGTCGTTCGATATCCACCTGTCCTCCCCGCTGTTCGGGGGGCCGTACTTATCCAAGACGCCCTGCCAGAACGCAAGGATTTTCTTGTCCCGCTGATTAGCGAATTTTTCCGCCGAACCTTCCACGCTGTTTGCGTCGTTCTTGTATATCACGCGCCAGACCGTATTATCCGTCGCATTGCTGGTAAAGTGAACCTCTATCGTCTCCCCCGTCGATTCGCGCACCAGATGCAGTTCGGACGGATACAGCAGGCCGCGCTTTCTCGCGAGGCTGGTTATGCATTTCTCCAAGTCTGCGGGGATATTGATTTTTTGCTGACGGCATTCGTAGTCCAAATTGTATTTCCAATCATTCGAGACCGTATAGGTTACGGAGTCTTTTTTCCGAGGCGCGTAAATAGAGCTTGCCGTGAAAAACAGAGCCTGCACGTCTTCGAACGGCATCCCCAAATATATGCCCGCGATATCGAAGCCATTGACATTGACGAGCCTTGCGCCCTGGTTCAAAACAATTGGGGCCGCATTAAACTCCACAGGCGCGGACGCAGAGATATTCGCATCCGTAAAATACGCGTCATCCCCGTATTCCGCGTCATAGATAAACGGATCAAAGTCATCCGCAAGCAAAGCTTGCGGATGACAGAGCATAGAGCACAGAGCATAGATCACAGATAAAAAGAATAATTTATTTTTTATCACTTTTTTCTTTTTTGCTTTTCATTGTTTGTATCGTTGCCGACAGTAATTTTATTATCTCTTCGCAATCTTTATTTATACTATTGAATTCTTTTTGGTTTATCAATCCTATATTTTTCAATAACTCCAACCAATATAATGTTTCAGAGCATTCTTTATATGAAATATATATTTTCGACACAAAATCATTTTCAGATATGGCGCATTCCGCCTCTGATAGGTTTGCGCCAATACTTGTCCCCGAACGCAAGATTTGTTTTGATAATACAAACTCTTTTTTATTTTCACAAAGATATTTATATAAGTTATAAATTCTTATGGAAAACTCCATCGCTTTTTGTTTCGTAATTCCTTTTTTATTACCCATTTTATCTATGCTCTATGCTCTGTTATCTATGCTCTATTTCACCACCACTTCCAGAACTCTGAACCTGAATATTGTTGCAGGATCGCCGCCTTCTTCCAAGTACTTTTTAATATTGAACCTGGCCCCGTTCGTCTGGAGCTGACGCAGGCCCTTTTCAAAATCAAGCCGTATGAACATCGACTTGTTCTTGCTTGCAACCGGCGCGCGGGTTATGTCGTTCGCAACGTCCCAAGTCAGCAGGTCGTAAGACACTTGGAAATATTCGCTTTTTGGGGGCTGAGCAATGCTGTTTACAACAACGCGGCGCAATATCTGCTGGCCCGCCATCTTTTCCATATCGACGCCGAACTTCTCATCCCATTCTTTAAATACCGGAGACGTTGGGTCAATCATCCTGTACAACACGCTGCCAAGTTTTCGCCGCGCGGCCATATTGCCAGCGTCCGGCACTATATAGAAATACTCGTGCACGAATTTTCTTATCAAGTGATTCCGCACCGTCTCAATGGACAAGGTATCCAGATCAATCGGCTTTTCAATCCGGTCCTGCGACAAGTCTCCGGGTTGGAAAATTACCGAGCTGACGGAGAACTTGCGACTGATGTCGAATATCTTGCCGCCCATCACCGCCGTGCCCGCGGCGACAACCAGCAAAATAGTTCCGAATAAAAGTCCCATAAAAAACTTCATTTCTCTCCGAAACGCGAAGCGCGAGATGCGAAACGCGTATATTATGCAACATTATGTACTGTCCAATATATTGGACAATGCTATTTGGTTTTCCGTATCACGCGTCTCGCGTTTCGCGTCACGTATCTCGCCTATTCCGCCGGATACGCCGCAAACTCCGTGACGAAATATCCCAAGGTGGCGGGATATCCGTCCGCCGCCCTTGCCACGCGCGCAAAGGCCTCTATCTTCTGCGCGCCGCCATTATTCTTGCGCACGGTCGCGGTCAAGCGCCACAGCCCGCCCTTGTCGGACGCCGCCCCGATTGGCGCCGCGCGGATCGAGTCCTGGGCCACAGACCATTCTTCGCCCGATGCGGCGCGGCCTCTGAAATCGCCGGCGACCACTTCCAAGAATCTTTCAAACAAGCTTTCCCCAGCCATGCAGCAAACCGCGCAACGCGGCACTGAAGCGTCGGCGCCGCAGCTAATACGATCGCACCGGCACCAGTTGGTTTCATTTTCGTCCGCGTCCCCAGAGATGGAAAACCACATTCTGGCGAAGTTGCCGACCACCGCTTCCTGCATTACGCGATACGCCGAGTATTCCAGCGTGCCGCCTGCCGCCCGAAGCCTTGGCGAAGGGTGGCGCGCTCCCAGCACCGCGGTCCAAGTCGCTCCGTTATCGGAAACCGAAATCAAGACCGGCTCTACCCGCTTGGCATGCATGGTCCAAACCAAAACCCCGCCCAGCGCCGCAATCAGCAGAAACAGCAGCGCCGCCCAAATAGCGAAAGCCCGCGCCATCGCAAGATAGCGCGAATTCGGAAACATTCTGGTGTCGTAATCATTAGGAAACTGCACGCTCACTCCGTTCGCTTTAATCATTAATCAATAATTTTCAGACTGCGCCCATTAATGATTATTGATTATCAGGCACGGTATGCTTGCATACAGGCACACGGCGATAATTTCAGCTCGTCGTTATCGTATCCGACGCCGACGGGCTCGCGATTATAGACCTGGCCGCAGCCGGCAAGCGCGAAAACCACCAAAAGCCCCAATAATAGTTTTTTCATTTTTCCCTCATTCGTTTTCGCCAGAATTATAGAGAATTTTCGCGATGGGGGTCAATAAGAAATTTGTGGCAACAAAGCCCGCACATCGGTTCCCCTCCTGTGGAGGGGTGCCCCCGGAGGGGGCGGGGTGGTTCTTGTAATCTGCGAGCACTAAACGAACCACCCCGGTCACTTCGTGACCACCCCTCCACAGGAGGGGAACACCGCCCCGCCACCATGCCCAGGAATAGTTGCACCAATCCCCGATTAATGATATAATTGCTTGATAGAGAGGGGAATTTATGCCGGGCAAAATAATGCCAGTATCCAGAATTTTGCGAATTTTTGCCGCATTTGCCGGCGCTTTTGTGATTTTCTCAGGGGTGTTAGCGGATGAAGCGGCACCACAAGCTGAACAAAAAATTGAAGTCAATTTAAGTGATGAAGACCTTGCAAACTTCGATAAAGGCCAAGCTGAACACGAAAAGCTAAAAGAAGAAGAGGATGCATCAAAAGCAAATCCATATGAAAAGGTAGAAATTTCGAATAGCTCCAAAAATACGGGCGGGTCCAGAACAGTAAGTTTTGACCAAACAGAGAAACCTTTGGGAGATGGAGATAAATCTGATACCGGCGCTTCCGACGCGGAACGCAATCCTCAGAAACTGCAAGACCTGAAAGACAACGCACGCGATATGCAAAAGAACCTGATGGCCGAACGCGCCATATCCGGCGCATCTACCGCCGCGATGGGCATCGGGGCGATGCAGCTTGCGCAGGGCATTACCGAAAAGAAGATCGATGCCGAGTCGGAAAAGGAAATGAAGCTTTATCTTGACACCTTCAGTTGCCAAGTATCGGGCCAGTCAAGCGTCAGGGGCGGAACCTTGGGCGTAAAAGTCTATGACGGGGACACGGTAGAACTTGACCTGCTGCGGGAAGAGATGATGAACCTTGCGGAGCAGTTGAGATTGGACAAGGAAGCGCTGGGCATGATGCCGGGTATCGAGGCCAATGTCGCGGCCTTGGATACCAGCAAGTTATATAATAACGCCTCGACGGGGATAACCAGCGGCCATTACACCAGCATATCGCGCGCGCTGCAGAATCCCGAAGGCGACGACGCGGCTGAATGGGCGAAACAGGTTCAGGCCACCAAGGTCCGCATAGGAGTCGGCGCGGGAATTGCCGCCGCAGGCTTGCTGACCAGCGTAATCACGCATCCCCTGATGCAGAAGTACAATAAAAAGACAGACCGCAGCGCGGAGATACTGAATAAAGATTATGCCACGGCGGTGCAAAATTTCAAAAGTAATCCTACACAATGCCCGACCGGCGCAACAGGGACGCCTCCAAGTTGCAATTGCGGCGGTCTTGTCGCCACGCCAATTTACAATGCCAGGACTAACACTTGTCATGCCGTCGGCGCTGATCCTGACAAATGCCCGACTGGCGCGACGGGCACATATCCAACTTGCGATTGCAGCGCTCTTACTGCAACACCGATTTATAGTGCCAACACCAACACTTGTGAGCCAGCCACGCAAGACGCGTGCATATCTGGCCCCAATCTTAACACCGATAGGACGGATGCATGCGTTTGCAAGAATGGAGCATTCGCTTATGCTCCCGGTTCCGGATGCACGTGCTATGCCCCCAATGTGGTGACAGATGATATATGTGGCCCCAGTGATTCACTGAATCCCAAAGATGAAATCAATACCATAATTTTGGGCCCCAATTCTTTCGAACTAGGCAAAGCTGTGATTACCACAAGCACGAAGACAGAACTAGAAGCTTTTGCGGAACGTCTTGGCAAAGGTGCTTTTAACGGATGCCTGCAAATTAACGGTATGACGGATTGGACCGGGTCGCAATCCGGAAATCAAACCCTGTCCCGGCAAAGAGCAGAAGCAGCAATGAGAGTTTTAACAGATGCCGGCATTCCAGCGGCCAATATACAAGCCTCTGGTCTTGGTTCCAGCTTGTGCAAACCCGAACCGGCGTCAGGAGCAACTCCACAAAACAACGAAGCTTGCAGAATGGTAACCGCTACGGTCAGCAATAGTGCATGCACGTCCCCAACACCCGCGACAGCAAATACAAGTGTTACAGATGCAAATCAAGTTAAAAAATGTCCGTCACAACAGATTGACTGCACTAAAAGCAAACCGTTTATGAACGGGCGCGGAACAGGTGCGGCAATCGCATGGCAGGCATGCACGGATACGCCCACAGGTCCGAAATATGACAGCTGTATAATAACATCCTGCAGGGAAGGCACCTTGACCCCATCCCCCCCCTCGGCCAAAAGCGTATGCGTTAAATAATGAACGCAGGATTAAGACATAACGTTACTTTTTGACGAAGATGTTTGTTTGTAGTATAATGGCTCTATTATGAGCAAAGGCAAGCCCATCAATATCAACGGTAAAGATTACTCCTCGATGAAGGAGGCTTATCTGAAGCACATTGACGGCGTCCGGCATCCTATGTCAATGACGACTTTCATAAAGCGGGCGCGATATGATCCGGACTTGCTTAAAAAATCAAAGCGGGGCGTTCCCACCAAAGAAGAATGCGAGGCTGCGAGATTAAGAGAACTCAAAGTCGTCAGCGAGACAAACTACAAAAGCGCAAAACAGATAAAAAGACTGTTGAATAAAAAAATATTATTCGATGAGGCCGAGGCAAGACTCTGGAATGCCGCGCTGGATGAAATTCAAAATTATGAATCCTATAATCTGCCGCCGCCCAAAAAACCGAAAGCGCCCGCACCCAAAAGGCCCAAAGGGGCCCCTCGCCCGAACTGCGTGCCTTGCAAGTACAACGGCGAAAAATACCAATCTATGACGGCTGCCTATCTGGCGTCCGGCCTGCGATACAAAATAACATACAGCGCATTCACAAGCAGGGTGGAAAGATGTTGAAAGTCCCCATTAAAATCAACGGCAGAAAATTCCCGTCCATAGACGACGCCTTGCTGGATTACAACGCCGACGCCGATATTCCCATTACACCTGGGGAGTTTCGCAAGCGCCTGATAAATAATCCCGAATCGCTGAAAAAGCAGAAGAAAAAACGGACGCCTCCACCGCGCCCAAAGGATAAAATCATCGGCACTGCTCGCGGCCAAAAAAGACTTCGCACATATACGACCGAGCTAAGCAATCCCTGCAAATACAAAAACCAGGACTATCCTTCTTTGACCGCGGTTTATTGGGAATCCGATCTGAAGGACAAAATGTCATATTCGTGGTTCAGAAAGAAAGTAAAGATGAACGAAATTCCAGATTTGATAATACTTCAATCGCGAGGGCGCCCCAAGAAAGCAACGGCCGGCAAAACAAACTATGACGCGGCAAAAACAATTCTGAACAAACTGGAGAAAAAGGTAAATTTCGAAGGATTGAACGATACCGAAAAGAAACTTTGGGCGCTTGCCTTTGATGTTACAAAACAGAAAAAACTTTAGAAACAAGCCGCTTATGACCCATTAAACCCTTGACAAATGCGTTTATATTAGTATAAATGCGGCTATAATGGGAACCAAAATACCTACTACATTTGAAAGCAAGCCATATTCTTCCATAACGGAAGCTTATCAGGTTTATATAACGAATTGCATAGCAAATCATTCAGTCCCAGTTTCAGCCGGCACATTCAAAAGCAGATACTTGCCAAGCAACCAAACCCCTCGCATAAGGCAAGAAAAAACGATATTGCCAAATATCGAGGATACCAAACCGCGATTTGAAAACTGCAATCTCCAAAATGTCAAAAGCGCGCACCAAATATTCAAAGCCATCTGCGATTCCGGCGGAATACGTGATGAATCTCAGGCCGCTCTTTTCAAAGTTTGCATGGAAATTCTTGATGAATACGACTTTTCCGAAACGGAACAAAACGAACCGACCGCCATGCGCCCGAGCAAGATGAATTTCGAAGCGGCGATAAAAATAAAAGCCGCACTGGAAATGAAAGAACTGGACGACGCCGAAGAAAAACTTCTGAAAGCGGCATTGCTTGAAATTGAAAGATACGAGTCGGCTAAAAGTCGTTAAAGCTTTTATCATTACTGGATTGCTTCGCTACGCTCGCAATGACAATTCAGTGTTCGCCTCTACTATCCATTGTCATTGCGAGGAGCACAAGCGACGAAGCAATCCAGTAGATTAAAACTGCGTTTCGAAGCTTAGCAAAAATCTCTGCTCGCGGTCGTAATAATTCATCCTCAGCGGCCAGCCCCAAGAAAAGTTCATCGGACCCATCGGAGTATTCCAATATACTCCGACGCCCACGCTGGTGCGGATATCGTTATCTATAAAATTTTCCCTGGTAACCGGGCCTCCGGCGGTGTTCACCGTAAAATAATACTCGTCTTTCGGGGGTTTGCCCAGCACGCCGTAATCCGCGAACACAAAGCCTTTAACCTGATACTCGTCCGGCACGAATACCGGGAAATTCAGCTGAGTCGTTCCGTTGGCCTTCCATAATCCCCCCAGCGCATAATTACGATACGCCCAATTGCGCGAGCCTATGCCCGCAAGCTGAAAGCCCCTTAACGATTCGCCGCCCAAAAAGTACCGGTACACGCGGCTGACGTAATCGTCGCCCAGCGGCTGTATATAACCGAGCTCCAAATTCGATTTCAACTGCCAGCGGTTATCCAGAAAATTCAAAAGCCCAGTTATATCCCCGTTGTACCGCATAAACGATTCGGTGCTTATCCCAAATCCCGTATAAGCCACGCCCAGATTCGCCACCACTCCCGTATGCGTGTTCTGCGTAAAGTCCGTGTTCAGGTTATGGTACTTGAAATTCGTCCCCAGCGTATAAAGGTTCGCCTGGCGCCATCCGCCCGTCAAATGCAGGTCGTAATTCTGGTCGAACATAGCCGAAAGACGCATGCCTTGCGTCCAGTGGTCGGTCAGGCGCCATCCCAGACGTCCTCCTATCGTAAAGCTGTCGCGGTCATACCCAAAGCTACCCAGGCGGCCGTACTGGAACTTGGTATAATTCACGTCGAAGCCGCCCGAAAGCTCGCGCCCGAACATATAAGGCTCGGTAAATCCGAACATGACTTGCTTCGTATATTGCGCGATGCTGCCCTTTAACTGCACTATCTGCCCGCGTCCCATAAAGTTAGTCTCCGTTATCCCAGCGTCGATCATAAAGCCGTTTATATTCGACCAGCCAAGTCCCCCCGACAGCTCCCCGGTCGGCTGTTCCTCTACCTGCACGTCCAGATTCATGAGATTTTCGCCCGCGACGCGCGTCGGTACCATCTGCACGTCCTTGTAATACCGCGAACGCATCATCTTCTGCCGCCCAGCTTCTATATTCTGCAGCGAGAACGGATCGCCGGGGCGGATGCCCATCTGCTGTTCTATCACGCTGTCGAAAGTCCGCACGTTGCCCAAGATGTTTATGCTGTCCAGATAGACTCGATTCGTTTTCTGAATCTTGAAAGTCATCCCTATCGTGCGTTTTTCATCGTCTTTATCCGGAATCGGCTCTACGTTTATGAACGCGTATCCCGCGCGCGCGACCGCGGCGCGCAGCGCGTTGATAGTGTCATCCACCTGGTCTATATTATAAGTATCGCCCTTGCTCATTTTCAGCAAGTCGTACAAGTCGGCGTCATCGACGTCCGGGAATGGGTTTTCTATTTTTATCTCGCCGAACTTGTACCGCGGGCCTTCTTCCACCGTAAACACGACCGAGTAATACTTGCGGTCGGGCGAGAAAGT
>WRHR01000017.1 GCA_009783145.1 Alphaproteobacteria bacterium | reverse complement strand
TGACAAATAATGGAGCAAACGAATGTATGCCAACGAAAACAACATTGTCGGACAGATTAACGCGATACTGCCGCCGCTGGGCAAAGAGCTCTACTCCAAGCCCGCGCAAGTGGCCTCGATAGACGAATTTTTCCAAAAATACGGCGACGACTTCTGGTTCGGCGGGGTTTTCTCTCACATTATTAAAAAAGTAAAATTCCCGGCCGAAGCGCTGGAGCGCCACATAACCATATTCGACCATTACGATGCGTTCCGGCTGCTGGCCGTTTATCAGGATCTGCCCGAGTCTTTCATAGAAAAACACCTTAAAAGCTTCAAGGAATATCTGGACGAGCTGGCTTTGCATCAAAAATTCTCGGACGAATTCCTGACCAAAAATATCATAAACCTGCATACTTACTATCTGAAGAATCCTAAAAGTCTGAATAATAGCGAAAATATCTATTCTGACCTTTTGAACGAATTGGAACAAAATATGATGAAAAGTATGGGCGTTACCCATGACGGGAACGACTATACCTTCAAAGCTGCCACCGATACGGGCGAAATAGTAACCGTACATGGAAAGCCTTTTGAAATAAGCAATTGGGGAGATCGCAAAAAATTCAAAGAAAATACGCAGGAATATATCGAAGACAACGACTTGCTGGCCGAACCGGAGCCGAAATTAAACATAAAGCGCGAAAACTTCAACAGCGTTTACCACATCGCGGATAATATGCTGGAGCTGGAATGGGACGCCATCACAAAATCCAAGGACTTGTCCTGGATGGTTCAAAACTTTTATACCCTGGACAAGGACCAGCGCGCGTATTTTCTTAACGCGTTGATAAAGGCTTTCGCGGCCGAGCTGGGCATTCCGGAACCCAATGTTATATTCGTTAAACATCCCGATGATAAAGAAGCCAAGAAACATTTGGCGGCGGCGCGAAAATCCGACAATACGATAATCATTTACGATTCCCTATTGAAAGAAAAGACTCGGGATTTGGCGCAATTTCTGGGCGTCGTGCCGCATGAATTTCATCACCTGTTAAGAAAAAAGCCCGGAGATAATACTCTGGACAAGCTGCGTCAGGGGCCGTCCCTGCGCCACCAAAAGTATCAGGCGGCGTATTATCAGAGCGAGCTTTATCAAAAAGGGTACGAGGAATATTTGAATAAACTTCGCTGGAATGAAGATAAGCAACAGGAAGAAATGGAAGCGATCCTTATCAATTCCCATATAGAGCGAGCGTTCGATAAAAGAATCCTGAACAAAGATATGGTCGTGCCTTTATCGTATTTTTACAACATAGATAGTAATTCGTATTGGGATCCCAATCTTACCCACAAGGCTAATGCGAGGATACCTTTCGGCTTCGATGAAAACGCGCATATTCCGGGAAAGATAAAAAGGCGGCTTGACGACGAAGGCGTTCCGCAATTCGCGACGGCCGGGCAATATCTCAAAATCTTTGAAGACAAGTTTGATAATTTGTCCTTTACACAGAAAGTCTGGTTTATGGATTATCGCGCCGAAGAGCTATATCATAAAGATATACAGGTCGGAGCCACCGAACAGAAACTGTCTTTGTGCAAAATGCTGCATTACCCCAACTGGTACCGCATATTCCCGAAAGATTTCTTAGAGATGTTGGCTTCCGACAAATATCCGAAAATGCAAAACGCCACAGGATGGGGTTATGACGACTGGTTCCTTGAAGGACAGTTGAAGCAACACCATCTGTATGCACTGCAAGCTACGGAAGAAATCCCGGCGTTGGAAAAACTATATACCAGTTTTAAAGACCTGACCGGCGTTAAAAAGGCCGCCGGAGATGTGGCCGCCGCGAAGAAACGCCTGGGGGTCAAGCCGTACCAGACTTTCAAAGCAACTGGGAAAAAGCCCGCCGCGCTTTCAGAGTTCGCGATCAAATGGGCCGAGGATAAAAATATCGAAGAAGAAAAGCCCGCCGCGACCGATGTTTCGGATTTGCAAAACCAGCTTGAAAACGAGAAAGAGAAAAACGCAAAACTGAACACGGAGTGGAATGAAAAATACAATACGCTTTTCGACACATCCAAAAAATTAATAGCAAAATATAAAAATCAGTTGGCTGCGAATAATAACGGCTTCTTTGCGAATATCGGAAAACTTTTTAGATAGTTTTTAATATAATTTTTAATAAAAGCGCATTTCTGCGCTTTTATTTACTCGGTTTTCAACAATGCCTCTGCGTTAAGGGCGACCCCGGCCTTGCGCGTATGGTTCGCCCCCAGTTTCGGCGCCAATGCCCCGTTCACCCACACGTCTATTCCGCCGGCGTTGCCGAACGTCCCCTTCACGTTTCCAACTCCGACATAATAGACTTCGCCCGGAACCAAGACCCGGCTGAACATAGTTTCGCCTTGGGCGTCCTCTATCTTTACCCATGATTCCTGAGTCGCTTGCAAAACCACATTCGCCGCCGCGCGATTTTCAGTTCCGAATTCTTCTTTGACCGCCAGATTGAATGCCGGCGCGTTCACGACCGCCTCAGTCGGCGCGACGCTTGCCGCCCCCCGGCGCGTCGCCAAAGCCGACACGCCCCAAATCGCCCCGGCGATCACAAGCGCCGATACTATTATCGCCGACAGCCATTTCCAATTCTTGCGCAAAAACGCGCCGGTTCTGTCCGCCGCTTCGCTAACTATCTTCTTCCTGTCGGGCAGTTCGGATTTTGCCGGTGCCAAAACTTCGTCCTCTTCGCGGACTATGCCCAGCTCTTCCTTTATCTTCTGGGCGATCATATCAGGGTCCAACTCCAGCTCCATCGCATAGTTTCGCGCGAACCCCAAAATATATACCAATTCCGGAATCTTCTCGTATTCGCCGGCTTCCAGGGCTTCCAGGAATTCCTCCTTTATGCAAAGCTGCTTGGCGATCGTCGGCAGTTCGCGCTTGCGCCGGCCCGTGGTGCGCGCCCGGCGAAGCATTTCTCCGGCGGTTACGATTTCAATTTTCTCGGTCATTTGAGTTCCTTTCAATTATTAATTAGCAATTAGCGATTAGCAATTATCAGTTGAATACAACCATAAGCAATGTCCATTATAATAGACAATGTTATTCATATTATCCAAATCGCTAATTGATAATTGCTAATCGCTAATTTTATTATTATAAACCTAGAACCGCTTGTTGCAACAAAATTTTTTTTATGTTATTGTCCAAACCATGAGGAAGGCGTTAGCCATATTTTTTGCATTGCTGCTGTGCGCGTGCGCAGGGAAAAATCCTTATTTGAACGGGCTGAAATGCGGCACTGACAACCTTTGGGCAAACAAACCGGAGCAAAGCATCGAATGCTTTGATGCGGCCGAAGTCGCCGATCCCGGCAATTACGAAGTCAAAGATTACGAAAAAATTATGCTGAATACCTATCAGGGCGTGGGCTTTCTGGCACTGGGTGATGCTTTTGCGAACCAAAGCTTTCGGCGAGCGTACGCCCTGCAGGTGCAAACTGTCCAGGAAAACAGCGCCCAAATCCAAAGACAGCAGGAAGAATTCAAGAAATCCGCGCGCAGAATTCCCGGAATGCCGCCGCTGAACTCCATCGTCAGCGATATAAACGCCGAGCTGGAGCTGAACCCCCAAGTCGCGGCTATGCGCGATTTTGTGAATCCTTATACTACCTGGCTGGGCGCGGTTTACGACGGCGTGGTCAGCCGCGATATGCCGAACGCGGATAACTTTATGCGGCGCGTTATGCAATTCGCGCCGGACAATCAATTCGTCCGCACGGACATGGAAGCAATTCGCGCGCGCCGTGACCTGGTATGGGTCGTTTTCGAAAACGGCAATGTAGGGCGGCTTTACGAGAGGGCGCTGGCCCCGCGCGGACTGCAGGCTTGGAACATCAACCTTACCGTTCCGGACCTGGCGCCTGGGGGAAAAGCCCTTCCCTTCATAGAAGTTGACGGCGTCCGGACCGAATTTCTGGCCAGCATGGACAGCATCGTTAAAACGGACTTGATAAAATACCGAACACAGCATATAATCTCGTCGGTAATATTCGAAGTCGGCAAAGTTGCGATCGCAACCGGCGCGATGGTCGGCGGAGTTGTCGCGGCGAACAGCAACCAGAAATACGGCGGATTGATGATGATGGGGGGATGGCTGCTGGCGAATGCGGCGATGGGCGCGAATAAATCATGGGACTTGCGCGGATGGCATTCGCTGCCGAGCGAAATCCAAGTCGCGCGACTGAATATGCCCGCGTCGCGCAAATTAAACATCCCGCCGGTCGGCATCGTGGCAATCCCCGACGGAATACGAAACGCGATAGTGTTCGTCAGAATTTCAAGCGACTATAAAAACGTAGTCATTGGAAAATTAAACTAAGGAGTAAAAAATGAGAAAACTAATCATGGCGCTTTCTATCGTAGCGCTGACCGCTTGCGCGACGCAATACGACAAAAATAAATTCCATTTCACTTCGGACGCTCATTACATTTCCGAAATAAGCGCGACCGACCGAGTTCGCGAATCCGACGGATTCACCATCGTGAATATCAGCGGCATCGCCAGCAGCGACACGACCGTCTGGTATCGCGTAATGTGGTTCGACGCGGACGGCATGCCGATAAAGGCCACTACTTCCAAATCAACCGAAGCCAGACTGCGCGCCGAACAGCCGTTTAATTGGTCTTCGGTTTCGCCGAACGCGTCCGCGACGAAATACAAAGTATTCGTTTCCGGCCGCCCCATTGAACAATAAAAAAACAAACAAAGGAGAACCAAAATGAACATGAAAAAAATATCTATGCTTATGGCGATATGCGGCGTGCTGGTAATCGGAGCATGCAGCCAGAAAACCGAAGACATATCGCGCGCGGAATCGGCCGAGCTGGTCACGGCGCAGCTATCGTCGCTTGATTTCGAGCGCATGGCAAAAGCTATGCTGGACGACATGCTGATGCATGAACTTTCCGGCAATCGTACGTTTATAATGGAAGTCGGAGAAGTCCGCAACGACACGATGCAGCGCATCAACACCGCCGACCTGACTGATTATATGCGCCGCGAATTGCGTCGCAGCGGCAAGGTCACCGTGACTAACCTCGGCGAAAACGCGTCTGTAGCGTCTTCCCGCGATCTGGCAAACAATTCAATCATGAACCAATCAACAACGATGCAGAAAGGCACTGTGACCGCAGCGAACACCAGCTTGTTCGGACGCATATCGCAGCGCGACCTGGGCATTGACAAGGGCAGAAAGAAGATAGAATATACATTCTCGCTATCTTTGACCGACCTGCGTAACGGCACGGAAATCTGGAGCAACAAGGAAGTCATAACAAGGCTTACAAACAGCAATACGAAAACTTGGTAAAAAAACGCGCCCCAAAGGGGCGCATTTTTTTGACATTGTCCATTATAATGGACAAGTTTTTATCTGCATGCAACGCATGCACCGGCGCACACGGAAGCTATGGGACAAATACAACTGCAACCGCCACAAATGACACCAAATGTAATGTCTTTGGCCCCTGCATAAAAATTATGAAAATTTTCAGGGGCCACATTCATAAACATATCAACAGCTTTTTTCTGAATCATATCAATCACCTTTGTTTATAACGAATTACAGATTTGCCCATCGGAATCCCAATGGATATTATCAAGTTTAAACACCAATTGATTTTTCTTGAAAAAATCCAATGCTTGATTCAGATAATCGTGAAAGTTTTTGCGATTATCCCATAACCCGACAATGACCGAATGATACGGTATATTCATCTGGTTATACAAAGGACCCTGGCCGTTATAATTTCCCCAACCTTCAGACGTTTCTCTTTCAATAATAACGCGCGAGGTCATCTGGGCGATACCCCAAATGCTTGTAGGGTCGTATTCCGTATAGGATCCGCCGATTAGGGAGTATATTTCTTTCAGTGTCTGAGCGGTCAGAATCTGATACACGCCCATCATTTTCGGTGAATCCGTGGCCTGTACGATATAGTCGTCTTTCTTCCATGTGGATATTCCGTTGGCGCAGTTTCCGTTCAAGCGCTCGATTTTATAATCAGGAATTTTGTGCCCGAATATTTGATCCATTCTGGCCAGAATATTGTCGCGATTATCGAAGATATTTTTTGCGACTTCCAATTCTTTGTCGGACGCTTTTGATAAATCCGCCCAACTGGCAAAGCCGGCTATGTTGGCTACAACATGCTGTGCTTTCATAAGGCTGAATCTGTCGGTATCTTTCAGACATTTGGAAATCCAAAATCTCGCATTCGGAAAATATTTGGGGTTATCGGAATCAAAACCACCAAGAAGGTTTTTTGATTGCAGTTTAAAATAATCAAGATATTGCATAATACAATCCTTTTTTGTTGCTCATGTCAATTATCTGTAATTTTTTGTTCGTAAGTTTTGTCAGATAATAAACACGAATAAAGGTTTGTATTATCTGGCCCTGTAATAACAGGGTCCTTGGCACGATGAAATCTTTGCACGAACGACCGGCTTTGCCAAGAAGCACGCACTTATTATAGGTATAAAAAGCCAAATGTCAATCTGCCCGGTCAAAAAATTTGTGTATTGCTTTTCGCATCTCTGCGGCGGTTTGTATTTGATTCACGCGGGTTCTGAATACAGCGGCATCTTTCATTCCGTTCGAGTACCATGCCGCATGCTTGCGGAATAACGGAACGCCTGTGCGCTCGCCGTAATACTGCATAACAAGGTCAAAGTGTTCCATAATTAACTCATAATGTATAGGGGCGCATCGCGATGCGCCCGGGGCGTTCCGGCCTTCGCCGGAATGACAAACCAGCGAGCCGCCCCTACATAATTCGCCGAGAAGCCAAGGGTTTCCCAACAAAGCGCGTCCTATCATTGCGCCATCCGCGGCAAGTTTTTCTACCGCAGCCACATCTGCCGAGGTCTTTATATCGCCGTTGAACACTATCGGGAAATTTCCCATTTGTTTTTTTATGTCGGCTATCTTTTGCCAATCCGCGCGGCCCGCGTATCCTTGCGCCCTGGTGCGCCCATGCACGGTCGCAAACTGCGCGCCCGCGTCCGCTGCAATGCGAACCAGGTTTATGCTATTCAAATGCTTATCGTCCCACCCCAGCCGGGTTTTAATTGAAACTGGGATTTTAACCGCACCAACAACTTCGGTTATTATGCGCCCGGCAAGTGCATGATCGCGCATCAGAAAAGCCCCCGCGCCCGCCTTGGTCGCAACCTTGGGCACGGGACAGCCCATATTTATATCAATCCAAGTTGCGCCCTGGTCTTGCAAAATCCGCGCCGCTTCGCCCATCAACCGCGGATCTGCGCCGAAAATTTGCGCCCCAAGCAGGCCTTCGTCGCCATAAGTATCAAAGTTTCGCTTGCAATTCTTTGCCGCCGCAACCAAGGAATGGCACGAAATCATCTCGGTCATCAGCATGGCGCCCGGCGCGCACCGGCGCAAAATCCGACGGAAAGGCTTGTCCGTGATGCCCGCAAGGGGCGCTGCAAAAATTTTATCCGGCGCAATCATTATTATGATATAATAGCCGCTGTGAAACAGAAAATCAAAGAATTATTGCAATTTTTGGTGGGGGGATGGCGAGGAGGTCTGCGTGGCAAGGTCGGCGTGGTGTGCGCCGTGTTCGCGGCCGCAATGTTCATACGGCTGTTCTTTGGCGAGGTTACTGTCCAGCGCTTTGTGATGAATATCTGGCGGCTGGAGCGCGAGCAAACTCAACTGGCGACAGAACAGGAAAAGCTGACCCTGGTGGAGCATCATATAAGCCTGCTTCAGGACCATTCGCCGGACTATGTTGAAGAGCTGTCGCAGAAATATCTGAATATGGGCGATCCGAGTTTGCGGATTCTCAAATAGTTTGATTTTTCTGATTTAGATGTTATAATTCCGGCAATTTCCCCCTTCGCCAAGGCTTCGGGGGACTGGCGCGGGGCGTAGCTCAGTCTGGTAGAGTGCTTGCTTTGGGAGCAAGATGTCGCATGTTCGAATCATGTCGCCCCGACCACCCTTCGCGTCTGCGACGCTTCGGGTGGCAGGCCACCACTAAATCATGAAACGTTCCATTAAAATCTTATTACTCATTGCCGCCATTTGTTTGGGCGCGGGGATTGCCATACATCAATTTTACCTCAATCGGTCGGCGGAGGTTGTAATTACCGAGGCCGAGCCGGCAGAAGAGATATCAGAATCCAATGATATTCCTGAAACAGACGTAGACATCGTTGCGGACATTCCTGAAGAAATGCCGGGCAAAGGCGGCTTTCGCCTTGATTTTACCGGCACCAAGGGCGGGATCGGCATCGGCAAGATGAATATAAACTTTTCCGAAGATGGAAAAGGTTACGAAATCAAGGCAAATGGCCGCGCCGCCGGACTCTTGAAACAATTCGTCAGCGACAGGCTGCAGCTATACTCGGTCGGTGAGCAGAAAAGCGGCAAGATGACCGTCCGCTACTTTTCAAATACTACCATCAAAGACGATAAAAAAGCGACCAGGAAAGAAAAAATACATTCGTTCGCGGGCGCATGGACATACGAAAAACTAGGGAAGCCGAAAGAAGTCGACAACAAGATTTTCGACCAGGCAATAGACCCGCTGACCCTGCTCTTCCATATTGGACGCGCGCTGGACGAAACCGGAAAATGCAATCTTTCGCATAATGGGTTTATCGACGAGACCGGATTTTCCGTTACTGTTACCGACAAAGGAAAAACTTCGGAGTCCGGAATCAAATCGGGCAAGAAAAAAATATCGGAAATAAGATGCGACGCGGTCTTTGCAAACCGCGCTGGGAAAGCCATGAAAGACTATCCTTTCGAACACGAATTCGCGAAAAAGAAGGCCAAAAAGCGACCCAGCGTGATCTCCATTTACTATTCCAAATTCGGCGGCGACAATTTCATACCGGTATATATAAAAGTCCGCGAAACCCCGATCGGCGACGTTAATATAAAGCTGACAAAGTTCGTCAAAGGGAAATAAAAAAACCAAGGCTTTCGATTTTCGAAAGCTTTGTTTTTGCATATAAAATCCTCTTAAAAACTAGGACATTCTTCTAAATAAAAGGTGGTTTTTCTCCTTTTGCCATCCTATAATAAGTCAAAACTTACAAGGACTGAAATATGGCAAAGATAACAAAATTGGCGAAAGACGGAGCCGGATTGGGCATAGAGCAAAAGCTCTGGGCGGCCGCCGACAAAATGCGCGGCTCCATCGACGCGGCGGAGTATAAGCATGTCGCGCTGGGGCTGTTGTTCCTGAAATACATATCCGACCGGTTTGTGCGCAAATGGGAGTCCTTGCCGACGCCTGAAGAGCAGGAAGACCGAGACGAATACATTGCCGAGAACATATTCTGGGTGCCGCAGATCGCCCGCTGGCCTTACTTGCGGAACAACGCCACCAGCCCTGTAATCGGCAAGATGATCGACGAGGCGATGATCGCCATCGAAAAGGAGAACCCGAAGCTGCGCGGAGTCCTGCCAAAGGATTACGCGCGGCCCAGCTTGGACAAGACGATGCTGGGCGGGCTGATCAACATATTCTCGGACTTGGATTTGTATGCCGACGAAGAGCAGGATGTCCTGGGCCGCGTGTACGAGTACTTTCTGAAAATGTTCGCCCGCGCCGAAGGCAAGCTTGGCGGAGAATTCTATACGCCCCGCTCTATCGTGAGACTGTTGGTCGAGATGATAGAGCCTTATCAGGGACGAGTCTATGACCCTTGCTGCGGGTCCGGCGGAATGTTCGTCCAGGCGGAAAAGTTCATCACGGAACATTCCGGCAGGGTCAGCGATATCTCGATCTATGGCCAGGAAAAGAACGCGACCACATGGCGGCTGTGCAATATGAACCTTGCCATTCGCGGAATAGCGGCCAATCTGGGCGGCACGCATGCCGACACTTTCCATAACGACCTGCACAGAGACACCCGGGCCGATTTCATTCTGGCCAATCCTCCGTTCAATATCAGCGATTGGGGGCTGGAGCGCATACGCGATGACGCGCGCTGGAAGTACGGGGTGCCTCCGGCCGGAAACGCGAACTATGGCTGGATTCAGCATATGATACACCATCTGGCGCCGCGCGGGGTAATCGGTTTGGTCTTGGCGAACGGGTCTATGAGTTCCGCCACCGGCGGCGAAGGAGAAATACGGGAAAGACTGATAAGGGAAGGATTGATAGACTGCATGGTGGCGCTGCCGCCGCAGTTGTTCTATTCGGTGACTATTCCGGTGTGCCTGTGGTTTATAAGGCGAGGACGCCAGCCCGGAGCGCCGACGTTGTTCATAGACGCGCGGAAATTGGGCTATATGGCGACACGGACAAATCGCGATTTCACAGACGGGGATATACAGAAAATCACGGACGCGTACCATAATTGGCGCAAGGGCAAGGATTATAAAGATATGCCGGGATTTTGCAAGTCGGCGGAGTTGGAAGAAATCGAAAAGAACGGGTTTGTGCTGACACCGGGACGCTATGTCGGAGCGGAAGAAACGATGGAAGACGACGCGACGTTCGAAGAGAAGATGAGCGCACTAATCCCAGAATTGAACGTACAGATACAACGTATTGCGCAGTTGGATACCGAAATTATAAAACAACTTGCATGTCTTGCTTCAAATATAATCGTGAAGGACGCGCTTAAAAGTCCGCAAGTACAAAAAGCGATGAAAGATATTGAAGAAATTTCGAGCAAAATATGCTTTAATAATGGATACGAGAAAGAAACAATACAAGAAAAGGAAAATATCATGACCGGCAACACTTTGAACAAATTTCACAAAAATAATGCTTGGACTGGGTTATTAGATGTTATAAAAAATGGCACTGATTTATCAAATCGAGAAAATATAACCAAAGAACTTTTTGAGTCATGGAATAGGCTTGTAATTTCTACTCTCAAATGTGTTGATGTCAATTATGACACAAATTATGCAAAAGAGTATGAATTAGACCAGCTTACGAATATGCCGTCCGAAAACACAATTAGCACATATAAAGCCATTATAAAACAAGCGATAGAAAAACTTAAAGAAATCGCAAAAAGAATATCTAATGAATAATTAGCTAGGAACGGACAAACTTATGATATTATCCCCGAAAAAATATTTAATTATTTTCGATACAAACTGTATTTATGCTGCGGATAAGGATAACTCATGCGCATTTGTTCCTCTATCAAATTTTACGAACTTTTTAACTTGGGCGGAGAGTGAAAATATTTCGAGGTTTTGCACACTAGCTATCCCAAGAATAGTGTTATTGGAAATTGCAAAACAAAAATTTGATAGAAACGAACAATCAAAATTGGATTATGAAAAAGTATCCAGATTTTTTGATAAACAATATGATGCCATAATTTGTAAATTTGACGATTTAATTATAGAAATTTCTAATTTCCTTGTTTCAAAAGACATACTGATTATTGACCATCCATCTCAATTGGAGCCAATAATCCTTAGGGCGGTTCATAAACGAAAACCTTTCGATTATTTGGACAAAAAAGGTGATAAAAAAGAACACGGGAGCGATAAAGGATTTAAAGATGCGGTTCTATTGCATTCTGTTATGGAAATTGAAAATTTAACACAATTTCAAAAAGCATTTATTTGCACAAACAACCATACGGATTTTGCCAAATGTGATAATGGGGGATGTGCAAATTTAGAAATAAAAACTTCTAAAAACTCAATTCGCGATATAGAAACTGTATTGAAAGAATATATTCCGCTACAAAAAACATTTAACTGGATAGAAGAAAACAAAGATAGTATTCTGGCATATCTGAACGATTATGGCGGTGATTGGGTATTTACAGACTTCACTTATGAGGAGAATAATTTTCACTTTCTAAAAGACAAAAATGTTGTCGAATTTACATTAAATTTATCAGCAATTGGAGATTTTGCGGCAGAAGGGTTAACATCAGATGATATGACTACAACAAAGTGGTTTGATCTAAGAGCAAATGGTATAATAGAACCAGAGGATATTAGCGAAGGAAAAGAAACTGCGGAGATCGACGATGAGTAGCTGGCAAAATGTATTTTTATCTGATATAGCAACAATTGTCCCTGGATTTGCTTTTAAAAGCGATGAGTTCTGCGTTTCAGGGATTCCTGTTGTAAAGATCAAAAACATAACTCCACCATTTATAGATTTATCGGACGCTCAATTTATTGATAACTCAAATCTTGAATCAAAGCTGGACAAGTTCAAATTGACCAAGGGCGATTTCTGCATAGCTATGACTGGGGAAACCATCGGAAAGGTCGGGAAATACATATCAGACGATATTGCCTATCTCAACCAACGCGTCTGCAAAGTTGTGCCTAAACCTGGGATAGACAAGAGTTTTATTTATTATTCTTTGGTATTGCCAGACTTTTACTCGTTTGTGCAAAACAATATCGACAGTCAAAGCGCGCAGGCAAACATAAGTCATAATGCATTAGGCAGATATCCTATATTATTGCCGGCGCCGGAAGAACAAAAAGCGATTGCGGGGGTGCTGGGGGCGCTGGACAACAAAATAGAAGCCGCACGGCGGGGAAATGAGACCCTGGAAGCCATCGCCGCCGCTCTATTCAAGTCTTGGTTCGTGGACTTTGAACCCTTTGGAGGCATAAAACCTAACAACTGGCTTGATGGCAGATTGGCCGACATTATCGGCGAATTGGAAAGCGGTTCTCGTCCTAAAGGCGGCGCGGAATCATCCGGCGTTCCAAGCATAGGCGCGGAGAATATAGAAGGCTTTGGAATATACGATTACGCCAAAGAAAAATTCATAAGCCAAAGTTTCTTTGATAACATGCGCCGCGGCAAAGTTCGCTCCGGCGATGTCTTACTATACAAAGACGGCGCTTATGTCGGCAAGGTATCTATGGCCTTGGACGGATTCCCCCATGAAACATGCGCCGTCAACGAGCATGTGTTCATCCTGCGGACAAATGATATTTGCCCGTCTCAATTTTTCCTGTACCTGTTTATATCGCAGAAACAGATCATAGAAACTATGGCGACGCTGGGTTCGGCAAAGGCTGCTCAGCCCGGATTAAACCAAACCGACGTCGGAAGCGTTGAATTAATAATTCCCGATAAAGACACTATCAAAAAATTCGATGAAATCATTTCGCCAATGATGCATAAGATAGCCCAAAACTCAATTCAATCCCGCACGCTGGCGCAGATGCGCGATTCCTTGCTGCCGCGCCTTATGTCTGGAAAGATCAGAATCCCACCCTTCGGTACAGGAGATAACAAATGAAAAACGTCCTCTATAACGAAAGCATCTTGGAAACCGTCGCTTTGCAGACTTTCCAAAGTCTCGGATATGACTATCTGGCCGGCGAACAACTGGAGCGCGCGCCCAGTCAAGTCATTCTGTTCGATCGCTTGCGCGCCGCCCTTGCCTCCATAAATCCCAAAGCCTCGCCCGAGGCCCTGGACGAGGCTTTCCGCAAAATCACTACCCTGTCCACGCAAAGCATTACCGCCGACAACAAGCAAATTTCCAAATGGTTCGCGGACGGCCTGGATGTCGAATACGCCGCCGCCGGCAAAATCAAATCCGACCATATAAAAATCTTCGAGCCGCAAGTCTTGTCCTCCAATGACTTCCTTGTCGTCAATCAATTCACTATCATCGAAAACGATATCAACAAGCGGCCGGACATTATCGTTTTCATCAACGGCCTGCCTGTCGCCGTCCTGGAATTAAAAAACCCGCTGGACGAGGAAGCGAACACCGAAAAAGCGTATACGCAGCTACAAAACTATAAAACCGCCATCCCCAGCATTTTCCGATATAATGTCGCGCTGGTCGCCAGCGACGGGATCGGCGCGAAAGTTGGCTCTCTCACCGCCGATTGGGCGCGCTTTATGCCTTGGCGCGGCGACGACAAAAATCCTCTGCGCCTGTCCGCGCTGGATGAGCTGATAAAAGGGCTTTTCTCGCCGGAGGTCATCATCGATTATCTGCAGAACTTTTGCCTTTACGAAGACGATGGTAAAAAATTAGTAAAAAAGATTGCCGGATATCATCAATTCCACGCCGTCAAGAAGGCCGTCGAAAGCAGCGTTTCTGCGACAACCGGCGATCATCGCGCCGGCGTCGTCTGGCATACCCAAGGCTCCGGGAAATCCCTGTCCATGGTATTCCTTGCGCGAAAACTGGCTTTGGAGCCGCGGCTGAACAACCCTACCCTGGTTATCATCACCGACCGCAACGACCTGGACGACCAACTGTTCGGGACTTTCGGCGCGGCCAAGGATTTCCTGCGCCAGGAACCTGTCCAGGTCGACTCGCGCGAGAACATAAAGCAGCTTGAAAAAGCCGCCGGCGGAATCATATTCACAACCATACAGAAATTTGCGGAAAGCGCGGGACCGCTGTCCACGCGGCAGAACATCATAGTCATGGCCGACGAAGCGCATCGCAGCCAGTACGACTTCATAGACGGCTTTGCCCGGCATATGCGCGACGCCTTGCCGAACGCTTCGTTCATCGGATTTACCGGCACGCCGATAGAAGGGACCGATGTCAATACTCCGGCCGTGTTCGGCGACTATATCGACATTTACGATATTCAGCAGGCGGTGGAAGACGGCGCGACCGTTCCTATCTACTATGAAAGCCGCTTGGCGAAACTGGGCTTCGATAAGTCTATGCTGGCCGGCATGGATGAAGAATTCGATGCGATAACCGAAGGCGAGGAAGAGCATCAAAAAGGCAAAAAAGCCAGCAAATGGACTCAATTGGAAACCTTGGTCGGCGACCCCTTGCGGATAGATTTAGTCGCGAACGACATACTGAAGCATTACAAGGATCGCGCTGAAACCATCGACGGCAAAGCCATGATAGTTTGCATGAGCCGCCGCATCTGCGTCGATATGTATAACAAGATCGTATCCCTTGCTCCGGAATTAAAGAACAACATCAAAATAATAATGACCGGCAATACCGGCGATCCGGCATCGTACCAGCCTCATATTTACAACAAAAAGAAACGCCGCGAGCTGGCGGACGAATTCCGCGACCCGAAAAATCCGTTCAAAATCGTAATCGTCCGCGATATGTGGTTGACCGGCTTTGACGCGCCTTGCCTGCAAACCATGTATATAGACAAGCCGATGCAGGGACATGGGCTGATGCAGGCGATCGCCCGCGTAAATCGAGTTTACTTCGACAAGGAAGGCGGCCTGATCGTCGATTATATCGGCTTGGGCGAAAACTTGAAGCGCGCGCTGGGGACTTACACCGCCGGCGGAGGTCATGGGCAGACCTCCATCGACATCGACGAAGCCGTCGCCATTCTGCAAGAAAAGTTCGAAGTCATTCAAAGTATTTTATACGGGTTCGACTACAAACCAGTATTCAAGCTGCCTGATGCCGATAAGTTGCCGTTTATGATGAAAATCGCGGACTTCATACTCGGAAAGGAAGAAGGTAAAAAGAACTTTATGCAGGCGGTTCTGGAGCTGTCCTCCGCATTTTCCCTGTGCGCCACAACTGACGCTGCAAAGGAAATCCGCGATGATGTCGGCCTATTCCAAGGAATAAAAAGCATCATATCGAAATCCAGCGGCGGACAGGAAAGCGGCAAAACACAGGAAGAAAAAGAGCTTGCCATAAAGCAGATGATTTCCCGCGCGGTGTCTGGCGCCGAAATTTTCGATATTATATCCGCGATGGGCGCCGGCAAGCCGGATGTGTCCATTCTATCCGACGACTTCTTGCAAGACGTCAAAAAGGCCGAGCATAAAAACCTGGCCGCCGAATTGCTGCGCAAACTCATCCAAAACGAATTGAAGGCCAAATTCCGCAAGAATATAGCGGAATATAAAAAGTTCTCCGAAATGCTGCAGAAATCGTTCGTCAGATACCAAAATCGGCTGATTCAAGCGGTGGAGGTCATAGAAGAGCTGATCGGCATCGCAAAAGAAGTGAATGAATCCGCAGGGCGCGCGAAAGAGCTGGGACTGACCGAGGACGAAATCGCCTTTTATGACGCGCTGGGCGCGAACGATAGCGCGGTCGCGGCGTTGGGCGACGAGCATCTTCGCGAAATGGCCCGCATATTGACCGACAGAATCCGCGAGAACGCAACCATAGACTGGCAGACCAAGGAATCCGTTCGGGCCAAGCTGCGGCTGGAAGTCAAAAAGGTCTTGCGACAATACGGGTATCCTCCGGATAAGGAAAAAATGGCGATCGATAACGTGCTGGCCCAAGCCGAAGCCATCGCGCAAGAGGCTGAATAATACATTGATTTTTGCCAAATTTGCTATAAAATACTGTTGTTGCGCCCGTAGCTCAGCTGGATAGAGCACCGGACTTCTAACTTTTGTATTTCGCATATATTTTACATACGGTTGAACTACATTAAGCGCTAATTTTTGAGGGGTTGCGGCGAATCACACCATGATAAAATTGGATATAGATATGGTTAAACTCTATGTAATTCGGGGATAAAAATTACATATTTGCTACATAGAAATTTACACAGGAATTCTATGTAGCAAACGCCCAAATTTCTATCATAATTTACACAACAACTACGCTCTTCAAACCCGCAGACTTCTGGTAAAAAAGTGTTCCAAATTGTGGCGCAAACATATACCATTTTTGAGTCAAATTATATTCAAAAATCAATCAAAAAATCAGACAAAAATGCCTGATTTTGGATGTGAGAATTACATATTTGCTATCTAATTCCAGTTTTAGATACGTGCACAGGATTGCAAAAACTCGCAAACCCGCAGAAATACTGGCGACCCGAGCAGGATTCGAACCTGCGACCTACTGCTTAGAAGGCAGTTGCTCTATCCAGCTGAGCTACCGGGTCGTGCTGAACAGCGGCATTTTACAACATATTTTCCGAGATTTCAATTTGTTTTATTATTGTTGATTTTATCCAGTGAGCGTGCTATGTTCATGTAGATATTAACAACAGGTAATAAGATGTTAAAGAAACTTGCTAAGAAAGTTATTGCCAAACCTAAGATTGCACCCAAGACGACTCAAAATGCGCCCGCCGATGATGTCTTTAATAAAGTCAAAACATGGTGCGATGAAAATAACACTGACATTTTCATATATAGCGGTCCTATAGTGTCCAATTTGTCTGCAAGTTTTGTTAACGAAATTTTACAAAAAACAGATTGCCGAAAAAATTGTTTGCTATTTCTTACTTCTTACGGAGGGGAAGCTGATTGGGCATATAAGATGGCAGCTGCTTTAAAAAAACGATATGAAAAGTATGCAAAATATCTATCAAAAATTTACGCTGAACATTGTCATCGTTTCATTATTTCTTTTTTTGCTAATCTGGCACAACCTCGACGCACTCTTTCTGAATGTTATACAAAATCCTATTTATGCCGCCGGAAAATGGGTCTTTTTTATC
>WRHR01000016.1 GCA_009783145.1 Alphaproteobacteria bacterium | reverse complement strand
AGCAGCCAGCGGTGCTACGCCCTGCCGATAGTGCCTTGGGTTTATTCAAACACCACCAGACCGGATAAGTGTTATAACAGCATAGGCGAAGGGCTGTTCGACGGCATCGAAGGTATCGAAGACGTGGCTCAATGTAACACAACCCCAGTTGTGAGTCAGGATAAGTTCAATTGCAGCGGTCCCGGCTGGAATGACCCGGCTCGCGCGGCCCCGGTGATGTTTTACGGAACATTCAGTTCCGCAAGGCTATGCGGCAATCCGCCGACATTCGACGGCGTGTATTTGTGGGAAAGATTTCCCGGCAACTGCGGAGCTGCCCCCTTTGGCCCGATCGTCTGTTTCTTTGGCGGTAACATGCAGCTTGAACTCAAAGTCAATGGCCGACCGGAAAACAATAGCGCAAGCGCGTGCACATGCCGCGCGGGGCAGCTCCCCTGTTCAAAGTTGCCTGGTGATAAAGGTAGCGGTAGCGCATATGGCGCAATAACTGTGACGGGCGACCCCATTAGATGTCCCACTGATGGTACCGGCGATACAGTGGATAGCTACATAGGATCTTTTGGCTTATAATTGAGTCTCTGGCAGGCTTATAATTTATAAAAAACGCGGCGTTCGCCGCGTTTTTTAACTTTATTCAGTCACAATCGAAACAGTCTTTCGATTTCGCGCGCCGCGCTTGAACGCCACGCGTCCGTCCGCTTTCGCGAACAAGGTATGATCCTTGCCCATGCCGACGTTCGCGCCCGGATGCACGGCCGTGCCGCGCTGGCGGATGATGATATTTCCGGCGATGACCTTTTGTCCGCCGCTTTTCTTGACGCCAAGTCTGCGCCCGGCGGAATCGCGGCTATTGTTTGATGCCGCGCCTGCTTTCTTATGTGCCATTTTTTGCTCCTTTCAGTCGCAAATAATTAGCAATTAGCAATTAGCAATTAGCAATTTTTTACTGCTTTGTGCTTTTTACCAAATAACTAATTTTTCCTTTGTTCGTTTCAGAGCAACTAACCAATTTTCAATCGCAATTCTAACTAATTGCTAATTGCTAATTGCTAATTGCTAATTGATGCCTGTTATCTTCAACACTGTAATATGCTGGCGGTGGCCTTTGGTCCTGCGGTAGTTATGACGGCGCTTTTTCTTAAATACCAAGATTTTGTCCGCGCGAGTCTGCTCTATAACTTCCGCTGTGACTTTTGCGCCCGACACGGTCGGATTTCCGACCTTGTCGCCGACCATCAAGACTTGGTCAAATTCGATTTTGCCGTCGGTTTTCAGCTTTTCCACCTTTATGATATCGCCTGTTTTGACGCGATATTGCTTTCCGCCGGTTTGAAATATTGCATAAACATCTGCCATATTTTGCCCTTTCTGTTCAAAGTTTTATGCAATAATAGCTATTTTTGCTTGAAAGTCAAGCAAAAATGAAAAATGAAAAGTGAAAAATGAAAAATTGCAGTTGCGATTCGCGCGGAATTGCTAATATCAGCTTGTGAGCGAAGCTAACATTTTTCATTCTTCATTTTTCATTTTTCACTTTAGTCTTTTTTGTGCGAAAAACCAGCGAATCGTTTTAGTAAAAAATCCCTAAATTTAGCCTGATTTATAAAATCAAGCGGCAATTGTTAAGAATCGTAAAAAAATTATCACTTGCAAACGCCAAAATACTATATATTGTGTCGGAAACGGCAAAAGTGATACTACCTGTTGATTTATTGTGATTCGGAGAGGGCGCGAAATTGACAGGAAATAGGGCATAAATGCATAACTCCAAGGGCGTCCTGATGAACGAATCGTTAAAGCTTTTATCCGATTTTACGTATTATATGAAATACTCCCGCTATATGCCGAATAAAAAGCGGCGCGAGACATGGGAAGAGACTATCGCCCGCAACAAAGGCATGCATCTGGCCAAATTTCCGCAAGCAACTGATCTGATAGAGCGCGCTTATGAACTGGTTCTGGCCAGGAAGATTTTACCATCTATGCGCAGTATGCAATTCGGGGGACCTGGAATCGCCCAGAACAATGCCCGCATGTATAACTGTTCCGCAATCGGAATCACCGAGTTGAAAGACTTTGTGGATTTATTTTATTTGTTGCTTTGCGGTTGCGGCGTCGGATTCTCGGTTCGCCGCAATTTTATTTCAAAGCTGCCGAAAATGGTTGCGCGCAGCGGGAAGAAGACCGTTTTCAAGCCGGAAGATTCTATAGAAGGCTGGGCGGATTGCATCAAAGCACTGATGGACGCTTACTTTGTATCCGGCGATGATATCGAATTCGATCTGTCCGCTATTCGGCCGAAAGGCGCGTTGATAAAATCCAGCATGATGCCGGCGCCTGGCCCGGAACCGTTAAACGATGCGCTGGTTCATATCAAGAAGTTGCTGGATCGCAAGGTGGCGGCGGGCGAGGATACTTTAACCTCGGCCGATTGCTTTGATATCTGCTGTTTTACTTCCGATGCGGTTTTGGCGGGCGGCGTCCGGCGCTCTGCCATGATCTGCTTGTTTGATAAAGACGATGAGTTGATGCTGCATGCCAAGGAAGGCAATTGGTGGGAATCGAATCCCCAGCGCGCTATGGCGAATATATCCGTGCAATTCGACCGGGCCGCAACGACCAAGGAAGAATTCGACGGCATATTCGCGCAATGCAAACGCAGCGAATGCGGCGAGCCCGGATATATCTGGACGAACAATCCGGAATGGGTTATTAATCCCTGCGCAGAGATTTCAATGCCGTCGCGCGGATTCTGCAACCTGACGAACGTCAGCGTCGGCGATGTTGCGGACCAGGCGGATTTGGAGGAGCGCGCTTATTACGCGGCCGTTATCGGGACGCTTCAGGCGTCTTATACGAACTTCAAATACATACACCCGGAATGGAAAAAGAATGCGGAAAAATATGCTTTGATAGGCGTGTCGGTAACGGGCCTGGCGTCGCATCCTGATTTATCGGTATTGGATTTTAAAAAGGCGGCCACGGTCGCGAAGAAGGCTAATATTGAAATTGCAAAGCTGATTGGTATAAATCCGGCCGATCGCATTACGAATATAAAGCCGGATGGCACCGGCGCGTTGGTTCTGGGAACCAGCAGCGGCGTTCATCCGTGGCATGCAAAGCATTATATCCGGCGTTTTCGCATAAACAAGCTGGAGCCGATTTATACTTATTTGATGGAAAATTTCCCGGATTTGATGGAAGACGATGTGATGAAGCCGGACAAGAACGGCGTGTTCAGCCTGGTCATCCGTGCGCCCGAAGGCGCGGTTACTCGTCGGAACGAGACAGCGATAGAATTCCTGGAGCGTGTGAAATATATGTCCTTGAACTGGGTAAGGCCGGGGCATGTGAAAGGCGACAATTACAACAATGTTTCATGTACTTGCAGTGTTAAGAATCACGAATGGGACGAGGTCCGCGAATGGATGTGGGAAAACAGGGATTGCTATACGGGGATTTCCTTGCTGCCGTATTCGGACGCGAGCTATCAGCAGGCGCCGTTCGAAGATACTAACGAGGAAGTGTACAAGGAATTCGCGGCGAAAGACAGACAATTCAAACTGGATGAAATAAAAGAAGAGCAGAATTTTGTGAATTTCGGGGCCGAGGCAGCGTGCAGCGCCGGCGGGTGCGAGCTTGTTTGACGCGAAGCGTCAAACAAGCCAAGTTATAAGTTATAAAGGATAAGTTATAATGGCGGAGAGTTTAATTCTTTCTAGAAGCGAAGACTTCGCATTGCGGGTAATAAAGCTCTATAAGTTTCTGCAAAATAAAAATGAATTTATTATATCTAAACAAATTTTCCGTTCCGGAACCAGTATCGGAGCAAATGCGGCTGAAGCAGTTCATGCATCAAGCAACAAAGATTTTGTATGCAAGTTGGAAATATCGCAGCGTGAATGTTCGGAAACTTTGTATTGGTTAAGATTGCTGGAAAAATCCGGATTCATAACCAAAAAGCAATTTGAAAATATTTATACGGACTGCATAGAGATTGAAAAGATTTTGACAACAATCATTAAAAAGACGAAGAAGAAATTATAACTTATCCTTTATAACTTATAACTAAAAACCGAAGGTTTTTGCTATGGCACAGATAGTTACGAAAAAAGGCGATTACGGTATGACTCAGCTGAATCCGGACAGGATCGCCAGCAAGGCCCATCCTATGATCGAGATCATGGGCGAGATTGACGAGCTGGCCTGCGCCTTGGGGTTGTCCGGGGACAAGTACGACGGGATTCAGACCTTTTTATCAGAGCTTATGGGGTGCATGTATTACAAGCAGCTGGACGAGCGCCGCGTTGCGCAGCAGATATGGCAGTTGGAAGATTATATCACGACGCATAATAATTCCATTCCGAATTTTTTTGTGAACCCGCGCGGACATGTGAGCCTTGCGCGCGCAGTCTGCCGCCGCGCGGAAAGACGGGTGGTGGAGTTCATGGATAAAGACCGCAACGCGCCGCTGGACGAGAAATACGGAATGAACCTGCAGCCTGTGCAGCAGTACCTGAACCGGCTGAGCGACTATTTGTTCGTGAAGAGCTTCGAGCGCGTTGTGACCGAGCCGCAATTGTTCGCCGACGAGCTGGCTATTAATCAGCAAATATTCGCTTGACGCTTCGCGTCTGCGCGTATCCTCGTAGTTATTCAATCTTCCCCCGGCTTTCGCCGGGGTTGATTTCATATACTCAGATTCGCGGCGGTCGGGTAAAATTGTTTCCTCTATTTGTCATTGCGAGCCTGCGCCAGCAGGCGCGGCAATCCAGTCAATAGCTGGATTGCTTCGTCGCTTACGCTCCTCGCAATGACAATTGGAAGCGTTAATGACAAAAGTTTTCTTAAGCTTAGCATTAAAAAGACCGTTTTTATTCCTCTGTTGTTTATGATATAATATGTGAAAGAGAATGGTCGCGAACCTGCGTTTTTAGGCGGAAAACCGCGCATCCTGTTTGGATGCGCTGTTGTTGTTTTGTTGTGGTTATGCGGTTGTATGGGGAATAAAAATGAAATGTAAAGTATTTTTCATAGCATGGCTTACGGCGATAGTCGCGAGTGCGGCGAGTGCGGCAAGTGACGGGATAGCGGAAAAACCTATTGTCCGGGGCATCACTTACGGCGGCGTGCAATCGGCCAGTGATCGGAATGTTGATTACGAATCGAAAAAAGAATCACACAATGGCAACTTTTATTTGGGCGCGGATTTTGCTCTGAACTTCGCGAATTTCAAGAACGATTATCATTGCGTCAGCGATATGGGGGTGCCCGATCCTCTTTGCGCGTTCGTCAGGGGGAGCGATTCGTATTCCTTTGCGCAGCAACTGGGCTTTGATATGAGAGCCGGGTATCAGTTCGCGCCGAAATGGCGGGCGGAATTAAACTATGGGTACACCGGTGCATTTGAAGACAGCGGCGGCGCATTTAAGTTCGCGCTGTCATCTCAATACATTATGGCGAACGCGTTGTATACGATTCGGCAATGGACTACGACCAGCGTTTACGGCGGACCGGGCGTCGGCGCGGCGTTCCTGCAAAGCCGCATGGCGGGGATAGCGTTTTTGCCTGACGGCAAGGATACGCAGACAAAGGCTACTTATGCGGGCCAATTGATGCTGGGAGTGGAAGAGGCTTTGACGCCGGAGTTTTTTATCGGCTTGTCGTATCGGCTGATGTATAACGGCGGAATGACGAATAGGCGCGAGCATGTGGCGAACGACGGCTATTTGGATACGAAAATCGGCAATGTGCTGACGAACAGCCTTATGCTGGGGGCAAGGTTTAAATTCTAATGATTAAGACGTGCAGAATTTTCGCGAGTCTTATTGCAATAACGGCGGTTGTCGGGATCGCGGATGCGGCGGTGGCGATAAAGCCTATCGGCGCGTCGCCGACTGCTTCGGGTCCCACGCGCGTGGGCGCGGCTGCGGCGATAAAACCCGCGGCGAATCCGACCCGCATAGGCACCTCCGGCGTGATGAGCGTAAAGCCGTCCGGCACGGCTGCGAATATGGCTCGTCCGGCGTCGAATATCAACGCAAGCAACGCGCGCCTATCGGTTGGAAAGCTTTATAACAATAAAGTCGCCAATTTACCGCCTCCGGGCACCAGCGGCGGCATTGGCGGCGGCGGGACGGGCGATCTTTCGGCTTATGCGCTGCAAAAAGATGTGGATAATCTGGTCGATGCGCTGGAGCTTCGCATTGATAATGTGGAAAAAGACCTCGATACTGCGGAAAAGCGGCTTGACGGGCGTATAGACGATTTGATACTGGATATTTATACCAAGGCGGAAATCGAAGCGATGAATCTTGGCGGCGGCGGCACGCCCGGGGAACCTGGCGCAAAGGGCGACAAGGGAGACAAAGGGGATAAAGGCGACAAGGGCGATGCGGGCGAGGAAGGGCTTTCCGCTTATGAAATCGCGGTCGCGCATGGGTTTGTCGGCACAGAAGGGGAATGGCTGATGTCGCTGCGTGGCGGCGGGCTTCCGACCGGCGGCGCGGACGGGTTTTATATCGTAAAGGTTCAAAACGGCGAAACTACATTGCAGCCCGTGGAAATAATCGTCGGCCAGTATCACGAATAAAAGAATTTAATAAAACGAAGAAACTAAAGAACGAGAATAAAATACGAAAGAAAGAAAAAAAACAAAAAACAAGAACAAAAAAATAGAGGGAGAAAGAAATGCTGAAAATGAGAAAAATATTGCTTACATCACTTGTCGCGATGTTCGCAGTCGGGGTGGGCGCCGCAAGCGCGGCGGTCGCGCCCCAAGTGACGTCCAAGGAGTACGTCGACAGCGGATTGGTGACGAAAGCCAATAAATCCGATGTTGCGACCTCTTTGTTGGCCAAGCAAAATAACCTGGGCAACGGCACGGCAAATCAAGTTGTCGTTGCCGGCACCACTGCCGGAACGGTTTCATACCGCGGTATTGATACGGTTGTTACCGCTTCATCGGATAACTTGATAACGTCCGGCGCGGTTAAAACCGCGATTGCCGAGGTCGTCTCGGGCGAAATGGGCGGCCTTGGCGCCTTGGCGTACGAGGATATAGTCAGCAGCAGTCTTCTGGGCAGCAACGCGGTGGCCACGGGCAAAATCGCGGATGAAGCGGTGACTGCGGCTAAAATCGCCAATGGTACGATCACGACCACTCAACTGACGGGTAGCATCGTTACTTCGTTGGGCTTGGCGGATACCGCATTACAGTCTGGCGATAATGTGTCGGAACTGGTTAACGATGCGGGATATCTGATCGAAACGGATCTGGGCTCGGCTGCATTTGCGGATACGACGGACTTCGACGCGGCCGGATCTGCGGCATCGGTCAATACGGCGTTCGAGACTTTCCGCGATCGCTCCGCGGGCTTCGCGACATCCGCGCAAGGCTCGAATGCCGACACGGCGAAAGGCGTCACGGATAACGTGACCAGCAACAGCACGATCGCCAAGGCGAACTCCGCATTGCAGGCCGGCGCCGATATATCGGAACTGACCAATGATGCGGGATACCTTACCGAAGCGGATATGACGGGTTATGCGACGGAGACTTATGTTACGGATCGAACCGGCAATGTATCGGCTCTTGCCACGACCGCGACGGACCTTACGGGTGCTGTCAACGAAGTGAGGACGACGGCCAACACGGCGAAGAGCGTCACGGATAGCATAACCACCAACGACACGATCGCCAAGGCGAACTCCGCGTTGCAATCTGCGGCTATCACGGACATGGAAGTCACGACCAACAAGCTGAAGTCTGTAACTGGCGGCGGCGCGGGGATAACCGGCAGCGCAACCGATACTCAATACGCCAGCGCGAAAGCGGTTTATGATGCGATTGCTGCAAGTGCGTATAACGATGCTACGCTTGCCGGCCAGGTTGCGGATCTTGAAACCGCCGTGGGAGATATGGAGCTGGATACGACGGCCACAGACATCACCGGAGCGATAAACGAGCTTGTTACCGACATCAGCGGCAAGGCCGACAAAGCGACCACCTTGGCTGGATACGGCATTACCGACGCCATGGCCAAAGTCACATGCGCCGACGGTCAGATGCTGATGGCAAACGCTTCCGGCGGGTTTGACTGCATTGACGTTGCGACCACATATACCGGCGACGGGGATTAATCTAGCTGGACGGTAAAAGCGCAAAATGAAACGTCTCGCAAAAATCTTTGCGGTTATGGTTCTGGCGATATCGCCGGCATTCGCGGACACGCTTCCTGTTGCCGCCTCGAAACAGTATGTTGACGAGGGTCTGTCGCAAAAAGCGACCGCGATTGCCGAATCGGTCTCCGCGAATTATATCCCGCTGAGCCAGAAAGGCGCGGCGAACGGCGTCGCGACGCTTGACGGGACGGGCAAAGTGCCGTCGTCTCAGTTGCCGTCGGATATCGGCGCTCAATCGGACTGGAACCAGGCGAGCAGCAGTGCGGTGGACTTCATAAAGAACAAGCCGACATTGGGCACCGCGGCCGCGAAGAATGTCGAATACTTTGCGGATGCGGCCCAGGGTGCGCTTGCGGACAGCGCGGTTCAGCCCGGAGATTTGGCACTGGTTGCGACAACCAATTCTTATGATGACTTGGATGACTTGCCGACGCTAGGTACTGCGGCGGCGGCGGATACTACGGACTTTGCGGCTGCGTCAAGCTTGGCAAATTACATTCCGACATCGCAGAAAGGGGTTGCAAGCGGCGTCGCTTCGCTTGATGGAACTGGCAAGGTTCCGTCGTCTCAGTTGCCGGCCCAAGTGCAGAGCAATTGGACCCAAGCGACCAGTTCCGAGCCTGATTTCATAAAGAACAAGCCGACACTGGGAAGTGCGGCCGCCGCAAGTGCCGGCGACTTTGCAACAGCGGCCCAAGGCGTGTTGGCGGATACCGCGGTCCAGCCCGGAAGCCTGCATGCAGTCGCGACCAGCGGTTCTTATAATGATTTGAATAACAAGCCCACTCTCGTGACCGAATCCTGGGTGCTGGGTCAGATTGCCGCCGCCGAATTAGGCGAAGGCGGGGGCGAAGGCGACGGCGGCGCTGTGGCGACCGCGTTGCTGCTGCATACGCAGGATATGAATAACCCGCATCAAACGACCAAGGCTCAGGTCGGGCTCGGCAACGTTCAGAACGTCGATCAGACCAACGCAAGCAATTTGGCGACTGGCGCGGTTAATATAGCGCTGCTTCCTGTGGGAAATACTTCGGTTACGGTTGCGGCCGGAAACGATTCGCGCTTTGGATTGGCGGAAAGCGCGCTGCAAACCGTATCGTCCAGCGGCGCGGGAAATGTGGTTACATCCGTTGCGAAAAACGGGACGGATGTAGTGGTGACCAAGGGCATTACGGCTTTGGTCGCGTCGGATTTAACGCCGATTGAAAGCCGACTGGCACAGATTGAAAATTTAGGTTTGTATCTCGGCACGGTGGAGACCAAGGCGGGCCTGCCGGCTACGGTCGCCGCGGCGCAAAGCTTGTGGGGCAACAGTTACGTGCCCGCTGCGAATGACTTTGCGGACGTGCTGGCGGACGAAACGCGCGGCGGCGCCGGGGCATCTTACCGCATAACCTCGGTTTCCGGCGGCAATATCACCTGGGCGTCGGTGCCGTTTAAAATTTATAACACGGATACGTCCGGATATATGAATAAGCAGTCCAGCGCGACGAATGGAAACATAGGAACGTTCAATTCCGCGGGCCAGGTGGTCGACAGCGGCAAGGGCTTGTCCGATCTTGCCACAAGCGCGCAGGGCGCCAAGGCGGACAGCGCGGTTCAGCCTGCGGCTATATCGGATATGGCGACGCAGACGTGGGTTTCGGGGCAGGTGGATACTATTCCGACGTCCGCGCCATCGGGATCGTTGCCGGGCGGAAGAGCTTTCATCTGGATAGAGTAAGAGAGTAGCGCGCGCTGCACGCGCAGAGTAAAGATTTTGCTTCGCAAAATCAGAGTAGCGCCGGCTTCGCCGGCAGAGTAGAAGAGTTAGGGAGTAAAAGAGTATCTATAACTCTCCTACTCTCTTACTCTGCAAACGCGAAGCGTTTGCGCTACTCTCCTACTCTGCTCGCGAAGCGAGAATAGGAGAGTAATATGGCGGAGAGTATTGCCAGGGAAAAGAGTGAAGATTTTGCAGTCCGCATAATAAAACTAGCCCGACATATCCGCGAAACCAAGAAAGAATTCAGCATTGCAGACCAAATACTGCGCTCGGGGACCAGCATCGCCGCAAATCTTGCAGAATCTGAATGCGCGATAAGCAAAAATGATTTCATCAGCAAGATTTACATCTCGATAAAAGAATGTATGGAAACATTATTATGGTTGCGGTTGTTAAGAAAAACTGAGATAATCACGGAAAGGCAATTTAACAGCATCTATCCGGAATGCGAAGAACTGCGTAAAATATTGAACGCAACGATACGAACAATAAAGAGTAAGAAATAATGTCTATCCGCAAAATAATCTTTTACTCTTTTACTCTTCTACTCTTCTACTCTCTTACTCTTGCGTCAGCGCATGCGGCCAGTACCACATTTTACAAGCTCGGCGGGTCGGGAACTATTTCCAATCTTATATTCGCGCATAATGGGGCGGTCTGCTCCGGCACCGCTTGCAGCAGCACAACCGCCTGCTGCATTACCGGCGTTTCGGGAACATCGACCGGAACCGCGAATGTGGCGATTACTCCGGCCGGGAACGCTATCAATACTCCGGGAGTCAGTTTGCTGACGCGATACGGCTCCACTTATTTGTGGCCGCCTTTGTATATGCCGGGCACGCGCACTATTCCGGCCCCTCCCGGCAACCCCAGCGGCGGAACCGCGCCGCTTATGGGAGTGGTGGCCGCTCCGCAGCAACAGGGAATATGGTGCAATAACGTGCCGTACGGGAACGTGGCATCCAGTATGTGCTTTCCGGGCGGAACGGGCGGAAAGGTCACCGGACAGTTTTCCGGGGGGGTCTATGCGGTGTGGAGCTGTAACGGCGGATTCTACGCGCCGCCCAGACCCGCGACGCCGATTGCCGATCATGATACCTGTCTGCCGGTAGAGGCCGGATACTACAGCCCGTTCCGCGAACTGGACAGGTATCCTTGCCCCGTCAACCACTATTGCCCTGCGGCGGAAGAAATCTGCCCGATTCTGACCGGCAGCGTTGCAGCCAGCATGGTTCCAAACAAGCCGGGCTGCACTACCGTCAGCAGCGCCACGACCGGCACCGCCGCCGCCCCGACTTTCCAGCCGGTCGCATGTCCGTCGACGGAAGTAAACTGTGCCGCCGCGCCGATACCTTGTCCGTCGCCTTGGACGCTTTCCGACGGGTTGCAGGATGCGGTCACCGACTGCTATTACAGATATGACCCGGGCTGTCCGCTTCCGAATTTTCCGCACGCGACAGTGGTCGAAGGGCGCGTCTATAATCCCGGCGGCAATCCTCAGGTAGTTTGCGAAATCAAAGCTTGCGAAACTGGATACGCTGTTATCGATGGCCAGTGCGTCCTTGGGTGTCCTGCGGGTAAGTATATGAGCGCGCCCAACACGTGCACGGACTGTCCGGCCGGCAGATATTGCGTTGGCGGATATGTGATGCCCGAAGACTGCCCCAGCACGCATCCGAATTCTCTGCCGGCGAATCCGATGGAGGAGCTCTGCTATGAAAACTGCGATCCGCTGATGTTTCCGAACTCCACGGCCATAACCGGATATGATTACCATGATTTCCCCAGTACATGCGCCGCTTCGGCCTGCCAGACCAATTATACGGTGCGGGACGGGCAATGCGTTCTGGCTTGCGCCGCCGGACAATATAATAACGGCGGAGTCTGCGCGCAGTGTCCCGCCGGATATTATTGTCCTGCGAACGAGCCGCAGCCTCTGCTGTGCCGGTTCGGAAACTTTTGTCCCGCGGGTTCGTCTTCGGAATCCGAATGTCCGCTGACGCATCCGAATTCCCAGCCGGGGGCTACGGCCAACACGCTGTGCTATGTGGTGGCGAATTGTTCGGCGGCGAATGCGGCGACATCGGAACAGCGAAACTTTTACAATAACGCCGGCGCGAATCAGTGCGTGGCGCTGACCTGTATCCCGGGGTACCAAGTCGTCAACTGGCAATGCGTCAGCGAAACTAATCTTACCATAGCCACTCTGAACAAAAACGGCGGAACAGGAACACTCCTGGGCGTCGTCGGCGGCGGCGGGGTAACCTTGAATTGCGATAATCAAATGTGCGATCTGCCCGCTTTGACGCCGCTGACGCGAGCGAACTCGGTATTTAACTATTCGTCCGACGGCACCAATTATCCGAACGGCAGATGGTGCACTCAGGCGGATGGGGGAGGCACTTGCTATACCGGCGGGCAAAGCCATTCGTTCACCGGTATCAGCACTATAACGTTGTATGCGATGTGGTCTTGCGCGGGCGGATATTATAATAACACCGCCACGACTTGCGGTGCGGTCGGCAGCGGGTATTTCAGCCCTAATTATGCGAATAACAGGACGCAGTGCCAAGCGGGATATTACTGCTCCGGCACAACCGCTGCGGTGCAGCAGCCTTGTCCGGGCGCATTCCCGGATTCCGCGGCAGGCAGCACTTCAAGCATGATGTGTCGGCGTCCGTGCCCCGAACTGCCCGGAGTCGATACTATGGTTCCCGGCGGATTCGAATACCAAGGCCTTCCCAGCACCTGCGAAGCCGCGTCCTGCATAGCGAATTGGACGCTGGAGGACGGAGTGTGCATTCCGCCCGACGCTTCATGTCCCCCGGGTTATTACTTCGACAGCTATTGCAAGGATTGCCCCCCGGGCAGCTATTGCGTGGGCGAGGAAGAGCCCGCGGTTCCATGCCCGCAAGAGTTTCCGTCGTCCGAGGTAAGAAATCCGTCCATAGACGAATGCTTTTCGCCATGCGTGCCCTCTAATTATAACGCGGTGCTGATGATGACCGGGCGCGAGTATTACGACGATAACCTGTCCACTTGCTGCGCTTTGGTATGCATGAACGGGTATTCGCTGGATAATTGCCGTTGCGGCGTGTCGCAATGTCCCGCGGGACAGTTCCTGAACGACCAGGTCTGCGATACTTGCGGCGTCGGACGCTGGTATAACGGAACGCCCGGAAGCGGATGCACCCCAGTGGGCAGCGAGTATTACAGTCCGGTGAACGACGCGCGCAAATACGAATGCCCGTCCAACACGTTATCCGGAGGAGACGGAACATACGCCGCCAGCATTTCGGACTGCACGGTCTTTAAGACTCTGAAAGTCGATGACGGCAATGACTTGGTCCAGGTGATAATGCGCACCGCGAAAATAACGACTCCGTCGCTGCATGTGTATGACGGAAGCAAGCTGTATTACGGAAACCTGTCGCTCAGCGCGCCGGCCAGCGGCCAAGCGCTGAAAATAAACAACGGGACTACGGTTTATTACGTGCAGGATAATGCGTACTCGCAATAAAAAATCCCGCGGAAGCGGGATTTTTAATAATGGGGCGAATGACGGGATTCGAACCCGCGACATCCAGTACCACAAACTGGCGCTCTAACCAACTGAGCTACATCCGCCATACATAAATTTATTATAATACGCATCTGCTTGCTTTTTGACGCCGGTCGTGTATGTCTTTATACACTCCCTATGTCAAAAATCCGCGCATCTGCCGTATTCTAATAAATTTATGACAAAATCTTGGCCTGCCACCTGAAGCCTCGCAGAGGCGAAGGGTGGTGGAGATAATCGGGCTCGAACCGACGACCTCTTGCATGCCATGCAAGCGCTCTACCAACTGAGCTATATCCCCAAGCATAAATTTATTATAACACGCATCTGCTTGTTTTTTGCCGCCGGTCGTGTATGTTTAATACACTCCCTTTGCCAAAAAACTGCGCATCTGCCGTGTTCTAATAAATTTCTGATGCCCGCGTATTCTATATTCTCGCTTGCAAAAAGTCAATTTGTTTTCTAATATTTTAGCAAAAGGAGAAAACTATGGATTACCCCCTTATCAAATCCGAAGCCGAACAAAAAACTCTTGCAACTATTGAAGTTCTGCGGACCGAATTCGCTGGGCTTCGCACCGGCCGTGCATCCGTGCATCTTCTGGACGGAATCCGCGTGCCTGTGTACGGCACCGAAATGCCAGTCGACCAATTGGCGACCGTTTCCGCGCCCGAAGCCCAAGTCTTAAGCATTTCCGTATGGGATCTTTCCAACGCTTCTGCAGTTGAAAAAGCCATTCGCGAATCCGGACTGGGGCTGAACCCCATGACCGCGGGCGGCGTCATCCGCCTGAACCTGCCTCCATTAACTGAAGAGCGCCGCAAAGAGCTTGTCAAAGTCGCGGGCAAATATGCGGAAGACGCGAAAATCTCTATGCGCAATATCCGCCAGGACGCGATGTCGAAAATCAAGCGCGCGAAAGACGACAAGGAAATCAGCGAAGACGATCAGCGCCGCTATGAAGAGGACCTGCAGAAAGTCTTCGACGCCCGCGCGTCGGAAGTGGATAGCATCGCAAAGCAGAAAGAACAAGATATCATGAGCGTATAAAAAACCGCGCTATTAGCGCGGTTTTTTAATTTTCTCTTATCAATAAATAATCCATCAATTCCCTTAAGTTATCCGCGCGGTGGTCGAACATCGAAAGCTCGTCCTTTGCCTGCGCCGACAGTTCCGCGGCTTTCTTGCGTGCTCCGTCCACGCCGAACAATTTAACATAAGTCGCTTTATTCGCGTCTTTATGCAAAGTTTTTCCGACCTTCTCCTGGTCTCCGACCGCGTCCAGGATGTCGTCCGTGACTTGAAAGCAAAGCCCCATCGGCAGAGTGAATTTCCGCAGCGCTTCGCGCGAAGCCTCATCCGCGTTGCCCAGCAACGCTCCGAACTTCGTGCATGCGTTGAAAATGCATCCCGTTTTCAAAATTTGAATTTCATCGATATCTTTCGGATTATGGAATTTTCCGGTTTCGGAGACTATATCCATATATTCGCCCAGCAGCATTCCGTTCGAAGCTTCGGTCAAAATCCGAATCAGCTCAAGCCGAATCTGCGGGTCGGGGGAAACTTTCTCGTCCATCGTCAAGGAAAGCAAAGACGAGTTCAGCAAGCCGTCCCCGCCCAATACCGCCTGCCAGTATCCGAATTTCGCCCAAGCGGACGGTTTTCCGTTTCGCAATTCGTCGTTGTCTATACAAGGCAGGTCGTCGTGTATCAGCGAAAAGTTATGCAGCATTTCGATATAAGCGCCTGCGCGCAAGGCGGGCTCGTACGGCGCGCCGAATAACCCGGCGGTCTGGGTGGTTAGGAAAGGCCGCAAGCGCTTGCCCTTGTCTATTGCGGCATATCTTCCCACAGATGCAGGATCGTCGTCCCAGCGCCCGCGCGGGAGCATTTCTTCCAATACCTTGTCCACATCTATGGTGATGCGCGCTAATTCTTGTTTTAATGACATGATTCCTCTCCCTGGTTTGACAGGTGCATTGTATAGACAAAGTTTTCGAATGCAAGGGAAAATTTATGATGAGGTGTTCCCCTCCTGTGGAGGGGTGGCCCGAAGGGCCGGGGTGGTTCTTGTAATCTACGAACATTAAACGAACCACCCCGTCTGCTCGCTATCGCTCGCATCCACCCCTCCACAGGAGGGGAACACCTACAATCCAAAAACCCTTGCTATATCGTTCCACATGGTAAATGCGAACAGCAGTATGATCAGAATCCAGCCGAACCATATTACTATTTCCATCCCTTTGCCCTGCAGCTTGCGGCGTATCGCGCCCTCGACGCCCAATATCAAAAGGTATCCGCCGTCCAATACCGGCAGAGGCAAAAGATTGATTATCGCAAGATTGACGCTGAGAAGCGCGATGATTGACAGCAGTGCGAATATTCCAGCAGACATTGCCTTGCCGCTGTATTCCGCAATCGTTATGAAGCTTCCCAGTTGTTTCGACGACCGCTCTCCCGTAATTATTTGCTTTAAAACGCGGACCAGGGTCTTGCTTTGCACCCAGGTTTCGCGCGCGCCACTGTATGCGGCTTGAAATATATTTTTCTTTTGCAGCTCGGTCTGCGTGCCGTCGGCGATAAGGCCCCATCTCTCTTCGGGAGCGATTTTCACGCTTACCAGTTTTTCTCCGCGAAGAAGAACCATATCGGCGTCATGCCCGCGGCTGAGCTCTTTGGCCAATATAATTTCGCCCCAATTTGAAATATGCTGTCCGTCGATCTTCGTAACAATGTCGCCTGCGCGGACGCCAGCGGCGAACGCGGGACTGCCTTGGATAACCTGCGCGATAACCGGCAGTTGCACCGTGCGCGGCTTTATGGCGAACATAGCCGTATAAATTCCCCACGCCAGGACAAAGTTCAGGGTAACGCCGCCGGCGATGATTATCGCTTGCTTCCATGCGGGAACGGAAAGATAATGCCCTTTCTTCTTTGCAGCGGGCAGGGCAGCATACTTCTTGCGGTCGAACATATCCTCTTGGCCGTAAGCGGCGCAATACCCGCCCAGCGGCAGGATGGAAATTTTCCACAAAGTACCGTGTTTATCATGCCACTTTACGATTGCCGGACCGAACCCTATCGAGAAAGTATTCACGCGAACGCCGGCCCAGCGCGCCGCCCAGAAATGCCCCAGCTCGTGCACGAACACGACGATTCCCAAAACTATCAGCAATCCGATGATCATAATTACAGTTGTCATATTTTTCCTTTCGTAATGCGAAACGCGAAACGCGTGACGCGCAGTTCATAGAACTAAATATATCGCCCATTATAATGGATATTTCATATTGTTGCAACATCTACGCGTTTCGAATCTCGCGTTTCGCGTCTCGCAAATCATACACGAAAATCCAATGCTGGCCCAGAATGTCGCGATGAAGTTTTATCTTGCGAACCGGCTGGGCATCCGGCAGAGGAAAGTCGATTACGATCAGCATCTTGAAGTGTTTGTGGTATTCCTGAACCTGGGCCATTTGTTCCGGCAGAAGATAGGTTATCCCTATATCGAAATTTTGATTTTTCATGAATTTGAACGCGTTGCCTAGAACGAATTTCGTATTTTTGAAGAATATGCCGCGCAGCTTGGAATATAAGTACGGCATCGGGAAAAGCTCGGCCCCGTAAACCCGCGCGTTTGGAAATCTTCTTGCGATTTCGCGCGCCAGGCCGCCCCAGCCGGAACCGATATCTATTATAGTTTTTGCATCCGAAGAATCACGCGCGATTTGTTGGAGAGCAGCCTCGCGCAGCTTATTCTGACTGGCCAACGACGGCGCCTTGCCGAGTATCAGATGGAATACTTGCTCGACCCCTATTGCGAAAAGCACCAAGCATATTAAATATAAAAGCACGATTAATGTAATGATTATGAGTTTCATTTTTTTCAATCTTTATTTACGATTTACGATTTACGATTTATGATTTGATTCAGTTATTAATAACTTTGTCCAATATATTGGACATTTATTATGTGTTGCACAGTTAAATCATAAATCCTAAATCGTAAATCATAATGTCACCAGCCATACTATCGGCAATACGAATATCCATCCGTCAAAGCGGTCGATAAATCCGCCATGTCCGGGCAGGGTGCCTGCAAAGTCTTTTATTCCCAGCTTGCGTTTTATCGCGCTGGCGGTCAAATCCCCGTATTGGCTGAGTAACGAAACGCTGATGCCGATCCACATCAGCTGGGGCAAGAATGTATCGGTTCCCAGCAGGCCGTATAAAACCGCCGCCGCGCTGCCGCAAATAATTCCCGCGATCTGTCCGGACCAAGTCTTGCCCGCCGACAGCGACGGCCACATTTTGTCGCCGCCAATCAGGCGTCCAAAGAACCAAGCCCCCGTATCCGCCGCGACAATCGTCATAAGTAACAACAGCATTATCCAAGGCTTTGCGCCCACAAAATATGCGGAAATTCCAACCAGAATAAGCCAAGCGCCGAAAACTACCCGTAGCTCGCATAATTTCTTGTCTTTGATTTTCAAGCGCATGGTTTCGAAAACCATCAGCGCGGCGACGGCAACGCCCAGCCAGCGTACCGCCGGAATTTCAAAATATTGCAGGACAACCGCAGCGCCTGCTAGTGCCACCAGCACCGCCCCGGTCAAAATTCGTTTTATATTTTCGGTCATTTCCCAAATCTCCTTTTTCTCTCACTGAATTCCTCCAGCATTTTTTCGAAATCGCGCTCTTTCAATGCGGGCCAATATATCGGGTAAAACATAAGCTCGGCATATGCAAGCTTCCATAACATGAAATTAGAAATCCGCTGCTCGCCGCTGGTGCGCACAACCAAGTCGATCGGCAGCAGCTCGCCGGTATCCATAAAAGATTCGAAAGTATCTATATCTACCGGCGCGCCGGCTGCGATTGCAGCGTTAGTTGCGCGGACGATTTCATCCTGTCCGCCGTAATCCAATGCAAATACGATTGTCCCGGCGTCGTTTTCGGCGGTTTCTTTCTCGTATTTCTCGCACATTTTCAAGATGCTTTTCGGCAGATGATCGCGCCTTCCGATGAACTTTATCCGAATGTTCTTCTGGTGCGCGCGCCCGACATGCTTTGGCATCTCGCTTTCAAAAAAATCCATCAGGAACTTGACTTCCTTGCTGTCCCGTCCCCAGTTTTCGATTGAGAATATGTAAAAGCTGAGCGTGGAAACCCCTCGCGAAAAGAAGTATTCGCACAGCGGATCTAATATATTGGCGCCCGCGGCGTGTCCCGCCACCACCGGCATGCCGCGCCGCTTAGCCCAGCGGCGGTTTCCGTCGCATATGAACGCGATATGCTGCGGGATTTTTAATTCTTTTCTCTTGGACTTAAAAAACATAAATTTTTCCTCGCACGGGATTCTATATTTTATGACGGCAAAAGGCAAATGTAAAATGGCAAATGTGGGTCTTATTTTTAAGATTGATTTTTTATAGATTTCCATTTTCCATTTGCCATCTTTTTTAATCCTTGAAAAAGTGCCAATATGTTGTTAAATTAGCGTGCAATGAAAAAGTTTTATTTTCTAATTTCTATCTTCGTGTTTCTATTTTGCGCCGCAAACGCGGCGGTTGTTTCTCGTATTGACGTTTCAGGCAATCAACGCATGGACGCGGAATCAGTGCGCATTCTGGCGGACGTGAAGATCGGCAATGACGTCAATTCCGAAGGCCTGAACCAGATTGTGAAAAAATTGCAGCAATCGGGATATTTTTCCAAAGTCTCCGCAAGTATGGATGGCACTGCGCTGAAGATAAGCGTGACCGAGGCGCCTACAATCGCGCAGGTAACCGTGGAAGGCAATGACGAAATATCCACCGATGATCTGAAAAAAGAAATCCGGTTGAAAGAGCGCAGCACTTTCGATGAGTCGGTAATCGGCGCGGACGTTCAGCGGATTCTGACGGTGTATCAGCGCAAGGGCTTTTTCGGAACGCGCGTGAATCCTCAGAAAATACAGTTGGACGACGGGCGCGTGAACGTGGTTTACGAGATAAAGGAAGGCCATCCGACCCAAATCAAAGATATAAAGTTCGTCGGGAATGAAAAGTTTTCCAGCCGGACTTTGCGCGGCGAAATAATGTCGCGCGAGCATGCCTGGTGGCGGTTTATGACCCAATTTGACGTCTATGACGAAGACCGGATTCAATACGACGGGCAGATGCTGCGCCAATTCTATATGCGCCATGGATTCGCGGATTTTCAGGTAAAGTCTATTG
>WRHR01000015.1 GCA_009783145.1 Alphaproteobacteria bacterium | reverse complement strand
ATTTTTACCGGATACTTGCGCGTCAAGAATGCCATATAATCGTCCGAAATCGCGCGGTTCAGCATAGTGTTGGCTTCTTTCTCTATTGCCGCCGGCTTGCCCGCCGGAGCTTCAGCGTAGGCGGGAGCGCCGGCTCTCTTTATGTTCAGAACATAGAACGCATCGCTGGCGGGCACTATCGTTTTCGTGTCAACAGCGTTCGCAAACGCGGCGTTCAGTACTTCCAATGGCGCTCCGACCGCGCGTCCCACCCTTCGCTGCTGCGCAGCTTCGGGTGGCAGGCCACCTGTCGCATTTAATTTTATCAACAGCTCGTTCGCTTTTTCGTACGCTTGTTTTCTTTGCTCGTCCTGTTGCCATTTCCCCGCCAGGTCTTTTTTCACGGAATCGAACGGAGCGTTATGCTGCGGCGCCACCCCGTCCACGCGGAAAATCACAAAACCGGTTCTGGTCTCCACAATCGGGCTTTCGATTCCCTGATCCATCGCGAAAGCATCCGCCAGCATCGACGCGTTCATTACGGAATCCGCCTTCGCCAACCACCCTTCGCCCGATGGGCTACGGGCGGCAGGGGCTCCGGCGGACAAGTCCGCGGGCTTTGCCAATGGGGGCAGGGAGACGAATTTCGCCCCGAACTTTGCCGCCGCCGATTGCATCGATTCGCCTCCGATAAGCGCGTCTTCCAGCTTTTGCGCGGTTTTATAGCCCGCCTCGAAACTGTCCGGAGTATCCATTTTCGCGGGCACAAGCACATAGGAAATCGTTCTGAATTCCGGGATGGCCTTTGGATTTTTCGCGTAAGTCTCGCGCAATTGGTCGTCCGTCGGATTGCCGGGAGCCTTGAAATCCGAGAACTTCACGGTCGCGTACTCGATATCGCGCATCGCATGTCTGGATTGATACATCGCGCCGGCCATGAACTTCGGCGCGGTAATCGGGGTACCGACGCCAGCCAGGATCATCTCGCGCAATGCTTGCGAGCGTATACTGTCCGTCAGCTGATCCTCGGTTATCTGCGCGTAGTACAGCGTCGCGTTAAATCGCCCGATGTCGAATTTTCCGTCCGTTTGAAACGCGGGCTCGCTGCGCACAAGCCGCGCGACATGCGCAGGCGACACCGTCATGCCCAAATCGTATGCCCTTTGCTGCAGCATTATCTGCGAAGTCAGCTTGGACAGGATTTGCCCCAGAAAGTCGGCGCGCGCTCCGCGGTCCGTATAGACGCGCTTTTGCTCTTCCTTGGACATCTGGCCCAGCATGCGGCTTTTCTCGTTTTCAAAAGTTTGGATTTTCAAGGGCGCGGAACCCGCGCGCAGCACCGAATCGTCGATGCGGCTTTCGCCGAAAATCCAACTGGCCACGCCCCATCCCACGAACGAGAAAATCAGTATTCCCATCAATATCTTGGCCGCCAGCTTGTTGGAAGCGTTTCTCAAATATTCTAGCATTTTTTCACCTTTTCTATTAAGATAATAAATCTAAGCAAGGGGAATAGTAATGAAAAAAATCATCGCGGGCAACTGGAAAATGAACGGGACCGTCGCAATGCTTCGCGGGCTATATGAAAAGCTGGAAGGCCTCCAAACCGACAATACGGTTATACTATGCCCGCCTTATACGCTATTGAATATCTGGATTGCCGCGCCCGCCTTTGGCGGGCTCGCAATGACAAATGGCGCGGACTTGTTACCCGAAGCCTTGGCGAAGGGTGGCGGCATAAGGCGGCCGGATAGCCTGTTTTTCGGCGCCCAGGATTGCAGCGCCTTTGAAAACGGCGCATATACGGGCGACATCTCGGCTGCGATGATAGCGGCGCTAGGGGCGAAGTATGTCATCGTCGGCCACAGCGAGCGCCGCCGGTATCATGGCGAAACGAACGAAATCGCCCGTGAAAAAGCAACGCGCGCCGCCATGGCCGGATTGGTTCCTATTGTCTGCGTGGGCGATACCTTGCAAGATAGGGAAGCGGGCAGAGCATTGGAAGTAGTCGCCAATCAGGTCAAGAATTCGATTCCTGAATCGCCGTTTATTTTGGCTTACGAGCCTGTTTGGGCAATAAGCACTTCGACGGGACAAAAGGACGCGACCGCGGAAGAGATTGCGCAAATGCATGCACATATTGCCGCAATGACATCGGCGCCGATACTTTTCGGCGGATCGGTAAGGCCAAGCAATGCCGCGGAAATAATGTCAACCCCGCATGTGGACGGAGCCTTGGTCGGCGGGGCGTCCTTGAAACCGGAAGACTTTGTGTCTATAATAGAGAAAGTATAATCAAGAGCCAGGGATATGAAAGAAGAAAAGAAAGAGACTTTAACGGATGATAATATGCCAAGCCCGGATGACGTGGAGTGCGACACATCGGGGTTGGAAAGGCAAATTGTTGAATTGAACGACAAATATCTGCGGGCAATGGCAGAGCTGGAAAATCTGCGTCGCCGCGCCGCCATCGATGCCGATGCGGCCGCTCGCGCTCGCGCGGGTTCCATTGCGGAAAACTTTCTGCCGCTGATCGACGCGATAGGCGCCGCTACTTGTCATCATCCGGATGACGAAGACTTTATTTCCTTCGCGCGCGCCGCAAGCGGGGTGTTGGACAAGGTCGGAATAAAGAAGATCGAGACGGTCGGGCAGCCCTTGAACCCCTTGCTTCATAACGCGATTCAGACCGAAGAGTCCGATGCGGAGTCCGGCATCATCACGCAAGAATTCCAAGCCGGATATATGTTCGGCGACGCTGTTCTGCGACCTGCGATGGTGATAGTTGCTAAATAAAAATCCGCGCGATGCGCGGATTTTTTAATGACCAATGACTAATGATTAATGACAAGTGACCGATGATTAATATAAATAGGATGATTTTATGTTTGTCCTTTATAAAGGACAAATTTTTAATCTGAATCAAAATGCCAAAAGAGGCGGATAGTCTTTGCTGTTTATAAAATAACTTTCCAATGTTTCGCCAGTTTTTAAGAATATGATCGGTTTGCCGATAGCTTTGAATTGCGGCAAGCGCATATCATAGCTTTCTTTACTGCTGACATGATTTACAAATTCCTCCGAATTTCCTCTGTTTATAAAACGCTGCCGATATTCATCAAGCGCATCTATGGTTGGAATGAAAAGTTCATAATCAATACCGCTATTATCAAAATGGGGCAATATTTCTTCCGGGTGGCACCATACCAAAATATAATCATATTTATTTATGTTGTTTTTTATTGCCGCAATATAATTATCCGGCCAATCCGGATTTGGTTTCTTATCGGCGACAGATCTTTCGCCTTTTATGGTTTCTATAGCCTCTAAGCCCAATGATTCAGTATTCTCAAGAGAGTATTTGTATAGAATTGCCTCTAAATCCAAAACATTCTTATATTTTTTTGCAAGCGTGGTCTTACCAATGCCTGCAAATCCTGCTATGATGCGCGTCATCAAAGATTCTCCTATCTGGTTTATTTATGACTTTATGGTTGTCCTTTATAAAGGACAAGTATTTTATTCTATGCCTTGCAGGTTATATGCAGTTTCAAAAATTTCTTTATATACTCTGACAACGCCGGGTCCATATTTGCTTAGCCTTTCAAGTATTTCTTGCTCTCTATCCGGAGTTCTATACATCAGCCCATTTTCTTCTTTCCATTTTTTTACTGCCAATATGGCATCAAAACGTCGCTTTAACAAAGACGCAATTTGTTCATCGCATTCATTTATTATTGCTCGTGCTTCATCTCTATTCATTGTTATTCCTTTTATACGTTGTCCTTTATAAAGGACAACGCTTATCTTGTTTCTGCTGTTAATTTTATATCAAATAGGTTTAACAAACGCAAAATGGTTACAAATTCTGGATTACCATTTGGCGACAGCATATTATAAAACCCGCTTTTGGAAAGTTCCAGCATTTCAAACGCGCTTGAAATTCTATCATTTGTCTTGGTCAATTCTTTAATAATGGATTTAATTTTTTCTATATCCAGATTATCCAATGCGCTCGACAATTCTTGAATCAATTTTGGGTCAATTTCTTTGTTTTTTATAAAATCTTGACGTTCTATTTTCGGCTTGTTCAAAAGTGAAAATCGCATAGTATTCTCCATGTATAAATATTGCACCCATTATAACGTTGTCCTTTATAAAGGACAAGCGATAATTAATAACTCATTAATCATTAGTCATTGGTCATTCATTTTTACTCTTTACTTATTTCTCTGTTTTCGGCTATAATGAAGCTTGAGAGAATGGTTATGAAATTCAGGCTGATTTTTGTATGCTCTGCGCTTTGCGCTTTGTGCTCCGTTTCGCATGCGGCCGGCAGCTTCGAGCAGGCCGCTCAGTTATTGTCCGCCGCGCGCGCCGGCGACACGCGCAGAGTGGAATCGCTTGTGCGCGCGGGCGCCGATATCAACTATGTCGACAATACGGGCCTGTCGATCGTGTGTACCGCAATTATGAACAAGGATATGCGCGCGGCCCAGATTCTGCAAGTCTACGGCGCGGACGCGTCGAAGTGCGACCAGCAGATAAAAAGATACAATCAAAGGAAAAACAGCGGCGAAGAGACCGGATTTTTCAGCGGGCTTTCGACGCCGCAGAACATGACGCTGATGATCGGCGCAGGAGCGCTGGTGGCGGGCGGCCTGATATGGCTGGCGTCTTCTTCTATCGGCCCCGGCAACAGCAATCCCGGCAGCGGGAACGAAGGCGGCCATGGGGGCGGCGGCGGAACAAATCCTCCGCCGACGACCGAGAATCCTTGGACGCCGGGGGCATTGCCCTATGGTCCGTCCGGTACGAACTTTGACCTGAACCTTTACAGCGATCCGGCGAATAGTCCTTATTACGAAGACTTTCTTTACATGTCCGGCAAGTATGCCGATCCGACGGATACCATCAATTTCGGAAATATAATCACCGATCCGACTCAGCCTAATTATCGCGCGCAGAACTATCTGCTGATAATGAACGGATATGCGCCGCTGGCGCGGGGATACTTGGGGCAGGCGACTTTCCGCTTGGGCGCGACCGGAAAGTACGCGCCGGTCGAAGTGCTTAACGGTACGGGCGGCGGAAGGCCGATACTTACCGCGCTGATAACGAACAACGGAATCAATCCGACGGGATCGGCGGTACGCGGAAACATAGATTACGCCACCAGCGCGGCGGCGGACGCCACGACTTATGCAGTGGACAAGTACTATAACAACGCGGCGAACGGCGGAGCGGAAAATCCGATTTACGACTTGTCCGGGTATGGAACGGTGTTCAATCCTTTTGCGGCTGCTTACGAATCTTCGCTGGCGAAAATAATCGCGGGCTGGGAATTCGGAGGCCGCGCGGTAGGGGATTACTATGGGTTCGCGCCGAACAGCCAGCTTGTGATTTTTCGCACGGGAGGCGGGCGATTATTTACAATAGACGCGAGTCCGTCCGTTGTCGGCGACGCGAACGGCTCTACTTTCGAAACGATTACGACAGTGACGGTTGGCGGAGTGCCTTATACGGTTTCTTTTGATTCCACCACGCAGACATTTACCGTTTCGGGACCGTATGGATTCTCGGGCTATGTCGGCAATGACGGATTGCTGTATGTTGATATGGGCGGCGACACTACAAATGTTTATTCACTTAATGCAAGCGACGAAATAGTGACCGTGGGGCAACTGGCGCCGCAGGATTATCAGAATTATAGGGCGATGCTGGGCGCGGCCAATCTGGGCGGCGTAGGAAACAGAGCGGTGAATGTTATTGCGAACGCCGCGCTGACCCCTAAGATGCGGCGCATAGACGCGGCGACAATAAACGATGCGCTGGTCCTGACGTCGGTCGGCACGTCAAGCTTGGCGCAGCAAGACATATTCACGAACCTTATAAGCAGTTATTACGGCCAGCCCGGCAGCACGGCCCCCGGCAATGATGCGGGCAATCTGTTTTCGGGAATGGGAAATTCCTGGACGCCGATGCTTATCTTTTCGACAGGAGAATTCAATTGGGGTCTGGGCGACGGGAAGAGTTTAAGCATCCTTGACGCGACGTTCGAGAATCTTGCGCCGGCGCTTTATACGAACCTGAACCGCATGTTCATGTCGGTGGTGGCGGTGCAGACCGCGAACGGAACGACGGGGATTACTTCGGTCACTAATTTCAACGGCAATGCGGCGCCCGGGAAAATAGTATTGTCGTCGCATCAGGATGCGGACGGAAACACATACGCGGCGCGCGCATGCGGCATGGCGGGCAAGGGCACGAATGCGGTCGATCCATGGTGCTTTGCGGCCGCGGGAGCAACGGGCGAGCAAGCGGTGGCATCAATGGCCGGCGCGGTCGCGGCAATCAACGGCGCGTTTTCCTATATGAGCACGGCGCAGATATTCACGCTTTTGGCATTGACGTCCGACGGAACCCTGCTGGCGCCTAACAACAACAACGGCACGCCAAGAACCAGGGACGAGCTGATAGCGTTCCTGCAGAACAAGTACGAGCTGCCTCCGGAATACGCGATGCGCGTAACGAACGGCGAAGATTACTTGGGCGTTTTCGCCGAAGTGTTCGGATACGGCCTGGTAAACTTGGAGCGCGCGACGCGACCGAATACTAACGTATATTTTTCGGGCGGCACGTCAATCAAGAACGGAATGTGGCGCAGCGCAAACTCCGGCGTGTTGGGCAACACGATGTTCAGCATGTCCGGCGCGTTCGGCGCGCGCGGCTCGTCAGTCTCGGTGCCCGTGTTCGATATCTTGGAATCGGCGGACGGAAGCTTGACCCTGCCGCGGGTGTTCGAGAATAACTTTGCATTGAACGGCGGGCGGCGCGGAGTATATCTGGGCGATGCGCTGGGCGAGTTTGAGGTGCGAGACGCGAGACGCGAGATGCGAGACGCGGAAGACCCGCGCGTTTCGGGTTTCGCGTCTCGCGTCTCGTTCTCGGAATCGAATCGCGTTACGAATATGAGCGGCTTGAACGAACTGTCGCTGGGGTATGATGCGGGGGGTTGGAGATTCGACGCCGAATACAAGCATCGCTATGGCGACAAGGACGCAAGGCGCGAAAGGCGCAGGGCGGTCTTGCAGGGCGACGGCGCGAATCCGATTTTATATCTGGCGTCCGATTCGGTTGCAAGCGGCGCGGCATATACCAGCGGCGCATGGACTTTCGGCGCGCGCGCGTTCAGCGGGCAGGTTACCGACGAGCAGCTTTTGCAAAACGATCCCGCGATTTCGAACAGGTACGAGCCTATGCGGCTGGGACTGATGCAAGGCGCCCAAAGCAGCATCGAATACAAGGGCGAGAAATTCGCGTTGCAAACGGCGGTCGGCGCGGCGCATGAAAGCAACACGGTGCTGGGGGCTTATTCCGACGGCTTGCTGGGGATGGGCGGCGGCGATACGATTTATTTCGACAGCGTCGCCTCAATCGCGGCAACGGATAGCCTGAATCTGACGGCGCGCGCAACTTTCGCCAATACTTCCGCCAGCCCGACGGGGGATGTAATCTTGGGATTGTCCAGCATACAGTCGAACGCTTTCTCGGTCGGCGCGGATTATAAGAATTGGTCGTTCACGGTGTCGCAGCCTTTGGCGGTCACGCGCGGACATATGCGATACGCGACGATGAATTACGAAGTCGTGGAGTCCGATACGGGGTACGAGCTGAACGCGGATCCTTATGTCGCGGATTTGAATCTTGCGCCGGATGCGCGCGAGACAAGATTTTCGTTTGCGTATAGAACGCAACTGGGACCGGCGACAAGCGCCGCGCTGGGCCTGGTGTATCGCGTCAATCCGGATAATACGAGGCAGTTCGGCAATGAGTCTATATTTATGATGAAAATCAGGCATCGCCTTGGCATCTAATTTCCCAACCGGCCCGCGGTGTTTGTGAAAACAGATCCTCGCGTAGCTCTTGTACGCGTCGGGTCTGTTTTCACAAACAGTCGGCACAATTGATGAAAAATATTTGATCTTCTATAATGGGTGCATGATTATCTATTGACAAAGACATAATGAATTATCTATTATTTATGCGAGAATGTGGGGCAACGATAGGCGGCCCGATATGAAAAAATTTTTCTGGAATAAACTTCTTTTTGTTCTGATTCCTGCCTTTGGTTTAACTTTCAACGCTTGCGGAGTTTACAGATTCGCCGAAGGCGATAAAGATTATTATGACCTTGGCACGACTTATGTAACGAAATTTCCGAACAAGACGGTTACAACGACAGTGGCAAATGGCAAAATCGTCAGCAAGGTGATAGACGACGGAACATATATTTATAACGATCCGCGTTTTATTGCCCGGCAGGAAAAATATAGTAGTCGTTAGTCATTAGTCTATAGTCAATAGTATCGGTCGCGCTTCGCGCGGGGCTACTCACTCTGGATTGCTTCGCTTGTGCTCGCAATGACAATGAAGAGTTTTTTGAAGCATACAGCCTAAAACAAATACCGAATTGTCATTGCGAGGAGCAAAGCGACGAAGCAATCCAGTTATTAAATCGTGAGCGAAGCGAACACATTTACTATAGATTAATGACTATAGACTATTCACTAAAAAACGCCCTTTGGGGCGTTTTTCTCCTTGCTCTGATTTTCCTGTTTTTGCTAAGATTTCCTTAGTATGAAAAAGCTTTTGGCTTTAACTCTTTGTATTGCGCTTTTTTGCGCAGGTTCTGCGCGTGCTGAAGATACTGATTCCGCGCGCGCTGCCGTTCGCGGCGCGGGCGGTGCTCCCGCTTCTTCTTCTGCATCGACTGTGACATCGCGTGACGTTCGCGCCGCGCCGGAACAGGCAAGGTCTCCGCAAGCCTCACCGCAGGCCTCGGGAAATCAGCGCGCCGCCGGCACTGCGGACGCTCGCGCCGGCAGCAGCGGCGTCGTTCCGCGAAGCGGCGCCGCTCAGACCGTGGCTCCTCGTGCCGCAGCCGCAGCCGCAGCCGCCCCACAACAAAAAGTTTCGGAAAGAAACGTGCGTTCCGCCCCCCGGGCGGTTGCGGCTCGTCCTGCCGCGCAGGCGGGCGCCGCCGCTATCGCGAACCAGGCTTCCCGTTCCGCCCGGACGCTGATTACGGATCACAGGCTGCCGACAGTTGCGGGCGCGCGCAGCGCGACGTTGCCGCGCGCCGCCTCGGCCGCTCGCGCGGTTGGCGCTCCGGCCGCAGGATACAAGGCTTGCCGCGATACATATTTCCAATGCATGGACGAATTCTGCGCCAATAAAAACGCTCAGCTGAAGCGGTGCGCGTGCTCGGCGAGAATTCATGAATTCGACAATATCAAAAAAAACCTTGGGGCGATCGAGGATAAGATGCTGGACTTCAGCGAGCGCCTGCTGGCCGCCAGCATGGATAAAGAGGACGCGCGCGCTATGTCACGCGCGACCGAAGGAGAAATCGCGTTCGGGCAAAGCGACAAATCCGAATCGCAGAAAATTCTGGACGGCATAATGAAAAAGCTGCAGGCCGCCAGCGAAGAAACGAACACAACGCGCAACCTTTCCGCGATAACTTTGTCCATGGATATGAACGTCTTCGATACTATCGATTCGAATCTGGGGATGGAAACCGCCGCGAAAGAGGGCGAGGCGCTGTACCGCGCCGCGCTGCCGATATGCAAGGAAATGGCGGAGGAGGTCTGCGAAGAAGACGAAATCGTGACCGTGCAGAACGCGTATCTTGCGGCGATAGAACAGGACTGCAACGTCGTTGCCAAGACGTACGCCAGCCTGAAGGACAAGGCGCTGGAAACGGTCCGCGAAGGCAGCGCGCTGCTGGATATGGCGCGCCTTAACAATCAGCAGACGCGCAACTCGGACGACATACTGGCCTGCAAAAAGAAAATGCTGGACGCGCTTTCCGATTCCGCCGTATGCGGCGCGAATCTGGGTAAATGTCTGGACTGGTCCGGAAAATATATCAACCCGATGACGGGCGCCGCGATTCTGACCAGCGACCTGTCGAAGCTGGCGGAGCTTATAAAACGCCCCGAGCCCGGCAGCAACGAAAAATGGGTGCGCGCCGGAAACAACAGCAAGTTCGTGCAGTTCCTGAATACGAAGCGCAAATATATCGCGCCGGCGATGAAGGGCTGCGAATCGCTGGAGTCCGTTGTCTGGGACGCGTTTCTTGAAGACGCGCTGGCGCAGATAAAAGTCGCGCAGGATCGACGTCTGGAAGATATGCGCCAGGGATGCACTTCAATCACCATAGATTGCATGAACAGCGCTTCGAAATCCTTGGTGGATTTCGATTCGCGCGCGCTGTCCATATTCGGCGTCGACGTGGACAGGAATACCAACCAGGTATGCGGCGAGATAAAGACCGCCTGCACCGCGCTTTTGAACGGAGTCGGCACGGATCATGCATGGGGCGAAGCGATGGGCAATATAGCGACCACGAAGACGCTGGATCAGATCATAACGACCTGCACCGAAGTCGGAAGGAATTGCTTTATGAGAAACTGCATGAATCTGGAATCCAAATTCGGGCTGTGCCAAAAGCCGAACGCGATTATGCGCACGTACATATTCACTCAGTGGTTGTGCTGGGACGAAGTCAGCAAGTGCGTGGCTTCGGCAGGGGACGGGGCCATAGAAAATATAATAAAGAATTCGGGAAGCTTCGGCACGTTTGACGGCGGCGAGGATGTTATAGAGGAATTCTCGATCGATCCATCGTTGAATTTGTATATAAAAAATATCAATACGCTGAGGACGCAGGCATATCCCGGCACAAGCGGCGCGGCCGACCAGAGAATATGGCTTCTTTGCCAGCAGTCGTTCGCCAAACCCATCGATAACGATATCTGCCGAATAACGGAAAGAATCTGGGGCAACTGCGACAAAAATCCTGTGGGTCCCGAAAACACAAGCACGATTATCAGAGACAAGGGGCATTACCCGGATACTTTGCTGGCGTGGCTTGCGGATAATACGAACGAAAATTCCTGCAACGGCAACGCGTGCGAACCCGGGATGATAGCGGTTCCGGGACAAGGCTGCAAATCCAAGGCCAACCTTACCGACGACTTGGAATATTGCCCGGCTGAGGGAGGGAAAAGGATTATTATAAGGCTGACCCCGGAATATACGAATTGCTGCGATTCGGGAAAATTCGACGCAATGGGCAATTGCTGCGAGAATGGCACGATGACGGCAAAGGGTGATATTGAAAATAATTTCTCGAGTAGTTTGCCGAGTTGGCTAAACCATAATTCTGAAAGCGTATGTTCGAAAGCAGGATCCACTGGCAATGTCGAAGCGGAATATATTACAACGATTACAGTTGAAGGTAATGAAAGACACCTGATGTGCGTTGGCGGAACTGTTAATTGGAACGGCACGTCCGGCTTGACCGCGCAATGCAGCGGGCGATTGGTTTGGGTTGAGCCTGGATCAGGGTTGTATCTGACGCCGACGCCAAGCGGCGGCGCGGTCGGAGCGAACGCGACAATGTTCTATAAGGCGGTCAGCGGAAATACGTCCGTGAGATGCGAGTATGGAACGCCGGGCTGGGGCAACGGGGTTTGCAATATTATTCCCGGCACGCCCAGCGGAACCGATAATAATCTGAAGGTGGATATTAAATAAAATGAAAAAGTATCTGGTTCTTGTTTTGGTATTTTATTTGGCAGCTTTGCCAAGGTGCTTCGCCGCGGGTGAAGATTGCTCGTACCCGCAACCCGGCACATACGGCTTATGCATGTCTGTTGGCGAGTACTGTTCCATAAACGAAGACCCGGATGGAATTTGCGAGGAGTGCACAAATAAACCGGCGAACAGTTATTATACCGGTCCCGCGCCGAATAACGAGGACGCATGTCCTTGGGAGTGTATTTCCGGTTATGGCGGAGACGGCAACAGCGTTTGCGATCAATGTCTTGCGGGACAATGGGGCCCAAATGTTCTCAAAGCTTGCGTCTCTTGCAACTTGGGTTATCACAGCGCTGCCGGCTCGGAGGACTGCACTTCTTGCGGCGGTACTGGTATTTATGCCAATCAATTCTGTCCTTGGAGCAGCGATACCCCGCCCGACGGCGTTACGGAACTTATACCTTGTCCATCGCCTGCGACCGGTTCGGATAATGAGGCCAGTGCCGTGACAAACTGCTTCATAGGAAATTGCTCCAGCTCGATTACTACTTGCCAAAGGGAAAACGGATATTTAATCGGCAAGTGTTATTATAATGCAACCGGCGATAATGTGGTTCCAAGCGACGTTTGCAAGTTGAATTGCAATCCGGGCTCGTATCTCGAAAGTGAGAGCAGTTGCAAACCTTGTCCGACCGGCTGCACTTGCGAGGGCGGCACTGCCGGTCCCACAAATTGCACGGTAACGGTTACTTTGAAACTTAACGACGGAACCGGAACTCCGGTACCGACGACTCACTGCATCGGAACCATTTGCACTTGCCCTGTCGGCGCGACATGCACTTTGCCATCCGGGGCCGGCATTGCCGCGCCGACCGGTTATGCTTTTGACGGGTGGAATGCCAACAATACCGGTTCTGGAACTCATTATGGCACCGGCGGCACATTTAATGCCGCTTCGGAAGTTTACATAAGATGGAAAAAGACGGTCAATCTTGACGGCAATGGCGTGACGCTGTCGCCGACAAGCAAAGATTGCTATCATAACGGAAATTTGGCGTTTCCGGCGATACCGGCGCCGCCGTCAGGTTTTGCCAGCGACGGCAAATGGTACAAGAATAATTATGGATTGCCTCCGTCGTTCGATAATAGTCCATCGCCGGTCTGCGATGATATTGCTATTTCGACAACCTTTTACATCGGATGGCGATACGCGGTTACTTATGACGGAAACGGGGCCACCGGGGGCGCGCCGGTGCCGACCTCCACCTCTTGCTATAGAAATGCGGCGGATTGTCAGATCAAGCCTATTCCGGCCATGACATGGCCGCCGAGTCATATTTTGGACGAAGTCTATTGGAATACTCAATCCAATGGCATAGGGACGGATATTGCGGGCGGTCAGCCGACGGGCGCGTTCAAAACTTCGGGAAACCAAACGCTTTATGCGAAATGGTCGACTTGCGAACCCGGCCAGTATATGCCACCGCCAAGTTCGTCTTGCACCGATTGCCCCATAGGATCTTATTGCAGCGGCGGGGTAAAGTATGATTGTCCAGCGGCAACGACCACTGCTTCAGCGGGCTCTAGTGCTAAAACTGAATGCCGTCTTGTTCAGGGCAGCAAGATTTGCGATGGCAGCGGCGTTTGCTATACATTCCCTGACGGGACAAACATAAATTGGAAGGAATAGGTTGGCCTGCCACCCATAGCGTCGCAGACGCGAAGGGTGGTGCGGCTAGGGAGACTCGAACTCCCAAGGGTTGCCCCACAGCATCCTTAGTGCTGCGTGTCTACCAGTTCCACCATAGCCGCAAACTTCGCAAAGTTTACAAGAATCATTTTTTTTTTCAACTGTTTTATGATATAATTCGCTTTAGTTAGAATGTGGGGTTTTTCATGAAAAAATTTTTCTTAGTCCAGGTGGCCGTCGGCCTTGGCATAACCGGCGCGGCACAGGCCGCCGGCACTTATTACAACAGGCCGTATCAATCGCCTCAGTACAGCTATGGCCAGCCGGCGACGCAGTACGCACAGCCGTCCTATCAATCGCCATATGCGCCGCGACCCGCGCAGCAATTCGGCCAGAATGCCGCGCCATACGGGCAAACCCGCCAGGCGCAGCAACCGCAGCAACAACAGCAGCAGCAGTCGCAGCCGGCCAACGCAAGGCAGGAAGGGTTCTATCTGTCGGGGGGCATCTCGCACGAGTTCGCAAACTGGAGTTACGAGATGAAGGAAGCCGGCAGCATCCTGCACTATGACAATCTTGAATGGAATGTTTTAGATATAAACGGCGGATACAATTTCGGCACTTTCAAGCTGGATGCCGGCATCAAGTACGGCATACAGTCGGGCAACAGCCCCATGATCGACGACGATATCTCTAACGGCGGATATTGGATGGATACGTTGTATATAGACACCGGCGGCGGCAATTACGAGCTTTTGGGCTATATCTACGGCCATGCGCTGTCAGCCGGCACCAGCAGCGGAGGCAGCATGTTCGGCTATCACGCCGGCGCGGGGCTGACGGATTTGTTCACTTGGGGCAAGGCGAAGATGACGCCCAGCATCGGATACCGCAGCGTGTCTTACAAATTAACCACCAAGGACAATTCGGGCCTGTCGATGCAGACCGGATACTGCATGGTCGTGCCAGGCACGGACGAGATTCAGTGCAATCCTCTGATAATGATAGACGAGGACGGCGACGGCATTATCGATTCGATTCTCTGGGACGATAACTTTACGCCCGAAGGCTGGGTTTTCCTGGGCAATACCTATATGTACTGGCAGCCGGGGGCTTCGCACAAGTACAATGTTTCATGGGCGGGGCCGTATCTGGCGATGGATGTAGATTACGGCATCAATCAGTATAACTCGGTCGACGCGCGCTTCGAATTCGGATTGCCGGCTTATAAAGCAACCGGGGACCAGCCGTATCGCAGCGACTGGGCGCACCCCAAAAGCGTCGAGGATACCGGCAAGATAGGCGATGCATATCATTTCGGCATGGGCGCGAATTGGAATACCTCGGTGTCCGATTCGGTTATGCTGTCCATCGGGTTCACTTATGATTACTATACGGTCAGCAACGCGACGGCAAAGACTTTCTTAAGCAGCGATTACTATCTGACCCAGCTTCAGAACCAAATCAATGTAGTTTATGGCGGGAACGAGCAGGCCGGAATAGACGCGGGCGACCCGATAATCATCGGCGTGCGTACGCTTATGAACGAATGCCCGAACTGGGTATGTTCGGCGCAGAACGAAATCAACTCGATATATAAGTCGCTGGGATTCCGCATCGGGCTGAACGCGAAGTTTTAATGAGTAAAGAATAAAGAATAAAGAATAATTCTTTAATTCGATTTCTTTATGATTTGTTTGGAAAACGAATGTGAATAAGAAAATATTTATTCTTTATTCTTTATTCTTTATTCTTTATGCCGGCACGGCTTTTTCCGTGGTGGTAGAGAAGACCGCGGAAACGGCGGCGATTGCGAAAAACTTGGCATTGCAGGAAGCGCGGCGGATAGAGCTGGCTGCGGTTCTGGCGCGACAAGTCGGCGCAAGCGACGCAAGAAGATTGGCGACGGAAATTTCCGCCTCGGACTTGGCGAACCTGGTGGATTCGACGGTCATAGAAGATGAAAAGTCCAGCGGGGTGGCTTATTCCGCGAATGTGACGACGGAATTCGACAAGGCCGCGCTGAACGAGTGGCTGGGAAACAGGGGAATTCAAAGCGCTGCCGAGCCGGCGGTTGCCGCGGGCAGGGCGCAGGTGATGTTCTCTGCGGCCGGGGGATTGAATGGCTGGGCGGCGATCATGCGCGCGTCGCGGGCAGCGGGCGCGGACTTGAAAATAACAGGCATCCGCGGCGGCGAAGTTTCGGCAACCGTGCGGGATTCCGCGCGGTACGCGTTTGTTTCGGAGATGCGGGCAGCGGGAGTATCCGTTTCCGGCGAGTACGGCGCATTGACCATTAATCAAGGAGTGGGCTATGAGTATTAAACTAAAAATGTTTGGGGGGATTTTCGCAGCGGCGTTTTTGATTTTGCCAGTGATGGCGGAAGAGATAGAAGTCGTGGAAATCTCTGACGAAGGCGAAATAATTGAAGTCGCTGATATCGAGGATATTCTGGAAATTGCGGAAGACGAGCAACCCGCGGAAATACGCGAAGCAGGCGTAACATCGCGCGAGGCGCCCGCCGCCAGGCGGACTTCTTCCGTATCGCGCGCTTCATCCAGCAGCGCCGCGCGCGTGGGAATGATAATGCCCAGCAAGCCCGCGGCCGGGGCGCCCAAGGAAATACGCGCGGCGGCCGTTGCCATTCCGACAACGGTAAGCGTCGCGGCAATTACAGAGGTTACTCCTGAAGATCTGGAATGCTATGGCGGCGACAAACCGCAGGGCAGCAAGTGCGTTCCTTGCGATCAGAAAAACAATCCCGGCATCAGATGGCTTGAGCCTGGCAAAAACTGCAAGGTTTCTCAGTGCGTGTCCGACGATTACGAACTGATAGACGCGGACAAGGATAACCCGAAATGCCTGCAGAAGTGCGCCGTATGGGGCGGAACCGCATCAAAGGAATGGAAGCGCGACGATGCGGAATTTTCTTTCTGCGGCAGCGGGAGATTTTTGGAATGCGAGGGCGGATTCAACCCCACGCGCGAGCAGACCGGGTCTTCGGGAACCGAGGCGGGGCGCTGCGCGCTTGACGGGACGATGGTCGGCAAGTGCAAAACCGACAGCCAGATGAAGCCGGCTAAATTCACGAACGGCCAATGCATGCAGGCTTGCGAGAACGGATACTGGGGCAACTGCACCATCAGCAAATTCTGCGAAGCCGGATTCAAGGAAGGCAACTTCCGCGATGTGATTTTCGTAAAGGATAAAAAAGACACGCGCGTGTCAGTCTTTGATTGCGTGCCATTATAAGGAGAAAATACAGATGAGGAAAGTAGTATCTTTAACATTGCTGGTTTTTGCGGTCTCGGCTTGCGGAATGTCGGACAAGGGGACTCAGCAGACGGATACGGGGCCGGCGCTGACTTATATTCTGGTTATGGACGATATGGAAAGGCCGGTGTCGTACAAGCTGGTCGAGGATAAGTACGACAGATTCTCGTGCAATGTCGAGAAGGTGGCTTATACAAATAAATCCATCGATATAACCGAGCGGTTCATAGAGCCGGAGCGCTGCGCCCCGGGCTTTAGAATGACGGAAGACTTCAAGCGCAAAATTATCGACGCGTATGACGAGTTCAGCGATTTCGAATTCGACCCAAAATCGCTTAACGGCAAATGCGTGTTTCCGGGCGGCGGGGTTCGCGGAGATGTCTTGGAAATGCATTGCGGGTCCGGCGCCGATTCCAACCGGTCCGCGATAATCGTCACTAAATTTACCGCCCGCAGAAACAACGAGTGCCGCATAGAATCAAAAATGCTGTTTGCTTCCGGCAGCGGAAACGCGGAACGCATGGACCGCTCGTGCAGAATGGCGGCGGAGATGCTGAAGAGCGAAAGGGAGAAGACAAGGACTTTCAGTTCCGTGACGGAAATCTGGGACCTGCTGAGAAAGAATTTCAAGTTTGATCAATAAGGAGAGAGAGATGAAAAAAACAACATCGCTTATGCTGCTGGCTTTTGCGGTTTGCGCTTGCGATATGATGTCGGGCCGACAACAGGATTCGGCCGGGCAATGGGAAATCCCGCAAGAGAGGGGTTTGGAAACGATGTATGTCCTGGTCACGGACGTGCCCGGGAAGCCGGTCGCATATAAGCTGGTCGGGGACGAGCGGGACGAGTTCTCGTGCGAGTCCGAGAAGATGACATACCTCAGCAAGTCCGTCGGAATAACCGAGCAGTATGTCGAGCCTCAGCGCTGCACGCCCGAATACAGAATGACGGAAGAATTCAAGACCAAGATTATGCAGGCTTATATCAAATACAGCGACGCCGATTTCGATCCGGCTGGGTTGGGCAACAGGTGCGACTATGCGGCCGGCGGCCCGCGCGGCGGCAATGTATTGGAAATACACTGCTGGCCCAGTCCTCAGCTTAACCGCTCGGCGATAATCGTCACAAGATTTACGGTTGGCAAAAACAGCGAGTGTTTTATAGAATCGAAAATGCTGTACGCGGCGGGCGAGGGAAGAAAGGAAAGATTCGATCGCTCGTGCCCGATGGCTGCGGAAATGATAAGAAAGGAAAATCAGAAGACAAGGATTTTCGATTCGGTGATGGAAGTCTGGGACTATATGAGAATGGGATTCAGACTGGATAATCTGGACGGAGTGATAAAGAACAAGCAATAAAAAAACCGCCATTCGGCGGTTTTTTTATTAACAAATTTGACAATCAATCTTATTATGCTAATATGCTGCCGACCTTTAAAGGGAAGGCAGATGAAAAAGATTTTAATAATCATTGGTATAGTCGTAATAATCGCGGCGGCATTTTTTGTGTTCCGCCCGTCGCGCGAATCCGCCGATTCGCGCCCCGTCGTAAAAATCGGCGTGTCATTGCCGCTGTCCGGAAATATGTCGTATGTAGGCGTGCCGACCAAGGCGGCGGCGCAGATGGCTTTGGAAAAATGGCAGGCGCAGGGCACTAAGTTTCAATACAAACTTGTATTCGAAGACGACGGATATGACATTAAAAAAATCGCCATGATCGGCAACAAGTTTGTGAATATGGATAAAGTCAATGCGATTGTTGGCATTTGGAACCTTACCAATTATCAGATCCGCGAACTTGCGCCCAAGGCGAACATCCCGTTTATGTCTTGCGGATGGGGGCATGGAACCAGCGACGGAGTGCTAGTGTTCAACAACCAAACCCCGCATGACGAGCACGCCCGCGCATTCACAGAAATAGTCCAGGGCAAGCTGAAAGCAAAAACGATCGCATACGCCGGACAAATTTCCAATGGCGACCTGGCGTTAAAAGAAGACATTCTGAACGCATTCAGAAAAGCCGGGATAAAAATCGTATTTGAAGAATCAATAAATTACGGAACGACTGATAACCGCATTACGATTCAGAAAATCAAACAGGCGAATCCCGAAGTAATCGTTATTCCAATGGCTCCGACCGAATTGCAAATCTTCACAAAACAATTGTTTGAGGCCGGCATCAAAACTCCGTTGGTCACAGTTGATTATTTTGAAAGCGTGACGGATCCAACCGTGTTCGACGGAATGTATATGGTTATGTCTTCATCCGGCACGCCGGAATTTAGAAAACAGTTGAATGAATACACGGGTCGGCCTTGGGCTAATTCAGACTGCATCGCGCCGGTTTATGATAATGTAGATATTCTGATTTACGCGTTTGAAAACGCGGCGGCTGGACCGGGGCAGATTCCAACAACCGAACAAGTCGTGAAAGTAATTCGCGGCATCAAGAACTGGTATGGCGCGATGATGGAAAACATGGACGTGCGTCCGGATGGCCGCATATGGTCGCCCGCCCGCGTCAGCATAATGAAAAACGGCAAGGCGGAAGTTGTAAAATAGTTAAAAAAATAAAAATCCGCGCCGTGGTGTTCCCCTCCTGTGGAGGGGTGCCCCCGGAGGGGGCGGGGTGGTTTTTGTAATATTCAAATTTATGAAAATGAATTTATAGCAACACCGAATAATGTAGGGGCGGAACATGTTCCGCCCCTACAATTTATAAACATTAAACTAACCACCCCGTCTTGCGGCTACGCCGCAATCCACCCCTCCACAGGAGGGGAACACCACATCACGTATTTTTTACATCATGGGCATTTGAGGCGCCTGCGCCGGTTTTTCTTCCGGGATTTCGCTGATGACCACCCCGGTTGTAAGCAATATTCCCGCAGTGCTTGCCGCGGCCTGCAATGCAGTCTTTACAACTTTCGCCGGATCAATTATTCCCATTTCCAGCATATCTCCAAATTCGCCTGTTTGAGCATTATAGCCGAAGTTGTATTCCTTGCTGGTTGTAACTTTGTCTGAAATAACTTCACCATTGATCCCGGCATTGGATGCAATTTGTTCCAATGGCGCATAAAGAGCCTGTTTCAGGACAGTAACGCCCGCCGCTTGGTCCGCATTTGAAACTTTGATTTTTTCAAATGCTTTGTCCGCCGCGCGCAGCAATGCTACTCCGCCGCCGGGAACAATGCCTTCCTCCACCGCGGCGCGTGTTGCGGACAAAGCGTCATCAACGCGGTCTTTCTTCTCTTTTACCTCCACCTCGGTCATGCCGCCGACGCGTATTACCGCAACGCCGCCGACCAGGCGCGCCAGGCGCTCGCTTAATTTTTCGCGGTCGTAATCAGAAGTAGTTTTTTCCAGTGCCGTGCGAATTTCATCCGCGCGCGCTTTTATTGCTTTCTTGTCCCCCGCGCCATCTACGATAAGAGTTTTGTCTTTTGACACGACGACTTTCTTCGCGCTGCCCAAAACCGCAGTGGTTATATTTTCAAACGACATTCCCAAATCGTCGCTGATGACGGTGGCGCCGGTCAGGGCCGCGATGTCTTTCAGCATTTCTTTGCGCCGGTCGCCAAAGCCCGGAGACTTCACCGCGCAGACTTTCAGCCCGCCGCGCAAGCGGTTCAGGATAAGCGTCGCCAATGCTTCGGATTCAACATCATCCGCGATAATCAGCAAGGGCCGCCCCGACTGCGCCACCGGTTCCAATATCGGAAGCAGCGCCTGCAGGCCGGTGATTTTTTTCTCGGAAACCAAGATTTGCGCGTTGTCCAATTCGGCCAGCATTTTTTCGCTGTTGGTCACGAAATAGGGCGACAGGAATCCGTTGTCGAATTGCATTCCTTCGACGATATCGATTTCGGTTTCGATTCCTTTGGCTTCTTCAACTGTGATGACGCCTTCCTTGCCGACTTTTTCCATCGCGCTTGCAATTTTTTCGCCGATGTCCGAATCGCCGTTTGCGGATATGGCCGCAACCTGGACTATTTCGGTATTGCTCTTGACCGGGCGCGCATGCTTTTCAATATCGGCGACGACGGCCGCGGCCGCGATTTCGATCCCGCGGCGCACGTCCATGGGATTCATTCCTGCGGCGACCACGCGGCGTCCT
>WRHR01000014.1 GCA_009783145.1 Alphaproteobacteria bacterium | reverse complement strand
GTCCCGCCGGCAAGCGGGACATTTTTTAAATCATTGTTATTCATTTTATATTCCTTTGCCTTTGATACTGGGTGAGGGATCCAGCCATTGAAAAAACTTATCGCAGTCAATCAAGATTTTGCTGCCAAGCCGCTTTTCAGCACCAGATGCTTTAAGGCCGTTCTGGTTGCTATAAAATAAAATGTTGCGTATGCTGCCTTTGCTGAATGCCGGATATGCTTCGCAGAACTGCGAAACTGTTTTTAAATTTGGGCTATTGCCATTATTTAACATTGTATAATCCTTTATTAATTCGCATTATGGTTGAATTTTTGTTTAGGATTAAAAATTATCCGTGCTTTATGGGTCTGATAGCCAGATTATCCAATAATCACTATCGGGTTTTATACTTCCTATTATGTAATAACATAATCGCTTGTGCTTTTTTGTTGCTACATACATAATACCCAAATCTCTTGTATTTTTTTGCCGTTTTTGCGAAAAAAATGCGCCAATTTGGACTATTGGCGCGTTATCTGTTTGTTTTTACTACAAATATATTTTTTTATACTTCCGAAAACTTTTTACTCATTACTCGCTCAACCACAGATTGTTTATGTTGGTCGGACAGGTGGGAGTATCTTTTAGTCATTTGTAATGTTTTATGTCCCAATATATCTGCGATTTCGCCCATTGTTGCGCCATCCATTGCAAGATAACTGGCGGTGGTATGTCGCAGGTCGTGAAATCGGAAATCTTTTATATCAGCTGCGCTCAATGCGGCATACCAAGCGTGCATTATATTCGCGTGGTGCTTTTCGCCCGTATATCGCCGGGGATAAAACACAAATTCAGAATCGCCGCGCTTGCTTTCCATTTCGCACAATAGCGACAATGCCGGTTCTATAATCGCCAGAGTCCGCTTTTCGCCGTTTTTCGTTTCGTGCAGGATTGCCCGCTTTGCATTCAAATCTACATCCGCCCATCGCAAGCCAAGTATTTCACTACGCCGCGCGCCGGTCGTTATCGCCAGCATTACCGCCGGATAAAGCAGGGGATTGTCGGATTCTTTGCAGACGGCTATCAGGCGCGCGCATTCTTCATCATCAAGGTAGCGGATGCGCCCCTTTGGTTCCTGATATTTTCTAATCTTTTCAATGGGGTTTGAGTCCAGCCATTCAAGGCTTTTATAAGCATAGGTAAAAACCACAGAGAGTGCGGCCATATAGCGGTTTAATGTCGCATTGGACTTCTGCCCGCCCTTTGGCGTTTTACGGGCTGCAATCTTCGTCCAAGCTTCCGTTATCACATCGGGCTTAACGGCAATAAGGGCATAAGAGCCTAGCAGCTCGCGCCAAGTATCCAAATGATGGTCTAGTTCTTTGCGGTGTTTGCGTTTTGTTGGCACAACATCGCGCAAATACCTGTCTATAAGTTCGCCAACTGTGCGCCGCCGGGATTCGACAATAGCAAGATGTTGCCCATCCTTTATAGCGGTTTCTATTTTTCTTGCCCAATCTTGCGCTTTGGTCTTTTGGTCAAAGGTTGCGCTTTGGGTCGGATGTCCCTTTACGCGCACAAGGGCGCGATATGAAATCCTGCCATTTTTGCCGATGCGTTTTTCTATATTTGCCATTGTGTCGCCCCGTTGCTTTATGATTCTAACGCACTATACAATAATCTGCAATAAATGTCAAGAAAGGATATACAATCCGCTTTATAAAACAATAAAAGCCACTAGTTATACGGGGTATAAGACAGGAGGTTTTACAAATGGTGCAATTATAGTGCATCCAATCAAGAAAATACCTATAATTTGCGCTGGCGACAGATTATTGCACTATTTTGTAATTTGCTGTAAAGCAATGCCATATTTGCACTAAATATGCACTATTTATAATTAAAAAATGTTATAATATATTGAATTTACGGGGGCTTTAGAATATTGCATAAAGTTTAGCAATCTGCTGCATTACCACTCTGCCAACGCTCCGAGAGCGGTATTATTACCCACGACCCTGCAAAACGCAAGCGAAAAATCCCCATGCCCCGCCCCTTCGGGGCACCCCTTTCCCCAGGGAAAGGGGAATTCTAATCATAAATCGTGGAATTCGTATTCGGAGTATATATTTTCCCCGAATTCGGCGTGTTATGATAGATATACAGCACATTCGCATAGTCCCGCGCCGACCAGCCGTCATAGTCTCCCAAAACCTGCCTGGTCAGATTGCCCTTGAAGATCGCTCTTATCGTATTATCCAGTTTTTTGCTGTATTCATCGCCGAAATTCGGGTTGGCGATAGTATTCATAACTATGACTCCGCCCGCGCGCAATCTTGACTTCATATTGGACATGAACTCCGTCGTAATCACGGACTCTGGAATAGTCCAGCGCGAGAAAATATCCATCACTATCAAGTCATAGCTGACGTGTGTTGCCCTTAAGAATTGCCCGGCGTCCTGGACCACGAATTGCTTGTTAACGGACAGCTTCTTTTTCAAGAAATGCTTTTCCGCGATTTGGGGCAAGGCCGCGTCTATATCGACAAAAGTATACCTGTTGCTGTCGTCCAGGTTTCCGACCGTAAATCCCCCTGCCCCCAGAACCAAGATATCTTTGGGCTGGTCCGCCGGAATAGTATTCACAAAATAGTCGTTGATATAGTTGATATATCCCGCCGCAAGCTTGCCGTCGTTGGAAATATAAGAATGAGTCGCGGAATCGACCAGCAATACCCTCCCGTCGGCGGCTTCGGCAACCAAGACCGTGTTTTCCGCATTATTAGAGACCAGCCCGTAACGCTGGTATAAAACCTTGTCGTTATTGATAACCCAAGATCCGGCAAGAATAAGTATCGCGACCACCAGAACCCAAAGCTTGCGAAAAGAAATATATGCGCCAAGTCCGGCAAGCGCCACGGTCAACACGATAGTGTAATTCACCCCCAGCAAGGACATCAGAACCAAAGTCGTGACCAACGACCCCAGCACCGAGCCGATTGTCCCAATGCCCATTATTATCCCGGTATTGCTGCGCTCTTTTTCATGCATCAGCTGAGACAGCGCCGCGGTGTTGAATCCGAACAGGAACGGCGCCACGGACAGAAACACGAGCGAGTATATGAAAGTCTGCGCTATCGGCGAATAGACATTTCCGGCGACCATAATCGCGAAATAATCCGCTATCAGGGGAAAGCTGCACGCCAGCACGGTCAGCAGCGCGATAACCAGAAAGCTGAGCCCCACGGCCTTGGTAATATCGAATTTCAGTTTCTTTGTGCCCACAAAATACCCGACGGTCATCGCGCCCAGGAAAATTCCGATGACTATGCTGGAGATTGCGGCCGTGCTGCCGACGAAGTGCGCCACTTGGCGCAGAACCATCAGCTCCAAGGATAAGCTGACATATCCGCTTATGAATATCAAAAGCAAAGGTTTCAAGTGGTTTTTCTTTATCATCATATCGGGCGCCTTTTTATCGACCGAAGTCAATTTAGCAAAAAAACGCATTATCAGGCAAGCATAGATTTTTATAGATTTTTTACCTAAATAAGGTATAATAGCAAAGACATTTATTAGTGTGATTGGGATTCATAGCCCACATACCTAACCAATAAGTGTCCCGACTGAAGGGTCGGGATGCCGCTGTTATGCAATAGGGTATACCCGAAGGCAGCGGGGTTCTGTATGTGAATCTATGAACGTCCCGACCACTCTTAAATGGTGGTCTTTTTTTACAACCAAAGGGGGCTGTCATGCTTACATCGCAAGAAGAGCTGAATAAAAAATTCTTCGAGCAATTACACGATGTTGAGTTCTTGAAAAAATATATCGCGGAAAACGTCCAAACCGACTTGGCGTTTTATTCTTTTATAAAAACCATTTGCGTTTTGTATCACGAGTTCCGCGAAGCCGGCGGCCCTGTAAGCAAGGTTTATATAGTCCGTTAACGATGACTGGATTGCTTCGCCCGTTGGGCTCGCAATGACAAATCGGTATAAATTGTCATTGCGAGGAGCGAAGCTTTGAGGCAATCCAGCAATAATTAAATCAAAATTTTCCATTTGCTTTTTATATTTTTGTCATTCCCGCGTAGGCGGGAATAGGGTCTATGAACCTTTTGGCTCGCTTCGCTTTGCAAATTCCGGAATGACAAGATGTTGAATATTTGACTATTTAAACCTGCGCAGGAGTGACAAAATTATTGTTATTTAACCCTTGCTTTTTATTGCGAATTTTTTCATAATCACTTTGTTTAAAAAGGAGAAACCATGATGAAAAAACTTTTTGCCGAGTTCCTTGGAACTTTCGTATTAATTCTGTTCGGCTGCGGAACCGCCGTCCTGGCCGGCAGCTATGTCGGAGTGCTGGGCATCGCGCTGGCGTTCGGTCTTGCCATCCTGGTGATGTCATACGCCGTGGGCCATATCTCCGGCGGGCATTTCAACCCGGCGGTATCCATCGGCCTGGCGGTCGCGAAACGGTTCGAATGGAAGGAAGTCCCGCGCTATGTCGGCGCTCAATTGCTGGGCGCGATCTTCGCGGCGTTCATCATATGGCTGATTGTCAAAGGACAGGCGACCGGCGCGGCCAATGTCGGGGCGTTCGCTGCCAATAACTATGGCAGATTCACACTTGGCGCGGCATTGCTGACCGAAATCGTGATGACCTTCGTATTCCTGTCCGTCATTATCGGCGTAACGGCCAAAGACGCGCTGAACAAGTTCGCAGGCGTCGCTATCGGTCTTTCCCTGACGGCAATCCACTTGGTCAGTATTCCGATTACGAATACTTCGGTGAATCCGGCGCGCAGCACCAGTCAGGCTCTGTTCTCCGCCGATCCGACCGCGTTGTCGCATCTGTGGGTGTTCTGGGTCGCGCCGATCGCGGGAGCGATTATCGCAGGACTTGTTTGGAAGTATCTGATGGATAAGAAAACCAAATAAAAATCGCCGCAAACGCGGCGATTTTTTTAATGACCAATGACTAATTTATAAATATGCATTTATTAGTCATTAATCATTTGTCATTGGTCATTAGTCATTAACAATTACGGATAATTTATTCTTTCTCAATTTAACTAAATACTTCCCACTTTCATATTTCGCATCCAGAATGAATCCGCGCACGGACGGGTGGTCCAGATAAGTCGGGAACTCCGCGCGGATTGCCCCTGTGCCGCGCGCGGGGTCGCCTATGCCAGTTACGAACAACAATTTGCGGTCGCCGTTTTTATAGGCGCTTTCTATTGTGCCCAGGGTTCGATGAAAAGCCTGCATAGTGGTCAGCCCATGCAGGTCTATCTTTATATCGTAAACAAAATCGCTCTTATTTCTTTTCAAGTTCGTCCAAAGCCCCGTCAAGCATCCGCAAAGCGCTGTTCGCGCAAGCGCGGCCGCGCCAGGTCAAAAGCTCTTCGCCGGTCTTTTGGTCCGCGATGGAGACATTGAAGTTCCACCACCAGAATCCGTTGAACATGCACCAGAACGGCATGAACCATTCGCGGCGCTCATTAACCACCACCACATATTTTGTATCGGCTGGAATTACGATATTCCTTATACTTATGCCGTCCCCTTCGGCACCCAGTCCTTCGAACTCACCCAAAGTGCCGGAAGTTCTCATTTTTCCGACGCGTACGGTATATCCGCGTTCTTCCATACGTTCTTTAATACTGCGTTTCATGGAATACCCGCCCCGATCCGCAAAGGTCAATTCCCCTTTCTCCATAGTATTCGGCTTGATATACATGGAGTTGCAAGCAGTCAGCAGCAGGATTGGAATTATTGTATAAATTTTCATTGGCGCCCTCCTAGATGAAAGAAATCCTAACAACTTCATATTCGGATTGCAAATCATAAAATTTCGGATATAATTGCGCGGCAAAGCACCCGTTGCATAATTGGATAATGCGCCGCCCTCCGAAGGCGGAGACTATAGGTTCGAGTCCTATCGGGTGCGCCACCCTTCGCTGCTGCGCAGCTTCGGGTGGCAAGCCACCCGAATAGCGAGCAGTGAACAGCGAAGGAGTGCCCACCGTAGCACGAAGTGCGAAGGCGGGCTGGCCAAAATCTAGAAATTATTTACTTCTGCAGCATCGCCAGCATAAAATCGTCCAAATCCCCGTCCAATACTGCGGCGGGGTTCGTGTTTTCAAGGCCGGTGCGCAAGTCTTTCACAAGTTGGTACGGCTGCAGGACATAGCTGCGTATCTGGCTGCCCCATTCGATTTTCTTCTGCGCCGCTTTGGCCGCGTCTGCCTCGGCCGCGCGGCGCTGCATCTCTAACTCATATAATTTCGAGCGCAGCATTTTCATGGCCAGCTCGCGGTTTTGCAACTGGCTGCGCTCGTTCTGGCATTGCACCACCGTATTCGTCGGCAAGTGCGTTATCCTTACCGCGCTGTCGGTTTTATTAACATGTTGTCCGCCCGCCCCCTGCGCGCGATAGGTATCGATCCGCAAGTCCTTGTCATTGATTTCTATTTCGATGGAATCGTCTATATCCGGCCAGACATCGACGCTGGCAAAGCTGGTATGGCGCCGCGCGTTGCTATCAAACGGGCTGATGCGCACCAGGCGGTGCACTCCGATTTCATTACGCAGCCAGCCGTATGCCTTGTCCCCAGCGACACGGTAAGTAATGTTTTTTATTCCGGCGGTATCGCCTTCGTGCTCTTCGATAACTTCCAAGGCGAACCCATGCCGCTCGGCCCAGCGCGCGTACATCCGCGACAGCATCGACGCCCAGTCCTGGGCCTCGGTCCCTCCCGCGCCGGCCTGAATAAACAGAAACGCGCCCGCGCCATCCGCGGGCTCGTTAAACAAAGTTATGAATTTTGCGCGATGCGCGCGGTCCACCAGTTTTGTTATTGCCATCAGCCCTTCAGCCGCATCCGCAAAATCCGGGTCATTAATATATTCCGACAGATATTCATACTCGGACTCCATTTCCAGAAAATCGCCCAGAGTTTTCTCCAACGCGGCTTTTTTCTGCATAATGCCGCGCGCCCGGTCGGGATTTTCCCACAAATCCGGTGCAGCAGCTTGTTCGCCAATTTCAGAAATTTCGGATTTTAACTTTTCAGGGTCAAAGATACCCCCTGACGGCGTTGATGTCGTCGCGAATCTGCATCAAAAGGTCAGTTGCGTTTATCATAATTTGAATTATAAATCGTAATTTGGAAATAGTAAAGAATAAAATACTGGATTGCCGCGCCCTTCGGGCTCGCAATGACAATGAAGAGTACATTTGGGCACATAGCCTGAAACAAACACCAAATTGTCATTGCGAGGCGAAGCCGAAGCAATCCAGTTAAAACAATTATTCTTGCGAACCGACTTGTTTTCTGATAAAATTAATGAAATGAGAGAGGATTTCTTATGAAAAAGCATTATTTGCTCTTTGCTCTTTGCGGATTGCTTTGCGCGCCGGCGCTTGCGGCGCCAGCGGGACGCGGCAACAACCAGATAGCGACCGCTTATCAGCAGAACCAGCGGAATACCTATTATATGGTGAACCAGCCGGACGTCGATACCGCATGTCGCAACAAGATTTACTCTTGCCTTTCCGAATATTGCGGCGGAGTGACGGTCGTGCCGGGCCAGCGCGGCAACCGCTGCGATTACGCCTCGGAGAGCGAGCTTTATAATTACGCCCTGCTCTGCCTGCAAAAAGACAACTCGGCTCTGATGCCGTCGTTCTCGACCAGCTATGCGATGGGCGGCAAGGGAATGAACTCCGCTGCACGCCTGTGCCCGTCTTATGTCCAGCAAGAGCTGATGTCTTACCTGTCGATGATGAATATGGCCACCCAGCTTACGAAATCTCATTCCAGCCTGTGCGTGCAAAGACGGCAAGAGCTGGAAGCGGCGATGTCCTGCCATTCCATCGCTCTGTCATACGGCAATGAAACTAATAACCGCCTTACGACCGAGCTGACGGACTTCTGCGGCGCCGGAGTCGCCGGAGGATCCGCGGAAATGGTGACCAGATTCGCGAACGCGGGAAATGTCGGCGCGAATATTTGGGGCTGGGCGGAAAAAGTTGTATCTCTGGACCTGTCCAAGAAGGGCGAAGGCTGGCAGTCCGCGGTCGATTCGGTGCTGGCGGGCTATGTTAACCGAATGAATTTGGCTTGCGGCGACAATATGCAGCTGAACACTGTGGCGCATCCGACCGGCGACGGCGGGCCGACCAACCTGCAGGTTGCGGCCAGCATGGCCGTCGGAATGGCGTTCCCAAAACAGCCGACCGGCGCCGATACCCCGGAACCTATTTACAATCTGTGGATGGATGTGCAGTCTATGCAGGATGTGTTCGACCATGCGACCGCGAAGCAAGTTATCCAAGCGGGACTCACCAACTCGCCGATGACGCAGAACGCGTTCCTGTCCAGCGCCGCGATGGGCAATATGCAAACGGCGTACAAGACGGGAACCAAGGTTTTCGTGCTGCGCGATTCCGCGCGATGCTTTACGGTCCCGGTCGCGGTCTTGAATAATAGCGAGCAAGCGCTGATAGCCCAGCAAATGGCCAGCTGTATTGCGAAATAAAAACGCGCCAAGGCGCGTTTTTATTTTATTAACTTTTCCACTGTTTCAAATAACCTTGAACCATAATGACTGCCTTTGATTAAAACGGCGTCGCCGTCGCGCAGCAGATTGCCAATAAGAAAATCCTCCAGTCCGGTATTATCTTCAAAATAATGCTTTTCAAATTTACTGTCGGGCAGCTGCGCCAGAATATCGCGAGTTTCAGGGCATATTCCAACGACTACATCAATATCGGTCTGTGCCAGTATTCGTCCGATTTCGCAATGCATCTCTGCGGACTTATCCCCAATTTCAGCCATCTTTCCGACGACCGCTATTTTGCGCCCACCCTTCGCCGAGGCTCCGGGTGGCAGGCCCGCATTCATACTATCTAAATTCCTGATTGCTATTTTTAATGATTCCGGCTGTGCGGAATAACTTTCGTCTATCAAAGTATATTCGCCCCCATTGGGCAACCGCAACCGATGCACTTTACCTCGCCCTGGCAATGCGCCGAAGTCCGCCAATGCGGCGGCCGCGCGGCGGACATCCAACCCCAACTGGCTCACAACCGTCAGAACGCAAAGCGCGTTTGATATATTATGCTCGCCTATCAAGGGCAAAGTAATATCAACTTGCTGTCCGCTGATATTCAAAGTCGCTTGCGTTTGATTTCCTGTTTCAGATACTGAAATCAAATCTTTCTTGCCATATAAAACGACATTACGCGCAGCCGCGGTCAAGATTTCCACACAATTGCTGTCCGCGTTTATTACCGCGGCGCCGTTTTGCCCCAGCCCGGCGAATATCTCCGCCTTGGCGCGCGCAATCCCCGGCAGACCTTCGGGGAAAAATTCGATATGCATAGGATAGACATTAGTAACGATCGCAATATCCGGCGCGACATGCGGCACTATATTTGCGATTTCGCCAGCGTGGTTCATTCCTATTTCGACAATAGCGATTTCAGTTTCCGCCGGCATAGCGCATAATGTTTTCGCAACGCCGATATCGTTATTAAAGTTACCCTCGGTCGCATATACGCGCGCAAACTTGGAAAGCGCGAACTTCAGCATTTCCTTTGTTGTGGTCTTGCCCGCGCTGCCGGTTAATGCGATAACTTTTGCTTTGCTTCCGCCTTCGCCAAGGCTACGGCGGACAAGTTGCCGGCGAATATATTCGCCGATTTGCAAGTATGCGATTTTCGTATCCGGCACGATTATCTGCTTGTCCTCTGGCACATCCGCAATCGGGCGCTGCACTATTGCCAGCGCGGCGCCCTTGTTATTTATCACGTCCCGGGCAAAGTCATGCGCATCGAACTTCTCGCCGGCAATCGCAATGAACAAGTCGCCCGGCGCGACCGTCCGGCTGTCGGTGGAAATATTTTTGATTTTTGAAAGTATCTGGGGGATGTTTAGCATCTATTTGCGTTTTGAATTCCATTTCCAGAAAATCTGCGCAAGATCGTCGCCGTGTTTCCAATACGTTTCCAGATACTTAATCATTTCGTATTCCACCATAAGTTTCTTGGAAATGCGCTTCGTCGCGCAAACAAGCCGCAGAGACTTCAGCATAATTTCTTCGGTCAAGCGCTTGTTCGCGCTTTTCTCTATCGCGTCATTCATATTCACGGCCCAGGTAATAGCGCACAACACATTGATTTTAAAATGATAATTAGAATCTAATTTCGCATTGAACCTGACATTCTTGCGAATCATAGTTTTAAATTTCGCGACATTTTCACCCGAAGTGGTTTCAAAATCATCCAGACAGCAGCCTTCGGAATTCATCGGCACATTCTTGCAGGATATGCGATACGCCGCGGAATCGATTTTATATCTGGAACACGAATTACAAATTTTCATATTTGCCTTCCTTTAAAGTTTTATAAATTCTCTCTCTATTGTCCCGATAAGCTCTTGGATTCCGATGCGGCCGGCGGCGGAGATTTCGACAATCTGCGATTTCTTTCCGCGCTTGAATTTCTTCATCCTCTCTTTCCAGATTTCCGGTTCGACCGCGTCCATTTTATTTATCACTATTATTTCCGGCTTGTCCGAGAGACCAGCGCCATACGATTCCATTTCATGACGGATTGCTTTGTATCGCGCGGACCAGTCTTCCTCGGTACCGTCGATAATATGCAGAATCATCTTTGTGCGCTCTGCGTGGCCCAGAAAGCGATCGCCCAGACCCACGCCCGTGTGCGCGCCCTCTATCAACCCCGGCAAATCCACCAGCACGAACTCGCGATCATGAGCGTACATCACGCCCAATTGCGGATTCAAGGTCGTGAAAGGATAGTTCGCGATTTTCGGCCGCGCAGCCGTAACCGCCGCCAGCAATGTGGACTTACCCGCATTGGGAAATCCCACCAGCCCGATATCCGCTATTAATTTAAGCTGCAGGATTATCGTGCGCTCGTCCCCCGACAGGCCGTCGTTGGCTTGTTTCGGCGCGCGATTGGTCGGGCTTTTGAAATGCACGTTCCCCCAGCCGCCGTTGCCGCCGCGCGCCGCGCGGTATTCCATCCCGTCGGCGTTCAGGTCCGCATATTCTATTTCCTCGTTCTCGGAAAGAATCACCGTTCCGGTCGGAACAGGCAGAATCATCGTATCGCCCGACTTGCCGGTGCGCATTTGGCCCGCGCCGTTTTCTCCCCTTTGCGCCGCGAAATTAGTTTTATATCGGTAATCTATCAAGGTATTTACATTCGGCACTGCGCGAAAGACTATATCGCCGCCGCGTCCGCCGTCGCCGCCGTTCGGACCGCCGAATTCAATATATTTCTCGCGTCGGAAAGAAGCGCTGCCGTTGCCGCCGTCGCCCGCTTTGATGTGAATTTTTGCTCTGTCTAGAAACTTCATAATTAAATTGTACCCGAAAAATCCTTAAAAGCAAATGCAATCACGCTTGACAAAATCGGCAGTTATGCTAGTGTTAAGGCGCAAAAGGTTAAATTATGGATTTATCAAAGGAAGAATCAAGAGACCCCTATACTCTATGTCCCCTGGAATTCCTGACCCATTATACGCAAAGCATGTTCTTGGATGAGCGAAACACGTTTTGTTTTCATTTTATAGCTAACGGATGTCGCAAGTATCGCGATGTTATTATAAAAGTACCTACTTACTGCAATAACCCCAAATGCTGGGCGCCGGCTTTGGAAAAAATTCGGCAAGACGTTCTGGCCAGAAAAAAATAAATCCCGCAACCCGGGTCCCACGCGCGAAGAACGCAGCGCGTGGGTGGAAATGCGGGATTTTACTTAATCTTCTCGAACTTATACGATTTACCGCTGTGGTCGGAAAGCGTCAGATAGCCGCCTTCAAGCTTATACGACTTCGGTTCGGCGTCGCTCATGAACTTAAAATATTCATGCTCCACTTCGGCTGCCCTGCCTATCGGCATCATCATACTGCTGGCCATTCTGCCGACTATGATATTATCGCCCGCCAATTCATAAGGCGCGTTATAGCTGTTCACGACTTTGCCGTAAAGGCGCGGCTGTTCCTTGTCGAAGTTCAAGGTGATTTTGATTTCATCCTGATATGACGCGAATTCGCGCCCTTTCAGCGGGTTCTTGTCCTGGGACGCGCACGCCGTCAACGCCGCGCATCCCGCCAAGACCATAAGTATCTTCTTCATTTGCACTCTCCTTTTGCCAAGGCAATTATAAATTATTTTTTATGGATTTAAAGTGGAATATATTCGGATTCCTAGAAATACTTATGCAACTCGGCGCCGTTCTTGGACAGCCACAGCTTCGCGCGTCCTACCCCGGGACCGTAAAGCTGCACGACCGTTGCCCAGAATGCCGGAGAATGGTCCATATGCTGGCGATGCGCAAGCTCGTGCATTATCACGTACCGCATAATTTCCGGCGGAGCCAGTGCCAGACGCCAAGAAAGCGACATCGTGCCGGTGGTGGAACAGCTTCCCCAGCGGCTTGTCGTGTCGCGCACCGCGATTCGCGCAGGGCGCAAATTGGCCGGGACTGTGCGGATGATTTCCTTGACCCTGGCCAGGAACATTTCCTTTATCTTATCGCGCATGCGCCGTTCCAGAAACTCCGGCCGGCCGCCCAAAACGGCGACGCTGACCAGAAATTCCTTGCCGAAAACGGCAATCGTATCCCCTTCCGCCAGACGTATTTTCCGCGGAGCCGCCGCGAAAATCTTTTCAATCCAAGCGCGCTTTTGCTCCAAAAACCGGAGGGCTGTTGACGCCGGAGTCCAGCGAGGCAGCGAGATGCAGATCTCACGCGTCGGCGTGGTCTTGGGCCGCAGCGTGATATTGCGCAGCCCTCGACGCGATTCGAATATCAGCGGAATTTCTTCGCCGTCGCCAAGAGTAAAAGTTTGAGAGTTCATTTGATATATTTCATAATGTCTTCTGCAATCGCGTATGCGTCAAACCCGAAATGCTTGTAAACCGAAGCGCCATCGCCGCTGGCGCCAAACCAATCAATCCCGACGACCGCATCCGCAAATTCGTACCATCCTGCCGTTGCCCCCGCCTCTATAGCGATCACCCTTCCGCGCAGGATTCTATGTTTATATTCGGCGTCTTGCAAGCGGAATTTTTCCACGGACGGCATGCTGACGACCGAAGCGCCGATTTTCTCCGCAACGGCCACGGCAAGGGGGACCTCGGACCCGGTTGCTATCAAAGTGATTGGCGACTGGCGACCTGTGACTGGCGAGTGGATAATATATGCGCCCCTGTTGATTTCCGAGCCTGCGGGCGTTTCAACTTGCTCAAATTTTTGCCGGCTTAAAACAATGCAAGTGGGATGGCTTGCCTCGGCCAGCGCCGTATCCCAAGCCCATTTGACTTCCTTCCCGTTGCATGGCCTGAAAACGTTCATATTCGGCATCAGGCGCAGGCCCGCCAACTGTTCCACCGGCTGGTGCGTCGGGCCGTCTTCGCCCAATGCTATGCTGTCGTGCGTAAGGACGTAAACCACGGGCAATTCCATCAGCGCCGACAACCTCTGCGCGGCGCGCATATAATCGCTGAATATCAAGAAAGTCCCGCCATATGTGCGAAATCCCTGCAGGGTCAGCCCGTTCATTATCGCGGCCATGGAATGCTCGCGCACGCCGAAATGGATATAGTTTCCGCTGAAATCGTCAGGAGTAATGTCGCGGCTGCTTGCTACTCGGGTATTGGTGCTTTCCGCCAGATCCGCGCTGCCGCCAATTAACAAGGGCTCGCGCGGTAAGAGTTCCTCCAAATATTTACCGGAAAGCTCGCGGGTGGAAATTTGTTCCATAACCGACGGCATCGCCGCCGCCGTCCCATTAAGCTGTGGCCGGGGCGCAGCGACGGCTGGGGGATAATTCACAGCCAAATTTACCCACAATCTTTTCCCTTCTTCCGATTCAAATTTTCTTTCCAGCGCAGCCAATTGATCGTCTTTCAACGCCAGCCCGTGCGCCAGCGCCTCGCCCGCTATATCACTGCCCAGCCCTATCGTAGTCACGCATTGGATAAACGCAGGCACGGCCGACTTTTTCGCCTTGTCCAGCGCGGCGTTTATTTCCGAGAACCTATGCCCGTTTACCTTGAAAACCGCCCAGCCCGCGGCGCGCATGCGCATCGGCAAGTCCAAATCCGTCAGCGCCTTGCCGTCAATGCTGATCCCGTTGTCATCCCACAGCAAAATCAAATTATTCAGCCTATATATTCCGGCGAAAGCAACGGCTTCTTGCGCTACGCCTTCCATTAAATCCCCGTCAGAGCATAAACAATAAACCCTGGAGGTCGCCCGTCCGCGCGCCTCCCACATTTTTGCGCCCAGCGCCATTCCGACCGCGTTCGCGACGCCTTGGCCCAACGGCCCCGTGGTGGTCTCTACCCCGGGAATTCCGTACTCCGGATGCCCCGGCAGTCCGCCCAGCTTTCTGAACGTTTCCAGTCCAGGCAAGTCATATCCGCGCAATTTCAACACCGAATAAAGCAACGCACTGCCGTGGCCGGCGGAAAGGACGAACTTGTCTTGCCCCGGATTCAGGTGAATCGCGTAAATAGAGGTATAAATCGCGGTCATTATATCCGCCGCGTCCAGCGCGATTCCCAAATGCCCGCTGTTTGCGGCGCGCATAGCGCGCACGGCGCCCGAGCGCGCCGCGTTCGACATCTGCATAAGCTGTTCGTTTGTGAATTTCATTCTCTTGTGATAGAATTATAGAATAAAATAAAAAGGTTTTGCAACATGATTAAAATATGGACTGACGGTTCTTGCCTGGGAAATCCCGGACCGGGTGGATGGGCTTTTATAGCCACGGACGGGACCAACGTTGCGGAGCGCTCCGGCGGCGAAAAAGATACCACCAACAACCGCATGGAGCTGACCGCGGTACTGCGCGCGGTAAAGGCCGCGGCCCGGCATAAAGAAATCGAAATTCACACCGACAGCCAATACGTGAAAAACGGAATGCAGGCCTGGCTGAAATCCTGGAAGAAAAACGGCTGGCGAACCGCCGATAAAAAGCCCGTGAAAAATCAGGACCTGTGGCAAGAGCTGGACGCCGCCGCGCAAAACATAAAGATAAACTGGGTCTGGGTGCGCGGACACTGCGGAAACGAGATGAATGAACGCGTGGACGTCTTGGCTCGCACTGCGGCAGAATCGCTCAAATAATCACTGCGCCCTGGCGCAGGATTTTTATATCGTCACCAACAACTCGGACCACAGTGCTAGGGAAGCCGCCGGGTGGAATTCCGTCGTCGTCTATTACCATGACTTCTGGAAAAGCTTTGCGGATTTCATCTGCATTTTTCAATATCGGTTGACCCGAAATATTAGCGGATGTTGTGGCAAGGCAATGCCCGTCCACATACTCGCAAAGTTCAAGAAACACCGGATGATTCGGAATGCGCACGCTGCCGAAAAGGGAGCGTGCGCCGCTGATCATATCTTGGCTGGCAGGCTTTGGCAACAAGCGGGCGCTGTCAAAAACGGGGTCGGGGTTACCACTGATTGTAAGCGCGCCGGGCCAGAATTTCTTCCCAAGCTCTATCGCCTTGTCAGAAAAACAATACATATACGGCGCCAGATTTTCAATAGTGTTCGACATAATAATCAAATAGTTTTCCGCTGGCCGATTTTTTAACTCAAATATCGCGTCCCAACCCTTCCGTGTCGGCAGTGCGCCGAATCCCCATACCGTATCCGTCGGGAAAGCAATCACTCCGCCCGCGGCAAGATGCGAATTCAATCGCCGGGTAAAATCTTTATTAAATTCAGTCATTTTTCCTATTTACTGGATTGCTTCGGCTTCGCCTCGCAATGACAATTTATACCGACTTGTCATTGCGAGGAGCCCGAAGGGCGACGCGGCAATCCAGTTATTGTTGTTTAAACCCTAACCCAACAATAAACATTTCGACGGAGTCTTTGCGGCTGGATGGGGGTTTGATGTGCGCGACTTTTTCAAACGATTTTTTTATATCGCGCAGCAATTCGTCTGTGGTGCCGCCGGTAAAGCTTTTCGCGACGAAAGCCCCGCCCGGCTTTAACGTCTGCTTCGCGAAATCCCATGCGTATTCCAGCAAAGTCATCTGCCGCAAATGGTCGGTTTTCTGATGCCCCGTAGTATTCGGCGCCATATCGCTTAATACCAAATCAACTTGTCCTCCGGCTATTTTTTCATTCAGCCATTCCAGCGCTTCGTCCGCGGTGAAATCGCCCTCGAAAAACTCCACGCCCGGGATTGGTTTTATGGGCAGCAAGTCCATCGCGATAACGCGCGATTTCGGAAAAGTTTTTGCAATGTATTGCGACCAAGACCCGGGCGCGGCGCCCAAATCCACCACCGTTTGCCCGTTATGCAGGAATTTAAATTTCTCGTTAATCTCGGTCAGCTTGTAAACCGCGCGCGCGCGCCAGCCTTCTTTCTGAGCAAGCGCGACATAGGGATCATGTGCCTGGCGCTGAAGCCATGCGGCGCTCGATTTTCTCGATGCGATTTTCTTGTTTGTGATTTTCATTATCTTCCGTATATCACATCAAGTTTCTTGGTATAGAACCGCTCGGCAGCTTTGGCGGCGGAGGCTTCAAAACTTCTTGGAATCACAAGTCCATTGCGCAGCCTAATCAAAACAACGCTTCCATAAATGCCATATTCATCCAACGAAACATCTTTCATTTTGAAGTTAAACAAATTTCTCCATTTGCTCATTTTGCTTTCCTTTTTGGTTTTTCTCTCTTAATTATTTGGCGCATCCTCGCCTGCTTTCTTCATCATGTCCATCAACTGGTCGGGGTTGCCGAATTTTGAAAATTGGTGCAGCTGCGATTTCATTTTCTCGTAATTTTTCAACAACTGCTCCACGTCGCGGATCGAGGCGCCGGATCCGGACGCTATGCGCTGCTTTCGCGCGGCGAATATTATTTCCGGATGCACGCGCTCCGCCGCCGTCATCGATTGCAGAATCGCCAGCTGCTTGTTTATCGCGCCGTCGGTCGCCTTGTCCTTCAGCGCCGCGCCCATCTGCGACATTCCGGGAATCAGCTTCAACAAGCCGCCGATGCTGCCCATCTTCTTGATCTGCCTTATCTGATGCATCATGTCGTTCAGGTTATAATCGCCGCTGAACATCTTGGTCATCATTTTTTCGGCGTCTTTTTCGCTGATATGCTCACTCGCTTTTTCAACCAGGGACACCACGTCGCCCATCCCAAGAATTTGCGACGCGACCCGCTCGGCATGAAACTGCGACAAGGCGTCCAGCTTTTCCCCCGTGCCGACCCATAGTACCGGCGCGCCGGTCTCGACCTTCATAGACAGCACCGCGCCGCCGCGCGCGTCGCCGTCCGCGCGGGTCATAACCAATCCGGTAATCACGACGCGCTCGTTAAAAGCGCGCGCCACGTTAAGCGATTCTTGTCCCGCCATTGCGTCAGCGGTCAGCAAAATCTCCGTCGGGTTTAATATTTTTTTAAGCTGCGCCAGCTCTTCCATCAGCGCGTCGTCAATCTGCAAGCGGCCGGCGGTATCGACAATCAGGTAGGAGGTAGGAGGTAGGAGGTTGAAGGTTTTTAATGCTCTTTTGGCTATATCGGTGGGTTTTTCTTTTTCTATTATTGGTAACGAATCAACGCCGGTTTGTTTTGCCAGCATTTCCAATTGCTCGCGCGCGGACGGGCGGTAAATGTCGGTACTGGCCAGCAAGACGGTGCGTCCCTGCTTTTTATAATGCAGCGCAAGTTTTCCCGCCGTCGTGGTTTTCCCGGTTCCCTGCAAGCCAACCAGCATAATAATTTGCGGGCCGGATATTTCAGGCGCGACATTCTCGCCGCCCAGTATGGCGACCAACTCGTCATAGACTATTTTTGCGACGGTTTCAGCCGGGCGGGTTCCTTCGACAATTTTAACGCCGATGGATTTTTCGCGAATATCGGCCATCAATTTCTTCACGACCGGCAATGCGACATCAGCTTCTAGCAAGGCCACGCGGATTTCCGCCAAAGCGTCGTCCAGCATTTCCGGCGTCAGCTTAGTCCGCCCGGTTAATTTCGCAAAGGTGCCAGATAATCGCCTTGTCAGAGTATCAAACATTAAAAAATCCCCTTGTACGGGGATTTTACAAAGAAAATTCGCCGATTGCAAATATTAAAACCGTGTATTAAACCTCAACATCGCGCCGCCGTCGGTCGGAGATACCGAAGCATTGATTCCGCTGGGCATATACCGCGTCGTGAAAAGATAATTGAAACCGATTCCGATCCCCGCGCCGGCGACCACGTCCCACCAGTGATGCCTGTTCGCATGCACCCTGGAATAACCAACAAAAGTCGCCGCCGCATACATCGGCGCACCGACGTACCAGCCGTACCGGCGCTCCCAATATCCTGCGCCCGCGAACGCAAAGCTTGCATGCCCGCTGGGGAATGTAAATCCGGGCGCGTCTTCCGCCTGATTCGGGCGGTCTTCGCGCACGACATATTTCAAAATCTCCGTAGTCGCGACTGTGGAGCCCACGGACAGCCCCCATTGCAAATCTCCCTGCCAATCCTGAATCATCGTGGAATAAGCCAGACCCGAAAACGTAATCAGCAACCCTGTCCAGGTGCCGATATTTTCAATTGTGGTTTCTGATTTCGATAACGGGCGCCATCCAGCAAGCGCTCCGTCTGAAACTATGCCAAGCGCGGCCGCGGCAACAAGAATTTTCTTCATCATATATAGGAATCCTTTCGGCGCGGATTCTAAACTCGCCGATATTGTATTGCAAGGACAAATAAACTGAATACGTTATTTTTTACTGGATTGCTTCGCTGCGCTCGCAATGACAATTCTGTGTTTGTTTTAGGCTGTGTGTCCCGCTTCTGCTCTCTCCTGTCATTGCGAGGAGCCCAAAGGGCGACGCGGCAATCCAGTGAATCACTTCAAATAGCGTTTCAAGTATTTTCCCGTGACCGAATCTTTGTTCGCTGCAACCTGCTCCGGCGTGCCCGCGGCGATTACTTGTCCGCCCGCGTCCCCGCCGCCCGGCCCCAAGTCTATCACCCAGTCCGCCGTTTTGATGACTTCCAAATTGTGCTCGATCACTATCACGGTGTTGCCCTGATCAACCAATTCCTGCAAGACATTCAACAGCATTTTTATATCTTCGAAATGCAGGCCCGTCGTCGGCTCGTCCAATATATACAGAGTGCGGCCGGTGCTGCGCGCGGACAGTTCTTTCGAAAGCTTTATGCGCTGCGCCTCGCCGCCCGACAGCTCCAGGCTGCTTTGCCCCAGCTTGATATAATCCAAGCCCACCCGGCGCAGCAATTCCAATTTATTTTTGACGGGCGGCACATTTATGAAGTATCTATACGCTTCGTCGACGGTCATATTCAAAACGTCGGCGATGGATTTCCCTTTATATTTTACGGCTAAAGTTTCTTCATTATAACGCTGGCCGCGACACTTGTCGCACTCCACATAAACATCCGCCAGAAAGTTCATCTCTATCTTTATCGCGCCGTCGCCCTGGCAAGCCTCGCACCTTCCGCCCTTTACGTTAAACGAAAACCGACCCGGACCGTATCCGCGAGTTTTGGATTCGGCCAGCGCTGCAAAAAATTCGCGTATATTCGTAAAGACTCCGGTATAAGTCGCCGGATTGCTGCGCGGCGTGCGGCCTATTGGAGACTGGTCGATATCAACGATCTTATCGACATTTTCCATTCCCGTGATGATGTCATGCGCGCCGGATTCCAGCTTTGAATTATGCAGCACGCGCATCAACGACGGGTATAAAGTATCGATCAGCAATGAAGATTTCCCGCTGCCCGAAACGCCCGTCAGCGTGATGAATTTCCCCAGCGGGATTTCTACATTCACGCTTTTCAAGTTATTCGCGCGCGCGCCTTTTATCACTATTTTCTCGCCCGTCCCATCGCGCCGAGTTTTCGGCACGGGGATTTTTCTCTTGCCCGAAAGATATTCCCCGGTCAATGAATTCTTGTTCTTTATTATTGTCTCCGGAGTTCCGGCGGCGACTATGTTCCCGCCGAATTCTCCAGCATTGCGGCCAATGTCCACAAGGAAGTCCGCGGCGCGCATGGCGTCTTCGTCATGCTCTACGACTATCACCGTATTGTCTTTATCGCGCAGAGTTTTCAAAGTCTCCAACAACTTGTCGTTGTCAGATTGATGCAGGCCGATCGACGGTTCGTCCAATACATACAGTACGCCCGACAGCCCCGAACCGATTTGCGACGCAAGACGAATTCGCTGCGCTTCGCCGCCCGACAAAGTCCCCGCCTTGCGGTTCAGAGTCAGATAGCCCAAGCCTACGTTTTGCAGAAATTCCAAGCGCGACACAATCTCGCGCAATATGACTTTCGCGATATCGTTTTCTTTTTGCGTTAAATGTTTCGGCAAATCGCGGAACCATTGCAAAGCCGCCCAAACCGACAGCTCCGTCGCGTCCGAAATATCATATCCACCCTTCGCCGAGGCTTCGGGTGACAGGCCGCCAATTTTTACCGATAACGCCTGAACGTTCAGGCGCTTGCCATGGCATTCCGGACAAGGCTTTTCGGTCAGGTATTTGCCCAGCTCTTCCTTTATATAATTGGATTCGCTTTCGCGCCAGCGGCGCGTGATGTTCGGAATCACGCCCTCGTACGGCTTGTCGTATTCGAATCCGTTCCAGTTGATGTGAATCGGCACGCCATAGCTTCCATATAAAATCAGATTTTTTTGCTCGCCGGTTAAAGTATGCCAAGGCTTGGACAGCGGGATTTTATACGCTTTCGAAATCGCCTCTAACAAATGGTCGTATTGAGACAGCATCCCGCCGCGGGACCAGGGTTGAATCGCGCCTTCGCGAATGCTAAGCGAGGCATCCGGCACCACCAAATCCGGCGACATTGACATCTGCACGCCCAGACCGTCGCAAGCGGCGCACGCGCCCATCGGCGCGTTGAACGAGAACAGCCGAGGCTCTATTTTCGGCACCGTAAACCCGCTGACGGGGCAAGCGTAATTCTGCGAATAAAGGATATCCTCGTTCGTGTCCAGGCGGCGTACCAGAACGCTGCCGGGGACAAGCTGCAGCGAGGACTCGAACGAAGCGAAAAGCCGGCTTTGCGTTTCTTCGTCGTTCTTAACCGCCAACCGGTCCACTATCACGAAAATATCATGCTTTTTGTTCTTGTCCAACGCCGGGGCGGCGGACAAGTCGTAAACCTCGCCGTCAATCACCGCGCGCTGATACCCCTGCTTTATCAAAAAGGCGATTTCTTTCTTATACTCGCCCTTGCGATCTCGGACCATCGGCGCCATCACGAAAATCTTGGTCGAGGGCGGCAGGCGCAAGGTCCAATCCGTCATCTCCGCGATGGATTGAGACTTTATCGGCTTCCCCGTAACCGGGCTGTGCGGAACGCCGATGCGCGCCCATAACAGACGGAAATAATCGTAAATTTCCGTGACTGTGCCGACGGTACTGCGCGGATTTTTGCTGGTCGTTTTCTGCTCGATAGAAATCGCGGGGGAAAGGCCTTCGATGAAATCCACGTCGGGCTTTTTCTGCATGTCCAGGAACTGCCGGGCATAGCTGGAAAGGGACTCCACATAGCGGCGCTGGCCCTCGGCATAAATGGTGTTGAAAGCCAGGGACGATTTGCCCGAGCCGGACACGCCTGTAAAGACAACCAATTTGTTCTTTGGTATGTCCAAGTCAATGTTTTTAAGATTATTTTCGCGCGCCCCGCGAATTTTAATAGTATCCACGGCAAGCAATATAGGGCAAAAACCTGGAAATTCAAGCTATAAAATAATATTAAATACCCCCGCTTTTCGTCAAAGATTCTACTTGACAAATACATAATTTAAACTATACTGATATTGACAAAT
>WRHR01000013.1 GCA_009783145.1 Alphaproteobacteria bacterium | reverse complement strand
GTCGTGGCGCTGGGCGCGGCGATCCAAGGCGGAGTTCTGAAAGGCGATGTCAAAGACATCCTGTTGCTGGATGTGACGCCGCTGTCGCTGGGGATTGAAACCTTGGGCGGGGTATTTACTCGCCTTATCGACCGCAATACTACGATTCCGACTAAGAAGTCGCAAATCTTTTCAACTGCCGAAGACAACCAGAACGCCGTGACCATTCGCGTGTTCCAGGGAGAGCGCGACATGGCCGCGGACAATAAATTGCTGGGCCAGTTTAATCTTGAAGGAATCGCGCCCGCGCCGCGCGGCATGCCGCAGATAGAAGTCAGCTTTGACATCGATGCGAACGGCATCGTGCATGTATCGGCGAAAGACAAAGGTACTGGCAAGGAACAGCAGATTTCCATAAAATCCGACGGAGGATTGTCCGAAGCGGAAATCAAAAAAATGGTGGACGAAGCGGCCGCGAACGCCGAAGCGGATCATAAGAAGCGAGAACTGGCCGAGGCCAAGAACCACGCCGAAACCGCGGTCTTTGCGACTGAAAAATCCTTAAAAGAGCATGGCGACAAAGTAGACGCCGCAACTCGCGACGCGATTGAATCGGCAAAAAAGGAATTGTCCGACGAACTGGCAAAAGAGGGCGCGACGGCGGAAAGCCTGAAAACCGCGACTGACAAGCTGACCGAAGCGGCAATGAAACTGGGCGAGGCGATTTACAAAGCGCAGCAAGAGCAGGGCGCCGGGCCGTCAGAAGAGCCAAAATCCGACGACGAGCCGAAAGACGCCGAATTCAGCGAAAAATAAAAATCCGCCGATCGGCGGATTTTTATTTGAAGAATTTCAACTTTACCCACTTCCAAAAACCGCGGCGAAAGCCGAGAAAGAAACCATGCTGCACCGCAAAGCGGACTGCGCGGTCCCAGATGATTTCCTTGTTCTGCTTGCGCGCCGCCGCGCGAGCGGAATCGCGCATCGCCCCGTTCGGATTCCTTCGGTACCAATAAAACGTCCCCGGTACTGTCACAATCTTATTCGCGTAATATACCGCGGGCAGTGCGAACATAACATCTTGGCTTGTCACGCGGCCCGGTTCGAACTTTAAATTATTTTTCAGCAGAAAGTCGCGGCGGTATATAAACCTTAAAATTCCGGGACGGCGCGCTATCCCGCTGGCGTTTATCTTTGCTTGCTTACCGCTGTATATTTTTAACTTTTTATAATCGACCGCTGGGCGGGCGGAGCGCTTTTCATCTATAAACCCGACAACGGCGATATCGCAATCTCCGATCGCCGCAGCAATTCTCTCGTAAAAATCAGCATTCGCCAATTTGTCGTCCGGATCCACGAAATGAACCAAATCGCCGGTTGCCGCTGACAACCCCGTATTCCGCGCAACCGAGACGCCAGCGTTTTCCTGTCTTATTATTTTTATTCTGCTGTCTTTTTTTCCGATTTCATCGGCTATTGCAAAAGTGTCGTCCGTGCTGCCGTCGTCCACGACTATGACTTCCAAATTCCTGTAAGTCTGCCCGCATACCGAGTTCAGGCATTCGGTGATATATTTCCCGACATTCCAAGAAGGCAAAACAACTGAAATCAATTCCCCCCCACAGGGGGGGGGCGAAACGGCAATGCCGTTTCGTGGGGGGGGGGAAGTTTTTTGTTTTTTAATGGTCAATTTTTAACCCTCCCCGCCACGCTTTCGCGCGACACCCCTCCGTAGGAGGGGAATTAAATCGGCAGCACCACCCGTACGCGCAAGCCGCCCAACGGCGAGTCCTCTAACAGCAATTGCCCGCCATGATTTTCAATCGCGGTCTGCGCGATGCTTAAGCCCAGTCCCGTTCCGCCCGTGTCTTTTCCGCGCGCGGCGTCCAGGCGCACAAACGGGCGCAATGCATCGCTGCGCTTATCCTCCGGAATTCCCGGCCCGTCGTCATCCACGGTTACCTCTACGAAGCCAGGATTGTCTTTTTCGGAAACCGCGACCTTCTTTTTCGCATATCTGGCGGCATTTTCTATTATATTTTGAAAAGCGCTGGCCAATGCCGTCGGACGCGCATAGAACTGTATCGGCTTCGCCGGGAAATCCGTATCCAGATTCTTTTTCCCAACAGCATCCCGGGCAATTCGCGTCAGCATCGGGGGCAGGGCTATTTCCTGCTCTATCTCCGGGATTTCGCCGCGCGCGAACGCCAGGTACCCGTTCAGCATTTCCGACATCCGGTCGATATCGCCCAGCAGTACTTTGGAATCCGAGCTGTCCGTTTCCACCGCCAGACGCATGCGCGCCAACGGAGCCTTAAGATCATGCGAAACCGCGTTCAGCATGTCCGTCCTTGTGCGGTTATAGCGGTTCAGGCGCTCTTTCATCAATATCAGGGCCGTGCTGGCTTCGCGTATTTCGCGCGAACCCGAAGGCTTGAAATTCGGGTCGTCCAAGCCGCGGCCGAACTTGTTCGCCGCCCGCGCGATCTTGTGTATCGACCGGGTATGCCATATTATAAAAGGCGCGATAAGAATCCCGACTATCAAGACCGACCCGACAAGCCAGATGATAAAGACTTCTATGCTGGTGGAATACACGCGGCGCAAGCTGGTCGCGAACGTAACAATCTTTCCTTCGCGCGGCACGTCCACGAACAAAAGGCGATTGCCGCGGTCTATATAGACGCTGACGGGAGATTTTATTTTGGCTTTCAGGTCTCCGGCCAGTTGCCCCGCCTCGCGCGAGTTATTATCGTTCTTGCGCGGTCGGTTAAGCTTTTCATTTACGGAAATATTTATGCCGATATCGCGCGCCATAGCTGTGACCGCGGCGCCGTTGCCGTTATTTATCAGATTCAGCATCATCGCGATTTCGCCGGATAGGGACCTTGCCATGCTGGCGTGCACGCGCTCCCAATGATTCCCAAAGAAGACGTTTGCCATGATTATCTGCGCGGCGATCAGCGGCAGCAGAATCATCAGCACCGTACGCCAGAGAAAAGAACGTGGAAACAGTTTCATTTTTAAACCTTTTTAATTATCAATTAGCGATTAGCAATTATCGTGGAGTTTAATCGCTAATTGCTAATTGATAATCGCTAATTTGTATCCTTTCCCCCTAACCGTAATCAAATCCGCGGCCGAGAGAACAGCATTCAGCTTGTCCCGCAGCCTTTTGGCAACCATCGGCGCCGCGCCGGCGGTGTTGCCCACGGGCGACACAAGCGCCTTCAGTAATTCTTTCTCTGCCGCCGAAAGGCCCAGTAAGTTGCCCTTAATATAAAACTCATTATCCGAAAAAGCAAGCCCATGCGGCAAATTCGGCATATTTGCCGCTGCGCTTTTCATAATATTGTGCAAGCGCAAGACCAGCTCCTTTAACTGGAAAGGCTTTGCCAGATAATCGTCCGCTCCGCCCGATAAGCCCGCGATAGCGTTTTCAGGCCCCGACAACGCCGTCAGCATAATCACGGGCGTCCGGTCGCCGCCGGCGCGCAGACGCCGCAAGAAAGACAGCCCGTCCATGCCTTCCATCATACGGTCCAGGACAATCGCGTCCGCGGAAATTCGTTCCAGTATTTGTTCCCCGATTTCTGCCGACCGGGCCGTTACCGCGTCAAAGCCGTTGGCGCGCAGGCCCTTGGCCAAACTGGCCCGCAAAACATCGTCGTCGTCAATGATGAGAATGGTTTTATTCATTTGCGTGATGCGAAACGCGAAACGCGTGACGCGTATATTTTGCAACAATGCATGTTGTCCAATATATTGGACAATGTTATTTAACTATCCGAACCACGCGTCTCGCATCTCGCGTTTCGCGTCACGATTTTATCTTCGCAGCGGTTCCACCGCGTACTCGCCCGGCTGGATTACGTAAGTGGCCGGGTCTCCTGCGCCAAAGCCATGCGCGTCAACCGCCGCCTGCATCTTCAAGCCCTTGTTCGTAAATTCCGTCTTGAACAGCGCGTATCCCGTGCCGCCGCCGGTCGCCGGCCCCTGCAGACCCAGCGAGTAATACCCGCCGATAATCCCATAGTCCAAATCTATGTAATCGACATTCATCAGCAGCGATACGTTGGTCACTCCGTCGGACGTCATATTGCACACGAACTCCCTTGTCGCAAGGATAACCTGGTCGTGCGCCGGCACCAATATATCCATCAGCGCGGGCATGCATTGGGCGCCGATGCCGTTTTCCAGAAAATCATAGTTGATGCCTATGGTCGCCCTTGACAGCCCGGTGGACACGTTAACCTGGGTTATGGTCGCCTTTGGGATCTTAACCAAAGCATTCGCGATGCCGACGCGCGTCGGAAAGCTTATTCCCGATTGCAGGCATGCGCGGTTGAAGGGGTCCGCCTCGCATATGAACACGCGCGAGTGGGCGTTCATCATAAACATGTTCGCGATGCTGTTGAACAGAAAGGTGCGCGTGATGCGGTCGTTCAGATGGGTGCACCCGAAGTCGCGGCATACGACCACGGGGCGCTGCGCGAATTGCACGCCGGGCATGAACGAGCTTACCATTTCTCGCGCGGCCTCTATATTCGCGTCATAGTTCAGGCTGTCCGTGCGCTGCATGAACTCGGATTCCGGGATAAAGTTCGGATCGTTCGGATAAGCGTAGTAAGAATCCGCCGAAATCTCGGTATAAACCGTCTGGAAGTTGCCGGCGGCGCTTAAATTAAGCGGGAACATCGCGACCAAGGCCGCGAAGGCGCACTTCATAAATCCAAAGGTTTTCGCCTTTTTCGGCGCGTAAATCAGTCTTGCCATAGCCGGGCCCTCTCGTCTTATACGCGGATATTAGAACATTTGCGCGCAGCCTGTCAAAGCAAAAATATTTATATTGAAATTTGAAATCCTAATGTTGTATAAATCAACCAATTAGATTCAGGACGGAAAGGAGCGTTCATGGTTGACGTAATAATAACCGGCGATGCCGGAAAAATCCACGCGGTTTATCACAAGTCCGCGGACGAGGCGGCCCCCTTGGCGGTTGTGCTCTCGGGCAACCCGCATAGCGGCCATCATATGAACGACCGGGTGTCCTATGCGATGTTCCGCGCTTATATGGATATAGGCTTTTCCGTCGCGCGGTTCAATTATCGCGGAGTTGGTGACTCCGAAGGCACAATCGGCACCACCGCCGATAATATGGCCGACATCGCGACGGTCATCGACTGGATCCAGAACCAGAACGAGGAAAGCGACCGTTTGTGGCTGGCGGGCCACCACTTGGGGGCTTGGTACGCGATTCAGGCAATGATGCGCCGGCCCGAGGTCAGCGGATTTACCCTTGTGTCGCCGGACAGCAGCGTATCCGATTTCACGTTCCTTTCGCCGCGGCCAAATCGGGGCCTGATGTTATTGGGGGCGAAAGAAGCCGAAGACTCGCACGCGTTCGGAACGCATCTGACGCAGATATTGAAAAAGCAGGCGCAGATTATTGTGGAGACTATAAAGATAAAAGAAGCGACGGAAAAGTACGCGACCCCGGCGGAACTGAAACAACTCTATAACGACATCAAGGCCTATGTCGGAAGAGAAAACGCGGATGACAAGTTGTTGTAAAATGAAAACACAAACCGAAAGATTTTTAAATCCAGAAATTCCCGACGAAATGGCGGCGACGATTCGACCGAAAAAGCTGGCGGACTTCGTTGGTCAGGAATCGCTGAAACAGAACCTGGGCGTGTTTATTTCCGGCGCGCGCGCGCGGGGCGAAGCTATGGACCATGTATTGTTGTACGGTCCCCCGGGGCTGGGGAAAACTACTCTCGCGCATATAGTTGCGAATGAGCTGGGAACGAATTTCCGCAGCACTGCCGCGCCTATGCTTACCAAGCAAGGCGATTTGGCGGCGATTTTAACAGCGTTGGAACCAAACGATGTTTTATTCATTGATGAAATACACCGCTTGCCGACCGCGATTGAAGAAGTGCTTTACAGCGCTATGGAAGATTTCAAATTGGACATAATGCTGGGCGAAGGGCCGTCCGCAAAAAGCGTACGCATAGATTTGCCTCCATTTACTCTAGTCGGCGCGACGACAAGAACCGGGTTGCTGTCCAATCCTTTGCGCGACCGATTCGGAATTGATTTCCGCTTGAATTTTTATAGTCCGGAAGATTTGGCAAAAATCATTACGCGCAGCGCGAATATCTTGGGAATTCCAATAGACGGGCAGGGTGCATTAGTCCTGGCCGGGTCGGCGCGCGGCACTCCGCGCATTGCGAATAGATTATTGAAGCGCGCGCGTGACTTCGCCGCGGCGACAAAGTCGCGCGATATTACCGCCGACACGATTAAAACCACTTTGTTCCAATTGCATATCGACGCACGTGGATTGGATGAAATCGACCGCGAGTATATGACCGCAATGGCAAAGCATTACGCCGGCGGGCCGGTCGGGATTGAAAACTTGTCGGCGATTTTGTCTGAACCCAGCGACACAATAGAGGACGTGATAGAGCCGTATTTAATGCAGCAAGGATTTATTCAGCGCACTCCCCGCGGCCGCGTGCTGACGGAGCAGGGATACAAACATCTGGGGATAGAAAAATGAATGAAAACAAACATGTTGATTTAGGACGCATATTGCAAGGCGCCTTTGGCATTGGTTACAAGATTGGATCACAACTTGATGAAGAAATCGCCCCGGGGGTGAAAGAAACTTACAAAAAATACAACACCCAATATGCACCAATGTGGGACAGCGCGACAACATGGCGTGATTTGGCGAACAAAATTTTTGAATACAAACTGGAAAATAATCTATTCAGTGAAGGCGATATGAAAGACTTGGGCATTACGCCGATTTCCGCGGCAATGGCACAGATGACCAAGGAAGATATGATAAAGAAAATTACCGAAAAATTGCAAACCATGACGACAGTGCAGGTGGCCGGGCATTACACTTCCTTTATAATGGACAATGCAAATCCCGCGAATTTCACTAAAAGCAATTCGGCCGAATTATAAACAAGCATCTGGAATTGGAGAAGTAAAATGTCAAAAAATAATATAGAGATAGAGCTCCGTTTTCCTTTGAAAAATGCTGATGCGGTCATCGCGCGACTAAATCGCGATGCGATCAAAAAATATGAAAACCGCCAGATCGATACTTATTACAACGCTCCGCACCGGGACTTTTTTGCACGCGCGCCTAGTGTGGATGACTGGCTGCGACTGCAAAATAGCGATGGGAAATATTCAATAAACCTTAAATCTTTTTTCCCAAAGGGCGCATTGAAATCCACTCATTGCGACGAGTATGAGTCAGGAATTGAAAATATGGAAGCGCTGGAAAAGATTTTCGCCGCGCTGGACTTCAAACCCGTGATAAGGGTTGATAAAAAGCGGATTGCGTTTGCCTTTAAGAATACGGAAATAGCCATTGATGAAGTTGCGGAGCTTGGCACATTCATAGAAGTGGAATACGACTGCGATGATGATTGCACCATTGAATCGGCGCGCGAATATCTTTATGGAATTGTGAAGGAAATCGGGGCGGATGTCGGGGAAGAATATGATTTTGGCTATGCGTTTGATTTAATGGAACGCCAGGGCCTTGTCAAAGGATGGGGCGGGCAATAATCTCTTATTAAAGGAAGGAAAAAAATGCAAATTAAAATCATCGGATCGGACAGCGCGTTTGAAGGATTGAATACCTCGCTCTTCTTTATTGACAAATCGGGGGGGGGGGAAAATAGCCGCGGGGTTCTGGTGGATTGCGGTTTTACCGTATTTCCGGAACTGGTGCGACTGGGATTGCTCGGCAGCGTTGATGTAGTCTTAATATCTCATCTGCATTGCGACCATACGGGCTCGCTTTGCACACTGGGGGTAAAGCGGCGAAAGCAAGGAAATAAAATTATTGTCGGCGGAGAAGATGTAACCGAATTATTCAAGCTTACAGGCATCATGCCGGACGACTTTATTCCGATGGCATCCGACGACCCGCTGAATCCAAAGATGATCCGGACCGGCCATATACCGCAGCACGGATACAACAACGCGCTGTTCATCGCCGACAAAATCTTATACAGCGGCGATACGAACGAAAGCTTGCTGGATACGGAATACGCCCGGCGCGCGAAAATTATTTTTCACGATGTTGCGCTTTCCACCCCATACGCGCACACCACGTTGGAAGAATTAAACGCGGCCGCGCCGGAGATAAAAGCAAAGACCTGGCTGGTTCATATTCCGACGGCCGAACGCGCGGAGATAGAGCGTCTGGCGCCACAGATGGGATTCGCAGGAGTATGTTACAACGGGCAGGAAATAGAGATATAAAATGAAAAAAGCAATAATTTTGCACGGCATTAACAAAAGCAAAGAATCCGCAGCGGAATATTTGCTTCCCGTGACGACCTGGCATTGGCTGGGCTGGCTGCAGCAGAAATATAATCTGGCGGACGTGAACTGCCAGAATGTCTTGTTCCCTCACAGCTGGTATCCGGACAAGACATTCGAAGACGATTATGAAGTTTTCAAGAGCTTCAAAATCGATGAAGACACGCGCTTAATCGGGTGGAGCGCCGGCACCACATTCTTGTTCAAATATCTATCCAAGCATCCGGAAATCAAGGCGCGGCATTTGGTTCTGCTGGCGCCTTATCTTAATACGACCAAGCTATTGCCGGAAGGTTATTTTGATTTTGAAACGGAATTCGACCCGAAAATATTTGGCCGTTTCAACCGCGTGGATTTATTTTATTCAACCGACGACCCGATTCCCGGAATCTTGGAATCCGCTGAAAAACTGATAGAGATGTTCCCAAATATAATCGTTCATAAATTTGAAAATCATGGTCATTTCAAAGAACAAGAAATGGGGACAAAAGAATTCCCGGAACTTTGGGAAGTCTGTAAGAAAGAGATATAAAATGAATTTGCATAAATTCCCTTTTTCAATCGCTTACGCCGACACGGACGCCGGGGGGATAGTTTACCACGCCCGGTATATCGAAATCGCCGAGCGCGCGCGCATGAACTGGCTGAAGGGCGCCGTGCCGCCAAACGGCGATATCGGGTTCGTTATCCGGGAAATTTGCGTGAAGTATAAAAAACCTTTGCGCTTGGGCGATGACTTTATTGTGGAAACCCGGGCAACCGATTTGGGCGCGGCGTCCTTGAAAGTAGAGCAGAAATTCATAAAAGACGGCGAAATTTACGCCATACTAACCGGCACCGCGGCATATATCGGCTGCGATATGAAGCCAAAACGAATCCCGGAAGAATATATCCAAGGCATAAAATAACCCGGGCGGCAGTCGGAAAAATATGGTATAATCCCCGGGAAATAAAAGGTGCTTACATGCAAATGCAAGAAAAGATACTTTTAAGCCAAGAATCTTTGTACCAAATGATTCGAGTATTCGAAAACGCGAAAACCAGCGCGCAGGCAAATCAGCTTCGAGCTTATTACCATGACATCATAAAAGAAGTCCCAAAGCCTGATAGCAAATATATTTATGAGTCAAATTTGACAACGCTACACGCCTTTATTGATTTTACAAACTTGTTCGGGTATGTTTATGATGAGCAAGGCAGGCGCGCGCTTATGAAAGAGGCCTATGAAATTATCGGACAAATAAAGAATAATCTGGTAATTCAAGGTTCTCACAGTTTTGAACGCTTGCTGCCCGCGCGAGACACTCTTATGGACGAGGGCTTCATTTCGAAAAACGCTTCCTTCGTGCCGCCTGCGAACAAACTGGCGGTGAATAAATTTGAAACGGCCGCGTCGGCCGTGGAAGCTGCGAATTTATATAAGTCGCCGGACCTGACGACCCACTTCTTATTCGGCATGGTCAAAGTAATGTCGTAATTTAATCGGAGAACTATAAAATGCGAGAGCAAGAAAGAATACGCTTGGACGACAAATTGCTGAGGCATTGGATTTTTCTATACGAATCCGCCCCGCCTAATAAAGGCATCGTCGGCATTTTGGGCCCGAAAAACAACCCAAGCCGGAATGCCATCGGGTTTTCCTATAATTCCCTTATAAAAGACTCCGTCTTTCTTGCCGAAAACTACTCCATCTATCCGGACGTGCTTACATTCAATTCCATTATCCGGTTCATAAATATGTTCGGATATGTTTATGATAAAAACGGCAAGCGGGCGCTTTTGAAAGGGGGCTATGACATTATCAAACAATTCATAAAGCATTGGGAAAAAGAATATTCATATAAATTCGAAAAACCGCTGAAGCCTTACAAATCCTTTGTGGACAAAGGATTTGACTGGGAATCAGAAACTTATTTGCCGAACAATAACACGAAATTCAAGCTGGCCGCGAACGCCGTAAACCTGCTGGACATGATGCAGATGTCGAATAACTATCCAACCAAAGGAAACATACATGCAAAATAACTTTTCATTCCTATCAATCTTCTCGCTGTCGGATCCGGTGGTGCTGGTGTCGTCCCTTTTGCTGGTCGCTGCCAGCATTATTTCCTGGACCATCATTATCGGCAAGCTTCGCCTGTGGAGCCTGGAAAAAGCCCGTCCATGGAAAATCGTCGCAAGCGACAACTTGGATACTATCGCGGACCAAGTAATCGAACGGTACGACCGCAACCTGTGGTTCCTGTCGATGTCGTCCGTGGTCGCGCCTTTCGTGGGCTTGTTCGGAACGATTTGGGGGATCATGCAGTTGTTCGCGGCAATTGGCGCGACCAGCTCCACATCCCTTGCGGTTGTCGCGCCCGGCTTGTCCGTGGCGTTGGGCACTACGGCGCTGGGGCTGATGGTCGCGATTCCCGCGGCGATATTCTATCAGTACTTCAACAAGAAATCCGACGACCTGTACAACAAGTTGGAAAATCAGATAAAAGAAAAAAAGTTATAAGTTATAAAGGATAAGTTATAATATGCCGAGCTCCGCCGAATTATTATAACTTATAATTTATCCTTTATAACTTAAAAATTACGGAGTAATTTTTTATGACACGCAGAAGAAAAAGAATTGACTCAGATTCCCTGATAGTAATGACGCCGATGATCGACGTTATGACCGTCTTGCTGGCGGTGTTCGTCGTGACGGCGCCGATGCTGACCAGCGGAATCGACTTGGACTTGCCAAGGGCAGGACACAGCTCCATATCCGGCGACGACCATGCGATTCAGATCGGCGTGGATATCCAAGGACGCTATTTCGTCGGCACGGAGCAGCGCACTCGCGAGGAAATAGTGGAGCGCCTGGTCGCCATGCGAGGCGAGAACCCAAAGCTGGCGATTATGATCAACGGCGATCGCGGGGCGTCCTATGGCGCGGTTATGGCGATGATGGGCAGCCTTAAAGACGCGGGATTTCAAAAAGTGGGCTTAAGGACAAAGCTTGAAAACTAATTCCACATTTTCTTCCGAGAATTTGCTTATCTCAGTTGCGGGGCATTTGGGGATTCTGGCTTTGATGATTACTTCGTTCGCCGTATTCAGCCAGATGGACAAGATCGTAATGTCCGACCATGTTCAGATTCTGGAGATAGATTTGACGCGCGTTCAAATCACTGGCGACGAAACCCTGGTGTTCAATACCGACGTGCCGGAACAAACGAAAAACGAGAAGCGCGAAACGAAAAACGAAAAACCGAAACCGGCGGAACCCATAGGCGACGAGCCTGCGAAAGAGCTTGAAGTGCCGTCGGTTGTGGAGCCCCCGAAGAAAGAGATAGAACCGAAACCCGAAGCGCCCAAGGCGCCGACCGTCGTACGCGTGAACCGCGAAACGACCAGCCTTAACCGCACTATGACGGTTTCCGTCGTGGATGCCTTGCGAGTGGCCATGACTCGCTGCTGGGTTTTCGACAGGAACTATCCCGGCATAGACGACATTCGCGCCGTGGCGCACTTGCAGATGAACCAGCGCGGCTATGTGCAGAATTTTTGGTTAGAGCAGGAATCCGCCGCGGCAGAAAATCCGTCGCTGGCGTATATATTCGAAACTATCCGCACGGCGATCGCGAATTGCCAGCCGTTTTCCATGCTGCCGGAAAGCGAATACGATAAATGGAAATCGATCCAACTGACATTCTATCCGTCGAACGCAAGCGTTCAATAAAAGAGTAACGCAAACGCTTCGCGTTTGCAGAGTAGCGCCGACTTCGTCGGCAGAGTAAGAGAGTAGTAGAGTATTAGACTACTCTTTTACTCTCTTACTCTTCTACTCTGCGAGTATAGCGAGCCCGGCAAAGCCGGCGTTATTCTATAATCATCTTTTCAGCGGTCAATATCAAGTCCCTGGCGGCTACATCATAATTCACATAGCAAAGATTGTATAATGCCAGCTCGTCCAAGTTCTCTTCCTGAGCCACCAGCTTTTCGGCATTGACCCTGATATACGCGTTAGCCATCGGATGCTTCAGATATTTCATGCGCAGCGCCAGGTCCGCCAGAACCTTGTTATATTCTCCGGGAACTTGATCTTTGCAGCTCCGCGCTTTTCCCATAGACAGCCGGACGATGAAGTCTTCGACGTCATCTTTGCATTCCGCTTTTTCCGAGCGCGTCATCTCCGGGTCCTCGCACATTTTTATCCGCCACTTGCCGGCGTCATAGCTGAACCATTTCTGGAAGTGCGAGAATAGCGTCATAAATTCTTCGTCCGAAGTTATCCTTGTATCTCTGGGGAAAAACCTTTTGTAATCGAAGAAGCAGATTTTGGAATTATGCCGCAGGTTTCTTCTTTCCAAAACGCACTCGTCGCTATAGTCGTCATAGACATACCTCTGCTCGCCAAGGTCGCTATAAAAACACCCGGGATCTATTCCGCGCTCCACGAACAGCGCTTTGACGTACCCGTCGTTGGGATTTTTCAGCTTAATCATATTAGTATCGCAGCCGTCCTGCGCAAATACCTCGCCGAATATTTTCAACGCCTGGATAACATCCGGCTGGTTTTCCAACTGCTCGGCCTGGCGCTGCATGCTGGTCGCGCAAGCGCACAATATAGTGAATAGTGTATAGTGTATAGCGAATAGTTTAAATGCACTAAAAAATTTCCTACATTTTCGCATCATTGCACGCAATCCTCCAAAACTATGCACTATATACTATTCACTATACACTACCTCAGCCCTTTCGCCTGGCAGCAGGCTTCCGCCCCTCTGCGCCAATCGGGCCAGCTGGTTGCGGGTTTGCGCACGTCTTTCCAATACTGCCATCCGTTGCACCTTCTCTTTTCGTCCGCGCCGACGCTGCATTTCACATAGCGGCGGAGATGACAGGTTTGATTCGATATTCCGCCATCCGGAGTCGTGCATTGAACAAGCACGTTCTGATTTCGCGCGTCGTCCTTGCCCAAGTCTTTGGAAGACTGCAACACATAGGCGTCTGCCGCGCCGCACAAAAGCGCAGAGCATAGAGCACAGAGCACAGATACTGATAAAAATCTTTTCATAAGGGCACCTCTCTTTTAGAGATTATAAATAAATTCCGGAATAAAAACAATGGGAAAAATGGTGCGGGTCGCTAGGCAACTATCTGACCAACAACCTGCAGGATTTCCTTACCTTATCAGAGAATATTCGGCTTTTCAAGCAGAAGTTTCAAATTGAAAATTGGGGGGGCAGTGGCCGTATAGGGTAGCCCGCCTGTGTTCCGGCGGCGCGGTGGTGCCCGTCCCCTTTGCCCCTTGCCTTGTCCGTTGCTCCTGGACAAGGCATTTCTTTTTGGCCTTTACGCGTGCGAGGGCTATCATCTATGCGCCTTTTCGGTGCGTCGGCCAAGTTCTATTTTATATCAACAACAAAGGAAAAATAGCAATGGAAAAGCCAAACCAGATAGAAGTGATTGTTAAAATACCGCTCGATATGGCGCCGGAACGCGAAGCGCGGCTATGGCGGCATATCGCGGCTGAGGTATTAAAAGAGCGGGATTGGTCGCAACCTCATGAAAACAAAATGACGTTTCGGGATGCTGTATCGACCAATCCGAACATTATCGAAATCAGAATGACGCTGGCGCCGGATATGACGCGGAGCGATTTGACAGCGCTGGTGTCAAAATTCACCGGCCGGCTTAAACAATAAGACGCGGACTTACTTCCGATATGGAAGCAAGTTGCAAATCGCAAACATTGCTTTTATAATCAAAACGAGAACAAAGGTCATTATTATGAAAGAACTGAAAAGTCGTTTTGAAGATTGGTTGGGCAAGCAAGGACTTAAACCGAAGAGTATTGCTAATTATGTTTCAACCGTAAATAGTTTTCGGAAACGCGGGACAGACCGTTATTATGAATGGGAAGAGTTAGCCGATAATATCTTTGACTTGTTGCACAACAGTCCGCATGTTAATAAAAAGAATCAATACACGCTGACCCTGTTTAATGAATTCTTGTATGACATTGAATATCGTCGTCCGTTGATTTGGAATGGTGAGCGTATAGAAGCGTCGAACAATACTGACATAATTAGTGTTCTTGGGAACTGGGAAGAGCCAACCGCCAATAGTGCCAGAGTAGTAGGCGAAATAACTGATAAATTATCCGGCAGTAAAAGAGACCCAAATGTGTTGGAATTTCACGAAAGAGAAGTGGCACCAATCATAGGCATTACAGAATCCGGTCTAAGAAAAGCAAGACAACGAAATACACACAAACTCAAATCAATAAATGGTGGTCCTTATTATCACCGAAACGCAATTAACAGATATATTTATAATGAATTTTTTATTTACGGAAGACATGTCCCGCAAATAAAAGCATAAAACCGCAGAAAACAGCGGGTATTTGTCCCACCTCATTTGTTTTACAATTTCCCCTTCGCCTGTCATACTGTCGCTGTCGAAACAAAAAAGTCGGCCACTGTAATGACCGACTTTAAGTTTCGCGAGCGCCAAGATTTCAATTTGAAATTTTGACTGGTTGCGAATGGATACCACAATTTTATATTGTCGGTTTGCATAAGTCAAGTTCGTTTCATTTTTTCATCTTGGTTAATTTAATCGGGGCTGATTGTTTTCTGTGTACTACACCAAAAATGAACAGCCCCAAACGGAGTCCTTTGGAAACCGGAATCATGCGATTTCGGCTGGGTGGATTCTGCGTCAAAAAATAATCAAAAGGATTTGAAATGACGAACACAAACTTGAAACATCAAGAACCAACCGCTGGGATAATAGTTATTGACGGTGTGGCGACGGCGACGTCCGCCAAACCAAAATGGCAGTTTGTTATACCGGCAAACGACAACCACGAAAGCGCAAAACTTCCCGCGCCGGCGAACGACAACTTTCCGCTGCCGCTGACCGACCCAAAGGAACTGTCCGCTTTCATAGCGGCCGAAGAGCTGGCGGTGGACGCGGCGCAGGCGCTTCTTAAAAAGCCGAGCATCTCGGTCGAAGAGTATAGAGTCCTTCACCGAAGCGCCAAAGACCGCGCGATTGTCGTGTTGGACGCCGCGCTTCGCCTTGCCGCGCAAATCAGCGCCATGCCGAAAGCGCAAGGCCGACGCACGGATTTAATATCCGACGTTGAAACGAACACCGCGGAGCAGGCAAGAACCAAAAAGGAGATACTGAAAGACGACTACGGCCTGAGCGAAACACAGGCATGGCGGATTTCAAAGCTGACGGACGATGCGGTTCGCAAAGAAAAGACATACGCCGACGAAAACGACGAGCTTCCGACCGTATCGCACGCGCTGTCTTTCGTCGTGGCGAGCGAGCGCAAGCTGGAAGCGGCGAACAAAAAGGCGACGATATTCGCAAGCCGAAACAGAACGGAAGCCGTGGCCCTGCCGGACGGAAGGTTCGACACCATATACGCGGACTTTGCAAACCTGTCGGACGACATAAAGTCCAGCATCGCCGACTCTGCTGCCATATTTTTATGGTCAGAGCCGGAGCAGCTTTCCGTCGCCTTGGATTTCATAAAATCCCTTGACGGCTTCGAGTACCGAAACTGCCTTGTCGCCGTCAAAGAGAAAATCAAGCCCGGGCGGCAGTACTTCTCGACGACGCACCGGCACCTGTTGCTGGCTACGCGCGGAGACTATCCGAAACCGTTCGCGTTCTGCGCCCCGTCAGTCTGCTATGAGTGCGAGCACGCTGGCGGCGAAGTTGAATACGGCTATGGCGTCATTCAACAGATGTATCCCGACGGGGCGTATCTGGATTTGATAGCCGACGAACAGTTCAATGACAGGTGGCGCGTATGCGCCGCCAAGCCGGAGGCGCAAAATGACTAAGCCCATAAAGTACTTCTCTGGCTTCGCGAACGTCGGGATAGGATTCGTCTACGCCAAGTCGCTGGGATTCGAGTGCGCGCTGGCGAACGAGTATGACCTGACCCGCGCTTCGTGGCACCAGCACTCTTACCCCGACGCGGAAATGGTGGTCGGCGACTTCACCGACCCCGAAGTGTTCGAGAAACTCGTCAGACGTTTCAAAGAATTGGAAATTGACGTGGCGTGCTTCTCGCCTTGCTGTCAGCCGTTCAGCCGCGCCGGCGGCCAGCACCTTGACTCGCCCGAAGCCTTCTACTTCCTATGGATACTGAAATTCATAGAGCGGACAGGGCTGAAATACGCATGGATAGAGAACGCGAAGGAGTTCCCCAACGCCGTCTTGTCGGACGACCCGCGCCCGATAAAGCAGCGCATAGTTGAAACGTTGACGCCTTCGCATCATGTTGAATTGCAGATACAGGACGCGGCCAGATTCGGGACGGCGCAGAGCCGGCGACGCAGCCTGTTTTTAATCAGCCGCTCTGATTTGCCCCGGTGGGAGTTTCCAAAGCAGACGGACGCATTGATAAGCGCCGAGTCCGTCATCGGACACCTTCCGCCAATCTGGACGAATGGGCGCAGCGCTATATTGATGCACAATGTGCCGCCGCTGCCCAAGTGCCAAATCGATTGCATAAAGGACGTGCCGGCTGGAATGTGGGCGCCGCATCCGGTCAATAAGAGGGGAATGCCATACGTCAAGCCGAAACCAAAATACGCGTTCCGGCGGATATATGCGGACAGGCCGTGCAACACGATACTCCAAAAGAGCGCGAGCATTACTGGGTATCAGACCTTGCACTATAAAGAGAACCGCGTACTGTCGCCTTTGGAAATCATTTTGCTGACGGGGCTGCCGCAGAACTGGAGCGTTCCGACATGGGCCAGGTGCAAGCACCAACTTGTCAGGGACGTACTGGGCGAGGCATTCGCGCCGCGCCACGTAGAGCGCCTGCTGCAAGAGCTGCTTAAAATCGCGCCGCGCTAACCACGTAAGACCGACCACTTGTTTTTCAATACGGAAACAAGTGGTCAGCTGATTGCGAATCCAGGATAGCCCATTCTGACAGCATGCATCTTGCTATCGGCATCTAATCTGTCCTTCCAGTTGTTCTTTATAATCCAGGCGAAATAGTCCGCGTCCGATTTCCCTTTTGTTGCGCGGAAGTATTGCATAAGGTCGCAGAATTCCGAAGGCTCTTCGCAATCCATTTTATCAATATCGACTTTTTCGTTTTCGATAGCCGCGTGTCCGTGTTTATCAGAAATTCCAACTCTTTCCGCCGGTCTATCTTCTTGTCCGTTGTTTTTTGCATTGTTCCGCCCCTTTCTTGCGTTCTGGTTTCCAAGTTTAGCCACGCTCTTTTTAGCGGAAGTCAAAGTGTGTTTTTCAGACAGCCGCTGCACGTTGCCATAAAAGTATTCCAACATCGCGTCGCTAAGTTCTTCAACATCGTCTATGTGATGTGATTCTGAGCGACCGTTTCTCTCTATAGTCAATATGGACGTTTCCTTATCAAACGACCAAATCGATTTGCCCATTCGCTCTATATGTATGTCTATGGATTCGCCAGAGACAAACAGGCCGCATATATCAATCGTGTTCATAACCGGATATGAGAAGTTGTAGCCACGTGTATTGTTTTTCAAGTTGGGACTCTTCATTGCTCTGACGTGAAACTCTGCGTGTTGTATGATTAGCGTCATCGTGTTTCTCCATAGTTGAACTTGAAGAGGCCGTTGGAGCAACCTCTTCATGTTTATAGAACAGAGAAAACAATGAGAGCCGTATATCTTTACTTCCGAATAGCATATATTTTACGGTGCAGTTTGATTTGCTGTTTGATACCCATACATAAATACATATACGTATATAATAAAGAATAAAATTATAAAGAAACAAATATAAGAATATAAAAAACAACAAATGAATAAAGGAACAATGAGATTTTGCTTCGCCGCTTTAATGCGGCTTCGCAAATCCCAATCCTTTATATTTTTCTCTTATAAAGAAAGCCCCTTGGAAAGGGGTTTGGGGTTGGTCTTTTATCATTACCCGATTACTGTTTGTTTCGTATAGATTATTTTTGAACAGGTCGCAGCCATCGGCCGTCTGAATCATAAAGCTGATAACCGCCGCCGCCATTATCAACCAATACGAAGTCCGAACCGTAGTTTATCAACTCACCGCATACGCGCGCATATTCGCGCCCAAGCGCGTCAAACAATAAGACCTGTCCGCCAAGCTGACGGACAAACGCTATCTTATTCATTTCAATTTCTCCTTTTGTTAATGACAATCAACCCACGCCATACAGACGCGCAGAAGGTTGTTATAGTCTCCGCCGGTTGCCTGACGTTGAAACTCCTGACGTTCCGCATCCGGCACGCCACCACGGCGCAGCGCGGACATGACGCGGCCCAGAATGAAAAACGCATTGCCGTCTTCACCGACCAGTTTGACTTTTATGTTTGGATACTTTGGCATTGTTCAACTCCTTTATTAGTATTCGTCTGCGCGCATTATTGTCAGTATGCGGCAGGTTATGCTCGGGTCGGCGGGATTGTTCGAGCCGCCCGTCAAATCGCTGTTGTAATAGTCGATTTTCCAAAAGTAGCGTTCGCCTTTGTAATCGACCTTTCCGAAATCGTGTTCACCGTGCGGGTCATTGTCTTCGGTAAAGTCGTCGAACCGCTGTACTTGCTTTAACAAGATGATTTGTTCAATAAGCGGCAAGCCGGATACGCCGGCAGTCAAAACAACTTTCCCCAGACGGCCTGGGGAAAAGATGTTTCGGCGCAGTTGGTCGTTAAGTTCTTGTGTCGTCATTACGCGACCTCTCGTTCTTTCACAAATTTGCCGAACTGCACAAGCGACGAACGAACCGAACGGCTGATAGTCCGTCCGATGTTCGACTTCTTTCCATAGCGTTGATAAGTAGAAACAAGGCTGTCAATCCGTTTCGCTACGCCTTCGACGGAGAGTTTTTCCTCACGACACACGCGTTTCAGACCTCGCATGTAATCGTAAATCGTACTTGGACGGGCGTTCGCCGTAAAATAGGCGTAGCCGTGTTTTTCTAACCAAAGTTTATATTCGTTTTTCATGGTGAAACTCCTTTTGTTCTGTTCACGATATAATTATGGCGCTTTGGAAAACAAAAAGATGCGAAAAAACGCTCCGAAGCAGCAGAAAACAGCCATTTTTATCAAAAAAGGGTCAAAAAACGCCCAAAATCATCCGTAAACGAGTTTTATCCGCAATAGGTCTCGGTTAAAACGCGCACAGGCATACCTATCGCGTCCACCGGACAACGAAACGACCTGATGATATATCCTTATATTCCGGCGCCCGGAACTTTGACCGTGTGTGTGAATTTTGAAAGACGCGGAGCGACCACTGAACAAAAAACCGCCCGACAACGGGCGGACAACGGAGACTTTTTCAATCAGGGGGCAATAGATTAACGTGTATAAAATAAAAAACGAACAAGAAAACTACGGAGCAAAAACACCGTCCGAATCAGGACGACGATATTCGATTCTTTAGCGTTTCGCTATAGTTTTTTCGATATAAAAATTTGTTTTTCACATATCAGCCTCTGCTGAACCCTTGTCGCGTAGTATCACATTAACATTTTCGGCTTCAAGACAAATCGGCGTGAATTCTTTTCCGAATGCAGTTTTTACCAATCCAGCAAGTTCAAGTTTCATCTTATACCCATTTATTTTATCAAGCGCGCCAACAACACTTTGATAATACCATTGAATGTCATTTTTGGGAGCGCCAAATCTATCAAATACTTTGTCACCAACTTCAAGGCGATCGGAATATATACTCCTTATATTGGACAATTTATCGGCGCATCCAACAAGTTGAGTTTCTAGGTCGCCAGATTTAAGGCGGTCAATCGTGCCTTGTTTTCGCTCTTTCCATGTTTTTGACTTATCTTCGGTTTCGCCTTGGACAATCGCAAGCACCTTTTTACCGAACTTGGTTTCTATATCGTGCGGGGTTGTATCTGTATCTTCAAGCGTGTCGTGCAAAATTCCAGCGATTATAACATCTTCACCGCACTGATTGTCAGTAAGGATTTGCATTACTTCCATAGGATGAGTGATATAAGGAATATCAGTACCCTTGCGCATCTGGTTCCTATGCTTATCAGCAGCAAAAATAATCGCATCGTGGATTTTTAAATTATTCATAGATATTCCTATTATTCGTAATTTCCATATTGGTTGTTTTTCCACGCTTCCAATCGCAGTTCATCCTGTCTTTCTGGCCAAGTTTTTTGTTTCACGGTTTGTGTGCCTGCGTGATATTTTGCCTCTAATTTATTTCTTTTATCCATCTCTGCATTCTTAATTCGCTCAATTCTTCCAATCTTGCAGCGCTTTTGGTATCGGATGCAATAAAAGTCTTTTGCAAAAAAGTATATTCTTCATCCAACTTGCCAATGTGTTTTCTCAATGCGTCATTTGACATTGTATCAAAATTCATTTTGAACTCCTTTTATTTTGAACCTTTACCATTTAATTGCTCTTGCAGGAACTGTTTGTTAGGGCTTCCTATTTCCATTACATCTTCATCGCCGACATGAGCCATTAAATCTATATCCCGTTTGAATTTACACTCTATCCATTGTCCGTCCTTAAACATTTCTGTTTTATTTGTTTTCTTATTTTTTCTGGCAATCCAGCCATTAAAATAATACTGATATTTTTTAAAATCTACGGTTTGCGTCATTGTGGCTCCTTTTGGTTTATCATAACCCGTTTATTGATAGGTTTGTATATTTTTCGGCATTTCAAATCCTTTGCCTATGTCTAACATCTGATCCATCAGAACTCCGGCCTCTGGGGATTTTGGGTCTAATACTCTCCATGCTTCATAAGGTTTGTGCATAAGATTATCTTTAATATATAGGTTATGCGGCGTATTTGCTTGCAGTTCAAATATTTGGCCAGTGGGACTTTCCATACGGATGTTAATCATATCAACCGGATTTTTGGGATCTAAAAAGGTATTCTTTGGCGGGCCTATTTGCTTATACCCCTTGGCTTCTAATCCCGACACCAATGATTTTGTTCCCTCAACTAAATTTTCTGGTGTGTCGGTATATGTATATCTGGCTATATCTTTGAAATTGCCCGCAACTTCGGCATCTGTCATTATCAGGTGTTTTTCCACATTTTCAACTTGGTCGCGCACAATTTTGCCCATTGTTGATTCAGGCGTTTTCATACGATATTCAAGTCCGTGCAGATTTGCGTTTGGCCCCCCTACAACATCCGTTAAATCTTTTGTAATTTGTTGCTCGTTTCTATAAGCAGATATATAAACATCTCTAACGGCATCATCTTTTATAAGATACGGATTTATGTCTTGCTTATATGCCGGAATTCCACTTTCAACATTTGCTTTATATGTTGATTCTATATTAGAGATTGCCTTTGATTCTGCTTGGAATGCCTTTTGCGATTTTGTTATATGTAGCGCATCATCTACTTTGGTCAATGTTTTTGATTTGGACAATATGCTTGATAGTTTGCGCTGCACCATTTGCGTAGATTTTGGCAGAGCCTTTGTTGCACCCACTTTTAAAATAGCCGACGCTATGGATGTAAATTGCAATCCCAATCCAATCGCAGCCCATACCTGTTCGGGCTCCCAACTTGCCGGATCAAAGAACCCTTTTTCGTTTGCTGCCAGTAAAGCCTTTTTCTCATATTCTTTAAATAAATTGGAATTTTCGTCCAAAAACCCAGCAAGGCGTTCAAACTCTGTATCTATCGCTTGGACTTCATTGCCAGAAAAGCGATTTGATAAATTAGCCAATCTTTGCATTTGTGATTTTATATATTGTTCGGCACAAGCAGAGGCTTTACACCACCGACTTTCATTTAGGAATTTTTCGGCTTCGCCACTCATTTTTACTTCATTTACGATTTCTATCACGCCACCTGTGGCTTCCGCTGTTACCAACACAATCATTGCGATTCCGCCAGGGCCGACAAATACTGTCATAACTACGCCAGCGGTAACGCCCGCGACTATTCCACCGATTTTTAATCCCTTGTCCAGTTTTGCCGTGCTGGTCGCGTTTGGCAATACGCACATTTGTTCTTTTGCGTCCCATCTTGCAAGGGCACATTCAGGACAACTGGCGGTCGTCGCACGCTTTATTTGATTGCATTGCGTTTCGTTCAACCCAAGACAGGTTTTACCTGTAAAATTACCGCCCTGAATCATACAATCCATTTTCTCGGAACCGGCCATAGCCCTTGTTTCACTTGCGGTCGTAAGGTTTTGGAAAACAAAATCAATCTGTTGTCCACCAGCATAACAGGTCATAATATATCTGCCCCTTGCCGTCATATTTTGGATTTCTTTAATCTGTGGATTGCAAGACACGCTGGAACTATTGCCGACAACAGTCCGCAGATACTCTTCCAATTTTTTCTGCGCGATTTCGGCACGAGTTTTTACAGGCTGATAATTGAAAAATACATAGTTATCAATTCCGAATGCGGTTTGTAAAAACATATCGGTTCGGTTCTTATGCGCGTCTTTGCCTAACATACAGTATCCGCCAACAACTACACTGTGACCTATGGTTGAGGCGAACGATTGCATAGGCCTGCATCCGCCGGGAACATCACATAAAAAGTTAAATTTCTTATCTGTGCTGTCACGCGCTGGTGCTTCTCGGCCACCAAACAATTTACACATCGCGGCATTTACAGATGCAGTAGAGGCATCGCTTGGAGTTTTGTTTAGTGAATCAAACTCAAATTCATACGCAACGCCGCCCGCGGTGCATTGCAGAAAATCCTGTCCCAATGGACTGGTCACACCACGCCGCGTTTCATACGGATAATTGGCGCAGGTCATGGTTAGCGCTGGATTTTGCAACTTTCCCCATTGAAAGATAAACTGCTTTCCGGTCGGTGTTTGTGTCGCCAGACCTTTGAAATCAGTTATACACTTTCCTGCTTCGCCTTTGCATGCCTTTGCATAAACAACCGGCTTGCCGTCTTTGCCAACACATTGCGCGGTCGTGCCGGTAAGCATTGTGCCGCCCAAAATATCATTACACTTATCAAGTGTGCCTTGTCCTTTTGAAATTGTGCGGCTTACCATATATTCAATAAACCTGCGGCAATTATCAAATCCGTTGCCTGTGCCATAAATGTTAAATCCGGCCTCTTCACATACTTTATAAAGCCCGCGAATTGTTATTGCCCCGCTGTCGTCAATTTGCTGGTCATACATGGTGGCGGTTTGCTGTCTGTTTTCTTGCGCGACATATTCAGTAATGGCCGCCTCTACCACTTCCGCCTTGAATTTGATTGATGGGGTGTTCGCAAAGGCTGGCATCAACACGAAAGACAATAAAAATACGAAAAGGGCTTTTCTCATTGCAAAGCCTCCTCGCACTTGTCCGCAACTGCGGATGCTTTTTTAATCGCTGCGATTTGCGTGGCATTAAATACAACCGCGGTCGCGGATGCGGCGGTTGCACCAATCGCAAGAACATTGGATGCAGTATTCAGGTTCTTTTCATTTGCCTTGCCTTTGTCCGTGTTGTTATCTCTGGTTTTATCCGTATTCGCAACTGCACTTGTAACAGTTCCTGCCGCACCCATACCCGCACCCACAATAGACGACCACATTGCCGCGTTGGCGCGGTTATCAATTTTTGATGTGTCTGTATATTCCCATGCTCCGCATGCGCTGATTATTTTTTCAGCAATATCAAGCTTCGCAGTATCCGCGCCGTCCATTCGTGCCTGCATACGAATGCGCGGCAAATCTTTTAATGATGCTTTACAATCGTCAATCGCACCTTTCAAATCGGTGGTTGCTTTATTCTTGCCTGCAATTATCGCACCGGCAACATTGGTCGCTGTATTTCCCGCTATCAGACCTGTGCGCCAGTTGCCAAGGTTTTTTGACTTTCGTTCCAGTTCGTCTTTTTCTGCTTGCAGTCTTGCTTGTTCCGCTGCCAACTCGGCCCTGTTTTGTTGAAAATAAGTTGTAAATTCGTTCAGAAAATTATCGGGGACAGATTCCGTAAATGTTCCACCCGCCTCAATTTCACGCAGTCGGGTCAGTTTGATTTCCGCTTCCTCTGCCTTTTTATCAACACCAACTTTTGCAAATCCAGTCGCAATAGCACCACCACCGGCCAGAGTTCCAACGCCTGTCACGGCGGTGTTTATGCCCGCCAATGTTTTCATTTTGTTAAATTCATCGGCTATGCCACTGCAATGTTCGCGTGCAGATTGTATAGCAAGGTCAAGTTCATCGGATGCA
>WRHR01000012.1 GCA_009783145.1 Alphaproteobacteria bacterium | reverse complement strand
CCCCCTTTACGGATAATTTATAATTTTGCCCGCCCCCCCTCCGCCAAGGCTACGGGTGGCCCTCCTTCGCTGTACACTGCTCGCTGTTCAGGTGGCGTAAGCCACCCGAAGCTGCGCAGCAGCGAAGGGTGGTGGAGCCAATCAGACTCGAACTGACGACCCCCTGCTTGCAAAGCAGGTGCTCTACCAACTGAGCTATGACCCCAAGCATAAATTTATTAGAATATCGCATCTGCTTGTTTTTTGCCGCCGGTCGTGTATGTCTAATACACTCCCTTTGCCAAAAAACTTCGCATCTCCGCCATTCTAATAAATTTCTGACGCGCACATTCTATAGTCCCCGCGCTCAAAAGTCAAATGCAAACCGCTTGATTTGTGTATTTTTTTCTATTAAACTCCGCCTATGCTGAAAAAACTGAAAAACCGTATAAAAGAGTTCCTGCGGCCAACCGACAAGACTGTTCAGATCAAATGGTCCTTGTTTGGCCGCGTTTGGCGCGAAATCGGAAAGCCCCAGTGGAAATGGCTTTTGGCGGGCGTCATATGCACGATTCTCGCCGCCAGCGCCGAAGGCTACACTATAACTCTGGTTCGTCGCATCATCGACCAGGCCTTTATAGAACGCAGCGCATCGTCCCTTTACCTGTTCGGGCTGCTTATCGTCGCCGCGTTCGGGCTGAAAGCCGCATTTACCTATGCGAAAGACCTGATTATGTCCAAGGCCGGCTTGCTGGCCATCGCCCGACTGCAAAACCGTATTTACAGCCATATGATGAAAATGGATGTTGCAAAATTCTATGGTGGAGGAATCGGAAAGCATCTGAACTATTTTGGCGTTCAGGCGAACGCGGTTTTGAACTTGGTGACCGGCACTATTATCCAGGCGGTTCAGAATATCGCCACATTGATGATAACAATCGGAATTATGGTTTATTTCGCGCCGCAGCTGTGCGTGATGTTGTTGTTTATGGCGCCCGCGATTATCATCCCGCTTGTCTTAATCACACGAAAAAGACGCGTACTGTCGCGCAGATCATTCGGTATCGCCAACGATGTTTCACAGCATTTAAACCAGACGCTTCATGGAATGAAAACCATTCAATCATTTGGTAACGAGGCAATCGAATCCAAAAAATTCGCGGAAATTATAAGGGTTTCCAATCTTAACGCATACAGAAATACTCAGGCATCCGCGCTGCAGGCGCCCCTTTTGGAGATTATGATTTCCATCGGTTTGGCTCTGTCCTTGTTGGTCGGCGGGCACTTTATCACCAGCGGAGTGATTTCCATCGGCGATTTCACCGCGTTCCTGCTGGCCCTGACCGCGGCTTATAAGCCCGCCAAATCCATCACTGGGCTCAACGGCGGGATTCAGCACGGGTTACTGGCGGCCGAGGTTTTGTTCGACTATCTGGACAGTAAATCGGGCATTACCGACGCGCGCGGCGCGGTAAAACTAAAGCGCGGCAAAATGTCGGTGGCGTTCGATAATGTGTCTTTCTCGTACCTACCGAACGAGCAAGTCTTATCCGGCATATCGCTGGCCGTTCCGGCGGGGACTATATGCGCGCTGGTGGGGCCGTCGGGCGGCGGAAAAACCACCATGTTCAATTTATTGGAAAGATTTTACGATCCGCAAAAAGGCAAGATTTCAATTAACGGCAAAGACTTGAAAAAATACACCTTGCATTCTTTGCGCGAAAATATGGCGGAAGTTTCCCAGGATGTATTCCTGTTCAACGGGACAATTGCCGACAATATAAGATACGGCGCGCCGAACGCCACGCCAAAGCAAATAGAGGCCGCGGCCAAGGCCGCAAACGCGCACGACTTTATTATGGGCTTTCCGAAAAGATACGACAATAATGTGGGCGAGCGGGGCGCACTACTCTCCGGCGGGCAAAAACAACGCATTGCAATTGCGCGCGCTATACTAAAGGACGCGCCGATATTGCTGTTGGATGAAGCGACCAGCGCGCTGGATACTCACAGCGAAAAACTGATTCAGGCGGCGCTGAAAAAACTGATGGTGGGAAGGACCACTTTCGTAATCGCGCATCGCTTATCTACAATTACGGACGCGGACCAAATATGCGTGGTGCGAAATGGGAAAATCGTGGAACACGGCACGGACGCCGAATTGGCGGCAATGAACGGCGAATACAAAAAGTTAAGGGATATACAATTTAAGAAGACGAAGAAATGATAAAAGAAATCCAAGAGAACATTTCCGGGCAGCAACTCAGCGAGGCTTTGGGCGAGCGCTATCTGTCCTATGCCGTCAGCACCATAGTATCCCGCGCCCTGCCCGATGTCCGCGACGGCTTGAAACCCGTCCATCGCCGTATTTTATACTCTATGTTGCGCAATAAGCTCACGCCGGCTGCCGCTTTCCGCAAGTGCGCCAAAGTCGTCGGCGATGTTTTGGGGTCTTATCATCCGCATGGCGATACTTCCGTTTATGACGCGCTTGTACGACTGGCCCAAGACTTTTCGGTGCGCTATCCCCTTATTGACGGCCAGGGAAATTTCGGAAACATCGACGGCGACCCTCAGGCCGCATATCGTTACACCGAATCCAAAATGACCGACGCCGCGATGATGATTATGGACGGCTTGGACGAAGATTCCGTCGATATGACGCCGAACTTTGACGGGACTACTGTCGAGCCTTCGGTCATGCCCGGCGCGTTTCCGAACTTGTTGGCCAACGGCTCTATGGGGATCGCCGTCGGCATGGCGACCAATATCCCGACTCATAACGTCGCGGAAGTCTGCGACGCCTTGAACCTGATGATTGATAAGCCCGAAAGCACCACGGTTCAAATCATGAAAAAAATGGTCGGGCCTGATTTTCCAACCGGCGGAGTTTTAATTGATGATTTTGAAACGATAGTAAAAAACTATGACACCGGGCGCGGCGCGTTTCGCATTCGCGCAAAGTGGGAGACTGAAGATCTTTCCCACGGCCAATACCAGATCGTCGTAACCGAAATTCCATACGGCTTGGAAAAGCAAAAATTGGTGGAGCAGATCGCAGCGCTGATTGATGCGAAGAAACTGCCCTTGGTCGACGACATAGTCGATGAATCCACGACAGATATCCGCATTGTAATCACTCCGAAAAATCGCACCGTGCCGGCGGATAAATTAATGGCTCATATGTTCGCGATGACCGGACTGGAATCGCGGTTCAATATGAACTTCAACGTGATTGACAGCGCTGGGGCGCCGCGCGTGATGAAAATCGGCGAGGTTCTGACCGAATTCCTGGCACATCAAAAACTTGTTTTACGGCGGCGCACCAACTGGCGGCTTGGCAATATCGCGCGGCGGCTGGAAATCTTGGGCGGCTTGCTGGTCGTATATTTAAACCTGGACCGCGTGATTGAAATTATCAGAACCGAAGACGACGCGAAAGCCGTATTGATGGCGGAGTTTAAACTTAGCGAAATTCAGGTGGAAGCAATTTTGAACACCCGCCTGCGTCAATTGCGCAAGCTGGAAGAAATGGAAATTCGCAAGGAGGACAAGGCCCTGCGCGCCGAGCAAAAACAACTGAAAGAATTATTGGCCTCTGACGAAATGCAGAACGAGCAACTGAAAGCCTGGTTCGCGGACATAAAAAAACAATACGATAAAAAGACCGCTCTGGGGCGCCGCCGCACAATCTGGGCCGCCGCCGGCGAAGAGGTTGCAGTCAATCCCGACGAGTTCATTGAAAAAGAACCATTAACAATTATTCTTTCTCAAATGGGCTGGATACGCGCGGCCAAGGGACATCTGGATCTGGGCCAGATGGATATAAAATTCAAGGAAGGCGACGAGTTATCGAACTCGTTCCATGCGCAATCCACCGACAAAATAAACTTATTCGCGTCCGGCGGGAAAATGTTCAGCTTTGCGGCGAACACCTTGCCAAGCGCGCGCGGCTTTGGCGAAAGCGTGCGCATGATGGCGGATATCGGCGCGGATGAAACAATCATCGCCGCGTTCGTATTAGATACTTCGGCGAAGTATCTGCTGGTGGCGAAGCGCGGAACCGGCTTTATCGTGTCGGGCGAAAATTGCCTTGCGCAGACAAAGAACGGAAAGCAGGTCATGAACGCGGATGAAAAAAATCCGGCGGTTCTTTGCGTAGAATTTTCAGGACAGGACTCTCACCTCGCCATAGTCGGCAGCAATGACAAGCTGCTGATTTTCCCCGCATCCGAAATTCCGGAAATGGCGCGCGGCAAAGGCGTGATCTTGCAAAAGTACAATGCCGAGAGAACATATGTTCTGGACGCCATGTTCTTTACCGCGGCTGAAGGCTTTGGCTGGACAACCGGGCGCGGACGCACGGTTCTGGAGGATTGGTCGCCTTGGGTCGGTAAACGCGCGACGCAGGGACACACCGTTCCGGTTGGCTTCCCCCGCAGCGGCAAATTCGGAAAATAAAAATGGCAAAATTTATACCTGAAACTTTTCCGTTAGAATGCAGCCTTATAGAAAACCCGAAGACTATCTTCGGCTATATCCGCAAGAATTTTTGGAAATTCTTCGGCTGGGGCTTTATCATCAGCAGCTTGCTTTACATTATCAGCCGCGCGGGATTCAGCCTTTTTATGCCTATTCAAATGAAGATGCTGACGAACCTTTTGGACTCGCCGCATGATAACTTTTGGCACGCGGCTGCGATTGTTTTGGGAATCGTTCTAGTCGTGAATATGATTTTTGAGATAGCATGGATTATGCAGCATTATGTTTGGCAAAGGGTTCGCGCCAAGGCAAGATCCTTGCTGACCTTGGACCTCATAAATTATCTACACTGCCAGTCAATGGGGTTTATAAATGATAAGATGCTGGGTAAATTAAACCAGCAGGTTAACAATATCGCAGTTGCTTCCTTGAATCTTCTTAATCAGATATTCGGCAACATCGCAATGAACCTTGTGACGCTGGTTGTGGCGATGGGATTGGTCATGGGGCTTCATTGGTCCATCGCCGTCATATTGGCGGCCGAAATGCTGGTGCGCCTTATTTGGTTTCGCATTAATTTCAAAAACATAGTCCTGACGCACAAACGCAATGCCGCCATGATAAGCCAGATTCACGGCACTACGACCGACACCATTGGTGGCAGCATGAATGTCAGGGCTTTTTCAGGACGCGAAAAAGAACTGGGCCTTTTGTCGCGCGTTTTGGCCAGATTCAGGATGCGGTATTACGCGCACATGTACGCGAACAGAAAATTTTGGGCGCCATTAGCTGTGCTGGAGGCGTTGGTATTCAGCTCCGTAATGTTTCTATGCGTCATGTATTTTCGCGGCGGCGAGATGAGTTTGGGCGCCGTGGTCTTTATGGTCGGCGCGTACGCGTCCATCAACGGCGCTGTGTGGAACCTGCTTGAAAAAAGCATAGAGCTGTTTGAAACCGGAACAGAACTGATGCAGAGCTATAACGAGATGAACGGCAAGATCTCGATAAAGGACAAAACCGATGCGCCGGCTTTGCGCGCGGCGCGCGGCGCGATCGAATTCGAAAACGTGGATTTCAAATACGATAGAAAATCGCAGCCGGTGTTGAAGAATTTCAACCTGTCCGTTGGCGCGGGCGAGCATATCGGAATCGTCGGCATATCGGGCAGCGGTAAAACAACTATTATCAAATTGTTGATGAGGCTGTATGACACAAACGACGGCGATATTAAAATCGACGGGCAGAATATCGAAAAAGTTTCGCTGGATTCTCTGCGCCGCAGCATCGCGTTCATCCCGCAGGATACGGCGCTGTTCAATAGAACGATTCTTGAAAACCTGCGATATGCCTGCGACAAGGCGACTTTTGCGCAAGTAGCGCAAGCCGCAAAATTTGCTGGCGCTCATGAGTTCATCACTCAGCAAGCATGCGGTTACGATACCGTTGTCGGCGACCGCGGAGTGAAATTAAGCGGCGGCCAGCGCCAAAGAATCGCAATTGCCCGCGCGTTCCTGCAATCCGCGCCTATACTGCTGGTGGACGAGGCAACCAGCGCGCTGGATAGCCAGACCGAAGAGATTATTCAACGCAGCATTACGAAAATCAGCAAGGGAAAAACTATGTTGGTGGTCGCGCACCGCTTGTCCACCTTGATGCAAATGGACAGGATAATCGTGTTGGAGGATGGGAAGATCGTAGAGATGGGGACGCATTCGCAGCTGTTGAAAAAGCCGCGCGGCAAGTACGCCAGAATGTGGAAAAACCAAAGCTGCGGATTTATCGGCCAGAAAAGTAATTAGGATATCAGATGGGCATATTTTCAAAGATTTCTTCGTTTTTTACCGGGAAAAAAGAGCTGGATACAGTAACGGCGGAATCCTTATCCGATGCTTTGATTGCCGCGGATATCGCGCCGGGCTTAGCCGAATCTCTGGTATCGAAACTTCGCGCGCGCGGAACCATTGATGCGGCGGAGGCAAAACAGATTCTCTTTGACGCGATGCTGCCGACCGCGGAAAAGGTGGGAGGTAGGAGGTTGGAGGTTGGAGGTAAAGATAACAACATTCAACCTCAAACCTCCTACCTCCTACCTCCTACCTCAAAATCACCTTTGGTGATTTTGATAATCGGAGTGAATGGTGCGGGGAAAACTACTACGATTGGAAAGTTGGCGCGGCAATGGACGGACGCGGGCAAGAAAGTCATCATCGGTGCGTGCGATACCTTCCGCGCCGCCGCCGGCGAGCAATTGGAAGTCTGGGCCGAACGCGCCGGCGCAAAAATAATTTGCGGGAAATCAAACGACCCCGCCGCGACGGCTTATGCGGCAATCCAAGACGGTATTGATAATCATGCCGATATCGTAATCCTTGACACCGCGGGGCGCCTGCATAATCGCGCGGACTTGATGGACGAGCTGGCCAAGGTCACCCGCGTGATCAAAAAAATCATACCCGACGCGCCGCATGAAACCTTGTTGGTTTTGGACGCGATGACCGGACAGAATGCAACCGCGCAAATCGAATACTTCGATAAGGTCGCGCCGCTGACCGCCCTGATTGTCACGAAGATGGACAGCACGTCCAAAGGCGGGTTCTTGATAACTTACGCGTCGAATACGAAAAAACCATTGCCCATCGCGGCAATCGGATATGGCGAGAAAATCGGCGACTTGCGCCCGTTCGACGCCGGCGAGTATTTGAAAAAATTGTTGGATTTATAGAGAACTTAATTCCACTGACCATAATTTGCTTTCCAGCGAATCGGAGCGCGAGGTCAGTATAACCGGGGGCATTTTCTCGTTCCCCACAACGAACCCCGCAGTCATAAATCCCCCGAAAACCGTAAGCGCTTTATAAAGCGCATTTCCCTGGTCTATATTATCGCAAACCAAAATATCCGGGCGCGGAGAATCTTCAATATTCTTCAATTTCGCGGAATCCGTAAAGCAGACGTCCAGCGCGTTGTGCGTCGCCTTTATGTCCGGGAAATTTTCCCGAATGAAACTTTCAAGATAGCACGCATCCACCGAAGACTTTATATTCGCGACTATCTTCGACGAAGGCGTAATAAAATTCACGACCGGAGAGTCGCACAGCTTCAGCCGCCTTGATAATAATACCGCGTTTTTCGTAATGCCTTCCTTGTCGCGCAGGGTCGGCGCTATATTCAGGGCGCTGTCGGTCACAATGAACGGCGCTTGGTCGGCGCGCTTGAAAACCCCGCAATGGGAAATAAACCCGCCGCCGAACGATTTGTTGATTTCCAGCACGCGGCGCATAAAATCGCTGGTTTCGACCAGCCCCTTCATAATGATTGAACTTTCGAACTCATCCAAGCGGTTGAATTCCGCCAATGTCAGATTGCGGACTTCGCCTATGCCGAACCGTGCCACATCCGCCAGAGTTATTTTCGATTCCCCATCGCCGATGATTAAGAGTTTTTTAACCATACCCTAACCTTAATCCATCCGGCAAATCAGAACAACTGGAAATTATTACGATTCCATTATTTCTTTCAATTTCAACATCGGGCTCATATCGGTAACAAAATCCAAATCCCCGTTTAACGATTCTTCCGTATAAGTCATTTCTGTCCGGCCATCCGCCAAAGCGCGATATTGGTATCTGACGAGAAACTTATCTTTTTTAGTCAGCGTAAACAGCTTATTCAATTCGAACTCCGTAACCGTTAAAAATCCGTTATTATTTTCATAAATAGTTCCGAGCCGTCGCGGCCATTCATTCGTCCATTCTTTCCCGGCATCCACAAACCACTTATCCGTATTGTTCGGGTTTGTCGTAAATTCAAACACGTCCGCGACCGGGCGATTGATCACGATTTTTAAGGTATTGGATTTCATTTTGTATCTCTTTGCTTTTTCTAATTGTAAATGCTTTGAAATTCATTGCAACGCTAAAATTTGTAGAGGCAAATAATCATTTGCCCCTACGGTTTATAGACCCTATTGCGGCCTGCGCCGCAATGACAATTTTCTTTCAGAAAATTGTAAAAAAACAAAAAAACGCGGCGGGTGCCGCGTTTTTTATTTCAGCGTTTTTTATCGCAATTTTATCTCAAAGCTTGCTTGATTTGAGCCGCGGGGACTGCGCCCGGGAACGCCTGATCGCCCACGATCAAGAACGGCGTGCCCTGGATTCCGAACCGTTGCGCCAGTTCTGAGACTTGCGCCAGCTCGTTACGAACTACATCGCCCTTCATGTCTTTTTCCAACCTCTCGGTATCCAAGCCGGCTTTCTTCGCCAAGTCCATCACGTTCTTGGTCGACGCTTTCAGATCGTTCTTTACCGCCCATTTCGCAAAGTCTTTCATCAAGGCTTCGTCCAACGCTATGGCTTTGGCGTTGCTTTGAATTTTCGCGGCAATGGTCGCGCGCGCAGCCATAACGGCTTCTTCGCCATGCATCGGCAGCGGCATATTCTTTATGACAACGCGGACATCCGAATTGTCCTCGACCACTCTGGCCAGCTCGCTATGAGCGCGTGCGCAATACGGGCACAACATATCCGTAAAGAAGAATATCGTCTTGCTGCCAGCTTCGTTGCCCATAATCGGCGCATTTTCCATCATTCTGTCCATGTTCTTTTTCACGTACTTCTTGATTTCGCCGCTGGATTTGTTCTGTTCGGCCGCCTGAGCGCCCTTGACCATTTCCATGACTATGCCGGGATTGACGCTGGTCAGATAGACGGGCGTCCAGATACGCGCAACGCCGACAATCAGCAGAGCGATTGCGACCAAATGCACCGATTTGTGCACGATGTTATGCATTACCTTCGATTTTTTCGGGTCAAGTTTGATATATTCCGTACCAAACATGTAAAGAGCGACTGCAATAATCAGCGCCAGGATTGTCCAAGTCATTTTTTCTCCTTTTTTTTGAACAAGGGGAGAATAGCAGAGTTTTTGGGGTAATTGCAAGAGCTTTTTTAGGCCGGATTTTGGCTTGAAAACACCTTGACAAACAATTTGCGTATGGTATGCTTCAGCAAATCAAGGAGTATATCAAATGGCCAATAATACAGACACCTATGCTGCGCGCGGGGTATCATCGCAAAAAGAAGCCGTATCAAATGCCGCAAAATCCGTCGGCGAAGACAAAGGCCTGTTTCCCGGCGCGTTCTGCAAGATAATGCAGGACCCACGGAATAAAAACTATGTCATGATTCCGCATGCGGATGGAGCCGGGACCAAGTCTTCCCTGGCATATATTTATTGGAAAGAGACCGGCGACACAAGCGTATTTGCCGGCATAATTCAAGATTCCATCGTTATGAACCTTGACGACATAGCATGCGTTGGCGGCATATTGGGGGATACCTGGCTGATGTCCAGCATAGACCGCAATCCAAAGAAAATCCCGGATGAAATATTGCCGATATTGTTCCAAGCCGATTATGATTTCCGTCAGAAAATGGCCGGATATGGCATAAACATCTATGGCGGCGCTGGGGAGACCGCGGATGTTCCGGATACCGCACGAACGCTTATCGTCAATCATTCGACGCTGACCAGGATGAAAAAAAACGATGTCATAGACAACAGCCGGATTTCCGTCGGGGACTATATCGTCGGACTTTCTTCATCGGGTCGGGCATCATACGAAACGGAATTCAACAGCGGCATAGGCAGTAACGGCCTTACCAACGCGCGCCACGATTTGCTTCATTCGGATTACCGCGAAAAATACCCCGAATCGTTCGAACCGGAACTTTTAAAGGATAATCTGGCATACAATGGAAGTTTTCACGTAACACAGAAAATGCCTTTGAGCAAAATCAACCCGGAGCTCTTGATTGAAATAGGAAAATTAATCCTATCGCCAACCCGCACTTACGCGCCGGTTTTAATGGAAATATTTAAACAAATCGGAACGAAACGCATCAACGGAATCGTGCACTGCAGCGGCGGCGGACAGACAAAGATTCTGAAATCTTTGAAGTACGGGCTTAGCGCTCATAAGACCGATTTATTCGAAGTTCCATATTTGTTCAATTTGATTCAAAGCGAATCCAACTTGTCTTGGGAGCAAATGTACGAGAAGTTCAATATGGGGCATCGTATGGAGATTTGCGTGCCAGATATTTGTGACGTCCTCAAAATTATCGATATCTCAAAGAGCCTAGGAGTAAATGCCAAAATCATAGGTTCTATCAATTTGTCTGAAAATTCAAATGAAAAAAATGTGCGGATAACAACATTAAAAGGCAAGCTTGGCCCCCAATTAAAATATTCCGCAACGCGTCAGCATTAATATAAGGGGAGGATAATATCCGCCCTTTTAATTATGCCGCTTTCTTCATACCCTGCTTCGCTTCGCGCACGAATTTGCGCAGGTTGTCTATCGGCACCAGCGTGCCGTCGCGCTTTTGCGCGCTCCAATAATCCCAACCGTTGAAACTTACTGCGTGCTGAATCCGCGCCGCCATAACATGTATCGATCCCTTGCCGTGTAATGCATGCGTTAACCCGCCGTCGCGCGTTATCATAACCCGATCGCCCCGCGCGCCCACCAGCGTCTGCCCCGGATACAGCAATCCCGCGTCCAGCAATTCCTTGAACGCGACCTTTATCTCTTCGCGTTTTGCCGGGACTTCGAACGCGCTTAAATCTGCCGGCCGCACCGCGTCTATGCGCGCCATCGCGGGCGCGATATAGTCCGCTTCCTGTTCTATCCCTATCCAGTTCCGCCCCAGCTCTTTCGCGACCGCGCCCGTAGTACCGCTACCGAAAAACGGATCCAGTATCACATCCCCCGCCCTGGTACTGGACAGTATTATCCTTCGCAGCAAGTCCGACGGCTTTTGCGTAGTATGCAGGCTTTTCCCATCGTCATCTTTCAGTCTTTCCGCCCCCAGACAAATATCCAGCGCCCAATCGCTGCGCATCTGCTTGCCGCCGTTTAGCTTTTTCATAGTGTCATAATTAAAAGTATATTTGCCCGTCTTTCTAGGCGTCGCCCATATCAGAGTCTCATGAGCGTTAGTAAATCTTGTCCCGCGGAAGTTCGGCATAGGATTCGTCTTGACCCATATGACATCGTTCAAAATCCAAAAGCCCAAGTCCTGCATCGCGCCGCCGACACGGAAGATATTATGATAACTGCCGATAACCCACAGAGTGCCGTCGGGTTTCAGGACTCTTTGCGCTTCGGTCAGCCATTCGCGCGTAAACTTGTCGTATGCCGCGATTGATTCGAAAGAATCCCAGTCGTCGCGCACCGCGCGCGCGGCGGTCTGGTCTTCGGGCCGGTAAAGCGTCTTCTGTCCCAGCCGCAAATTATAAGGGGGATCGGCGAACACGGCATCCGCGCACCCGTCGGGCAGGCGCTTCATCTGCTCTACGCAATCGCCGTTCAAAATCTGGTTCAGCCATTCTCTCACCTTGCATTTTACCATAAATAGTCGCTAGTCGAAAGTCGCTAGTCGCTAGTCATTAAAAATAATTTGCTTGATTTTTTCATTTTTTTCCACGGTGGGGTGGCTTTGACCTTATTCCTAGGGATACGTACCTGTTGTTTATATTGGCGCAAAGCCCCAGAATCCAGGCAAGGAGGCCAAAATGAAAACTATCATTTCATTGACTTCTTACCCGCCGCGAATGGACGTTATTCCAAAGACTATCCGTTCATTATTGGCGCAAAGCATTACCCCGGACCTGATCGTCCTTTACTTGGCCGAAGACCAGTTTCCCGGCAAAAAGCTGCCGGGCGCATTAAACAAGCTGGCCGCGGAAAACAAGAATTTCCAGATTCGCTGGGTGTCGCGCGATACGCGCGCTCACAAAAAGCTGACCCCGGCTTTGCGCGACTTTCCGGACGACGTTATCATAACCGCAGACGACGATGTGATTTACCCAAGCGATTGGCTGGCGCGCCTGATCGCTGCCCACAAGAAATACCCGGGTAGCATAACCGGGCATCACGTCTATCGAATGGAGCCTGATAAACCTTATAAAAAATGGCGCAAAATCCAAAACAGATGGTGGCGGAAAATATTTCTGGGGCGTCCCAGTTTCAAGAACTTCGCGACCGGCGTCGGCGGAATCCTGTACCCCCCGAACGCCCTGCATCCGGACGCCCAGAACGAAGAACTTTTCATGCGGCTGGCACCGACTGCGGACGACGTTTGGTTTTGGGCTATGGCGGCCTTGAACGGGACCAAGGTCGCGGTCGTGCCGGATGCCATAAAACGAATGAAAGAATCGGAAAATTCGCAGGAAGTCTCGCTCTGGGCCGAAAACACGGTCGACGACCGCAACAACAAAATCCTGGATGCGGTTATGCGGCATTATCCGGAGCTGAGGACTTTGATTTAACAAGTTTTTCGAAATTCCCCAGCGACCTTTTATAAATGCCTGCAACAGTCGCCGACAGCGCGCTGCGCATCGTATCGTACTCTTTCGCAGGCATCAAAACCGCGCGCTTCATCGCATCCGCCAAATCCGCGTTCTTTTCGTAAACAATGCTGTTCTTGCTATTAAAGGATTTCTTTACAGCGAACCTTGAAGCAATCAACGGAGGCTTTGCAAATCCGTAAATCAGTTGAAAGTTCCCGCTGGTGCCTGTCGTGATATACCTATGGTTCGCATCCGTATCCGCGTCCAGCAAGGGCAGAAAGAAATCCGCCGATTCTATCTTTTTGAACATTTCCTGAAATCCCAGTGAATTATGCAAGTCAAAATATCCGCGCAGGTTGCGCGGCACTTTGAAATTCCGCACATTTCGGCCCACCGCCGTCACGCGAAAATCGCGCACGCCCGCGTCATGCAATCTTTGCACCGATTCGAGCAACAGACTGGAATTCCTGCGTGTTCGCTTTAATGTTCCGGCAGGCGAAGGGTTCGTCAAAGTGCCGATAGTCACGAAATTCGTAATTTTGTTTTTATGATGCTTTTCTACTTCGCCGAAATAATGAGGATTTACCACTACAGTTTTCGCGCCTTGATAATCCATATTGTCCAAAGTGATTATATCTTCCGGTGAAATTCCGGCGTCGACTTCCTTTCTTATATCATGAAATACCAGGAAGACTTTATCCTGCGGCGCGCGCTTGAAAAATCCGTACGCCTCGGCATAGCCGGGTTTCTGATTTTTCGCCTTGCCGCGTTTCAGCACTTCGCCGCTGGCGACCAGAATTCCCGCCGCGCCCGAAAAGTCCTTGTACTTCAACCATATGCGCGAAATAAAATCCGGCATTCTTATCACGGTCAGATTTCTATCGGAATATCTGAAAAGCCCATCATTGACAGGATTGCTGCCGACCACTGCAATTACCCTGTACCCCATATCCAATAAGTACTTTGTCCAACCCGGGACCGTTTCGGCGTGGGTTTTCGTATGCGGCTCCCACACTATGAAGGTATTTTTATTGGTTTTAATCATTTTTATATCATCGCCAATCCGCGCCCCAGCGGCAATAGGAAGCAAATCTTTCCTAGACATCCTCATTCTTTTTTACTAGCATTTCTTTCTATGAGATGCCCTTATTGCAACTCTTCTGAATCGCAGGTCAAGGACTCGCGCCCTAACGAGGAGGACGCGACCATTCGCCGCCGCCGCGTATGCAACGACTGCGGCGCGAAATTTACCACTCTGGAACGCGTGCAGCTTCGCGATCTGATGGTGCGGAAATCTGGAGGCAGCTTGCAGCCGTTCGACCGCGACAAGCTGGCCCGGTCCGTACGCATCGCTTGCCGCAAGCGCGATGTCAGCAACGAGCAAATCGAAAAATTCGTAACCTCAATCCACCGCCGGCTGGAGGCTGAAAACACCGACGATGTAATCGCCAGCGAGATAATCGGAGAGATGGTGTCGGAATCGCTTCTTAATCTGGACCCCATCGCTTTCGTGCGCTTCGCGTCCGTTTATAGAAAGTTCAGCAAGATTTCGGACTTTAAAAAAATCATCAACCAGATTCCCGAAGCCGAAGAAGGCGCGAAAGTTTGCGAGCTGCCGAAAAAATACAAAAGCTCGTTGTTTTAATGACTAATGACTAATGACAAATGACTAATTTTTAATGAAAGTAAAATCTAATTTTTTTGGAAAAGTCCTCAAACTATTGGTCATTAGTCATTGGTCATTAGTCATTGGTCATTGCGCCGCCTTTGCGGGCAGCTTGCCGCAGGTGCTCTGCGATGCCGACGCCGCGGCATATTCCGAAATCTTCAAACTGCAGGCGGAAGAGAAAATCAGCGCCGCCATACCGCTTGAGGCCGCAATCGAAGACAAGATCTTAATGCAAGAGGTTTTGTTCCAGCGATATATTTCCAAAACCTACCGCTCGCGCGGGAAAGAAATCGCGGATTGGATGCAAAACTACTATGACCAGCCGGGCGCCGACCGGATGTACAAACTGGCGCAGATAAAACAAGCCCAGGCACGCGCGCCAAAGCTTCCAACGCCTGCGGTCAGCACTAAGGACACGGCCGCAAAATCCGAGTCCTGGACCGCAAAAGATTACGTGGGCGACGCGGGCGCGAAAATCAAAAAGTTCAAGAACTCCCTGACGCATGGAAACACGAAAAACGCGCGGCAGGTTCTGGAAGAAAACGGGTTCAAAAAATCCGTATCGGACGCGGATTGGGGACGGTTGGCGGGCCGCTTGGCTTTCGTCTATTACACCAACGGAGAATTCGAGCTTGCAAAAAAATTCGGCGCGCAATCGGCCCGGCTTCAATCGGAATACGGCCTTTGGACCATGGGCTTGATGGCGTTCAAGGACGGCGAGTTCGCGGATTCAATGGCTCATTTCGAAAGCCTGACCGAACTCTCGCACATCAACGACGCGCGAAAGGTAGAGGCCGCATTCTGGTTGGGGCGAGCTGCGGAAATGTCAGGCGATTCCAACAGGGCGAAAAAGAATTGGAAGATCGCGGCAGAAAAACCTCAGATGTTTTATGGCGCCCTGTCTGCCGCCATGCTGGGCGCGAGGCCGAAGTACAAGTTCTTTGACAAGGAATATTCGATTGAGGATATCGAAGAGCTTTCAAACACCGGTTATGGAAAAACCGCGCTGGCGCTGCTGCAGATCGGAGAGAAAACGACGGCGGAAAAATACCTGCGGCTGCTTCTTACCCACAGCGCGTCGGACAAATTGCTGCATGCCGTTTATTCCGTGGCTTCCTATGAAGAGCTGCCTCGCGTATCGATGCAAGCCGCTGGCCTGGTGCGCGACCGCGGCATTATGGAAATTGATCCGAACGTAATTTTCTCGGCGCAATACCCATTGCCCGATTGGGAGCCTATGGGAGGATGGAGCATCGACCGCGCCCTGCTGTTCGCGATTACCCGCCAGGAGTCCGGGTTCAAAGCGACCGCCGAATCTAATAAAGGCGCAAAAGGCGTAATGCAATTAATGCCAAAGACCGCCAAGCAGGTCGCGAAAAAGAGCGACGTATCGATGTCGGACCTAAATATTTCAAACCCCGAACATAATATGTTCTTGGGACAGCAATATATCGTGGACTTGCTGGGGTTGCCGAATGTCGAGAACAGCATCATAAAAATGCTGGCGTCGTATAACAGCGGCAACGGAGCGATGGCGAAGTTCGAAAAAAATTTCGAGACGACCGATCCGCTGCTTTATATCGAAAGCTTTCCTAATGTCGAAACCAGAAATTATATAAAGCGCGTAATTTCCAATTTATGGCTGTACCGCGCGAGACTGAAACAGCCGCTGACTACATTGGAAGATCTGGCGAACGGCAAGTGGCCTTTGTATTCACCCGAAGACGAATTTGTGAAAAACCAGATTGCCAGCCGGATGATCTGAAATTATGAAGTCATTACCGACCTTTGATATCGAAAACGAGATAGGGGCCACCCTTCGCCAAGGCTACGGGCGGCAGGCTGCACTTATCGCCGGCTGTGATGAAGCCGGGCGCGGGCCTTTGTGCGGACCCGTGGTCGCCGCGGCGGTCGTTTTTTTGCCGTCGGCAAAAACACAATTAGCGATTAGCAATGAGCGATTAGCAATTAATGATTCTAAACGGATGACTCATATTCAACGCGCGACGGCGTACGATTGGATTATGGAAAATTGCTTGGTCGGCGTCGGGCAATGCAGTCCGGCGGAAATTGATGAGCTGAACATTCTGCACGCTTCAATGCTGGCTATGAAGCGCGCGATTGCCGCCCTGCCCCAACGACCGGAATTCGTTTTAGTGGACGGGAACAGATTGCCGCCCGATGTCATAGGCCGCGCGGTTGTAAAAGGCGATTCCAAGTCCCTTTCCATCGCCGCCGCCAGCATTATCGCAAAAGAAACCAGAGATAAGATTATGCGGGAATTGTCGGCGGAATTTCCTCAATACGGATGGGATAAAAACGCGGGCTATCCGACCGCATCGCACTTGCAGGCAATCAAAGAATTTGGTATAAACGAACATTATAGGAAGAGCTATAGACCAGTAAAGGATTTATTATGAATATTCGCACCATTAATGAAATCGGTGATATCCGCGGGAAATATATCCTGCTGCGCGATGACTTCAATGTTCAGATCGTTGATGGCCGGATTACCGACGCTTTCCGAATAGAGCAATCCATGCCCACGATTCGGAAACTGCAAGCCGCCGGCGCGCGCATCGCGATATGCGCTCATCTTGGGCGGCCGGGGGGTAAGCGCGACGAAAAATTTACCTTGGCACCGATTGCAGAATATATGAAAGTTCCACTGATTCCGGATTGCTTGGACAAGGGATTTTTGCCGGCGATGCGTGACGGCGACATTGTCTTGCTGGAAAATGTGCGCTTTTATGCGGCCGAGGAAGAAAACGATCCCGAGTTCGCGCGGCAATTGGCCTCCGGATTTGATATTTATGTTAATGATGCTTTTGCAGTATCGCACCGCGCGCATGCCTCCACCGTCGGCGTTACCAAATTCTTGCCTTCCTACGCTGGGGAATTGCTGGCGTCTGAAATCGCGGCTCTGACCCGTGTTATGAAAAACCCCGCACGACCGCTGTTGGGACTGGTTAGCGGCGCGAAAATCAAATCCAAAATCGCCGTCATCAAAGCCTTTGGGAAACTCTGCGACAAGGTTATATGCGCGGGCGGAATCGGGACCAGTATTCTGGTAGCTATGGGCGCCAGGAACCTTGCCATGGATGCGGATAACCTTGAGAAATATGATGCCGATACCAACGCCGAGATATTTGAAATCATGAAAGAATTCGGCGACAAAATCATCCTGCCGGTTGAAAAAGGGGTCGGCCCCGCTTGGGAAAAAGATGCGCCCAGAACCGACAAAATGATGAATGATATATTGCCCGGCGACGTTATTATGGACGAAGGTCCGGCATCGGTTGCCGAGTACGAGCGCGCGATCGATGACGCAAAAACAATTGTCTGGAACGGAACGGTAGGAATGGCCGAATGGCAGCCGACTTGGAGTGTCGGCACATTCGCGCTGGCACGATACGTTGCAGCCAGGACGCGCGCCGGTAAATTAGAGTCCATTGTCGGCGGCGGGGATACCGTTGCGGCACTGGAAGCGACTGACACTGCCAAAGATATGACATACGTATCGACCGGCGGCGGCGCATTTTTGGAATTCCTGGAGGGGCGCGAATTGCCGGGGATTGTCGCGTTGAAGAAGTAGAAGCGAATAATCATTCGCCCCTACAATATTGGTAAAATAAATGCCATATAATAAAGAACTCCATCATCGCCGCAGTGTTCGCTTGCAAGATTACGATTATTCGTCGGACGGATTGTATTTCATAACGATTTGCACAGCAGATAAGAAATGCATTTTCGGTCGCGTCCATAACGGCGAAATGATTTTGAATGATTGGGGTAAAATCGCCCGCGATTGTTTATTAGAAATCCCAAAGCATTTTCAAAAAGTAAAAATTTTAGAATACATTATTATGCCGAATCATGTTCATTTCATAATAGTGATTGATAGTTATAAGCCGACATCCATTGATAAAATTAAACTGATAAATACGAACATCGTAGGGGCGGGAGGCGCCGCGTTGCACGGTCCCGTAGGGGCGCATAATTGCGCCCCGTCGTGCCAACGGCACGATGATATAATTGTTTGCTCCGCAAACAACGGGGCGCAATTATGCGCCCCTACGCAAAAACGAAAATTCGGTGATAAATTAAACACGTTAGCTGCGGCAATCCGTGGATATAAGTCCACCGTATCGAAACAAATCGGTCGTTCCGTATTCCAACGCAATTATTACGAACACATAATCCGTGATAATAATGAACATGGCGATATCGCGACATATATTATAAATAATCCGGCGACATGGGACGCGGATAAATTGTATGTTAAATCCGTAAATGAATTTATAGAGAAGTTGGACAGTGGAAAGTTAACACGAACATCGTAGGGGCGAAATATATTTCGCCCCTACCAAAATGTGCAACGCCTAACAAAAAATCGCCGCGGGTGCGGCGATTTTTTACATGGTTGAAACCATTATGGGCAATGATCCTGGTCCATCGCGCATGTATAAGGCTCAAATCCGGTAACTTGACCTTGCGCATTCAACACAGGTCCTCCGCACATATGCGGCTGCGTCGGGTCTTTAGTACACCCGCACTGTCCCGTATCTTCAACCCAATCCGAGTTTTCGACACATTGGCAGGCTTTCTTCGAAGATACCCAAGTCGACCCCGCGGGGCAAGGACATGCCCTTGTAGTATCACTAATTTTCGGGAACAAAACGTCATGAACACGATAGCATGCCACGTCTGAAACCATATTTTGTATCATGATGGTTTCCGCGGTCGGTCCAGTCAAAGGCATGTGAGTATCCGGGTCTTTATCAAACCCTATGGTGCTTGCGCAAGATTTTGCGACCGCCTTGCACGCATTCTGCGTCGAAAGCGGCACATAACCGGCATTCAGTCCGTAATCCCCGATAATCGCGCCGTTCGTTATCAAGCACATCTGCACTTCCATTCTGCAATTGCCTACATGCTCCGCGACCATCAAGTCCTGCTTTGCCCTGATCTGAACCAGCGTTCTGGCCAAGTATTCTCTGACAACCGCATTGGTTGGGTCATAGACTTTATTATTATATGTATAAGACTGGCATTTGTTCAGCACGCTCATGCACATACCAGATTCTTTGCCGTTTTTATCTCTGGTGCCAATCTTGCTTACCAAAAAACTGACCATGTTGGTGGTCTTATTACTAAAATCGGCAATATTTTTATCTATAAATTCGCTTAACCCCTTTGAATTTGACCAAGCGGATTTCCAAGGTGCATACAGACCGGTTCCGCAACTGTTAGCTGTATTGGCGTCCGATCCTCCCGCAGGTGTTTCCACGCAATCCGGGTCGCCGGGTTTGGCCCCCGCTACGAATTCGCCGTTATAGATAAACCGCCCGGTCGGATCCAAGCAATTGATATAATCCGCGCCGCATACAAAGTCGCTTTGCATGCATTGATCCAGCGCGCTGACGCAGCCGCGCACGTCATACGCGTTCATGCTTTCATACACTCCCAAGCGCGCCCTTTCCAGCACCATCTGAGCATTGCGCACCGTGCGTCTCATCTGAGTATTGGAGTCTTCCAGCGCGCGTTCATAGACTATGCACGCTTGGTCGATTCTCATATCGTACCCGTTCGAAATTATTGTTATATCGACGCCCTGTTTCTTGCAGGGTTCCAGAACGGAGCGCTTGCACTGGTTCTGCGCGCTTTTATAAAGCTCGCCCCCTCTTTGATTTTTAATATCGTTCGTCCCCAGTCCGAACAACGCGCCCAAGTCGAACCCGTTATTGAAATCCAGGTCAAGGCTGGCGAAATCAAACCCAAGGCCGCCTTCGAAGCTGCTGTTGCCCGGTTTCACATCCAATACCAGCTTTTTTATCGTATCCAAGTCCCGCTTCAGCATTGTCGTATCCTGAGCGTTGGCCATCGCCGCCTCGGCCTCGGTACCGGCGAACAACGCCTGGACCTGCGCCGTAGTCAGGCCAAGATATTGTATCTTGCGCGCGACTTCCTGCAATTCTTCGGTCGCCTTCTTCAACGCTTCTTCGGTTTTAGCGAAATTCTTTACATTATCCGAACAACTGCAGGGACCCTGGTTGTCGTCCAAGACATCGCAATAATTATCCATACACGCGAAATACTGAGCCTTGCAGAAATCCGTAAGCTGCGCTTTCTCTTCCATCGTCGGACCGGTATCCGCAGACTGCGTGCTGGATCCCGCCAATGACACCGCCGAACCCATGCGCGCCGAAGCAAGCTGGCCTATGGCGCTGCTGCGCACACCCACGCGTCCCGTGTTCGAAGCCGCCGGAGTATACAAAGTCCCCACGCGCGCCGTATTCACGTTGCTGGGCACCGGAGCGGAGGTCTGCCGCGTCGCCAAAGTCTTTTCAGGGGTCATATTAAACGACCGTATGTTTGCCGAAGCGTTGCGCGACGCCACCGCGCGGCTGGGAGTCGCCGTCCTGGTCGCCATAGCGCCCTGTGCCGGCGTCACGGCGCGAACCGCGCTGCGCGGAGTCGTCGCGCGCGGAGTCGTCGCGCGCGGAGACACTCCCGTAGACAAAGGCTGGGCCGCCGGCTGGGCCATAGTCTGAACCAGGGGCGTTTGCATCTCGGTTTCCTCGATGCTCTCGTCAATAAACGGGCTTTCGACCGCAGCCTCGTCATCCCAGTATCCGACTGGCGCAACCTCAGCAAATGCGGGCATAACCAGCAGTCCAAGCATTACGGATAAAATCTTTTTCATATAAAATCCCTTCCTTGATATTGTATTTTATCATCAATAGCAAATTTAGGCAAATGAAAAAATCGCGCCGGTGGCGCGTTTCCTAATAAGATTTTGCTACAAAAACAAAGCTCGGATCATTATCGTCCAGACAGCGGCGGCTGATTTTATATTTTTCCATCAAACCTTCAAATTCCGGCGTTAAAGTCGCCGCATACGGCAATCGGAAAAAGCCGATTTTTCCAGCCGCCAGATGTTTTTCCAGCGCAGCCAAATCCTTTACTTCCGTTATCATTGTTTTATTCCGCGCCGCGGACGCGCCAAGCATGTCAGATTGCATCTTATCCAACCACTCCAAAATCAAAGAATGAGCGGCTTTGACCGGCATTGTCGTTTTGCTTGCTTTTCCAATATCGCGGCGAGCCATCGTTATTGTTTTATCCGCAGCTTCCTTTTCGCCCAACTCTATGCGAATTGGCGCGCCGCGTTTTATCCATTTCCACATTTTGTCGGATGAACGCATATCGCTGTCGTCAAGCCAGACCCGAATTCCCGCATCTTTCAGCTGTTTTTCAACCTTGCGGGCATATTCGTTTTGCTCTGGCAAAATCGGAATTATCACAACTTGATAAGGTGCAATCGCAGGCGGCAGGACCAGTCCGTCATCGTCGCCGTGAACCATAATCACGCAGCCTATCATCCTACTTGTTATACCCCAGCTGGTCGTGTACGCATATTGCAATTTTCCATCGGCCCCAAGGAATTTTATATCAAACGATTTGGAAAAATGCTGACCCAAATCATGCGAAGTTCCAGTCTGCACGGCTTTGCCGTCCTGCATCATCATTTCGCGAGTGTAAGTATGATCCGCGCCGGCAAATGTTTCTTCGGGCGTTTTTTCTCCGACTATCGGATCTATAGCCAATACTTCACGAGAATAATCGTTGTAAACACCGTGCATTTTGAGCGCGTCGGCTTTGGCTTCTTCCGCAGTTGCAAAGACGTTATGCCCTTCCTGCCAAAAGAACTCGCGAGAACGCAAAAATATGCGCGGACGCATTTCCCAACGAAACACGCTGGTCCACTGATTCAGCAGCATAGGCAGATCACGATAGCTCTGAATCCATCGCGACATAGCTTCGCCGATAATCGTTTCGGACGTCGGCCGCATTACATAAGGGTCGGTCAGTTTTGATTCCGGATCCGGTTGCAACTTTCCATCAATCATTTTCAATCTATGATGCGTGACAATCATAGATTCTTTGGCGAACCCGTCGACGTGCTGTGCTTCCTTATTAAAATATTCCAATGGAATAAGCGTAGGAAATTGCACGTTTTGGACGCCTTCAGCCTTGATGCGCCGATCCAATTCATCACGCATAAGCTCCCAAATCGCCCAGCCATATGGCTTTACATTCATATTTCCTGCAGATGCAGAATTTTCCGCCAGGTCGGCGGCGGCTATAACATTCTGATACCATTCGCTGAAATTCTCAGCCCTTGTTGGTGTAATTGCTGTTTTCATTTTTTATACTCTTTATTTTTTACTGGATTGCCGCGTCGCCCTTTGGGCTCCTCGCAATGACAATTTATACCGATTTGTCATTGCGAGCGAAGCGAAGCAATCCAGTGATATTATTTCAATTCATTAAATTTATCACTAATAATTTCATGCAACTTTGTTGCGATCTCTTTTCTATTCATTCCCGCCAAAGGCGGCGGCGGCAAGATAAATACTTCCACCATAAATCCGCCAATCGAAAAGACGTGAAAAACTTGGCCTATCAAGCTGCGCTCTACCTTGCAATACGGCGGCTGGGTCATCTTGTGGTTATCGAAAAACGCGTACTCGTCCGCCATCACCTGATCAGGTATCACGCTTCCGTCGCGATAGCGGTAAAACTGCACTATCGGCTGGACCGTCACATCTTCGCCATTTTCCATAAAATTAAACAACGTGCTTTTAAAAGGCAATACATAAGTCCCGGATGTAGTCGTGCCTTCGGGAAACAAGAACATCGGATAGTCCGCCCTGGCCATTTCTTTGCGCAATTTCTCTATGCCGGCAACCGCCTGGCTGGGGCGACGGTCGACGTAAATTACTCCGAACTTTTTAGCCATCCAGCCCACCAACGGATAGCCTTCGATTTCCTTCTTGGCAAAAAAGCTGCCCCCCAGCGCCACCGGAAAAGTAACCATTTCAAAAATAGAGATATGGTTGCCCACCACCAGCAGCGGGCGCTCCTTTGACAGCCTGCCATGCACGCGCACCTTGATTCCCGAAATCAGCATCGTGCCGCGCATAAAAAACTGCAGATGCCATAAACCCAATTTACTGCCCGTCGGCACAAACAAAGCAAATATCGCATTAGGAATAATCCACAAAATAAATGCGATGAATTTAATCGGCGCGAAAATAGCATTTAATAGCTTTCTCATTTTAGCTTTTATTGACTGGATTGCTTCGGCTTCGCCTCGCAATGACAAATCAGTATAAATTGTCATTGCGAGCCCGAAGGGCGCGGCAATCCAGTTAATTATTCTTCCGTTTGCTTCTCATCTTCCACCAACTCCGCGTCGTCCGCGTCGTCGCGCAGGAAGAACTGCGCCATCGCCTTGAACAAAGCGAACGAGCCCGTGAACGGCAGCAGCATCACCTTGCCGAATTTCTTCATCGCACCGTCTTCTATGCCCAAATGCTGGAACGCCGTTTCCGAGCCCGCAAAATGTTTCTGATACGCGCAGCTGATGTTCTTGGTTTGCAAAATCAGGAACACGTCGTAAGTATTGAACGGCGCGTCTATGAAAACTCCCTTGCCGAATACCGCCCCCAGGCGCAGATATCCCTTTAGCAGCGGCGTCATCTGCGCTTTCGCGACCGCTTCGTCCACAAAGTCTTTGGGAAGGATATTCATCTTTGTCAGCTTCGGATTCACCCCTTCGAGCAACTTATCCTTTTCAACCGTAGCGCGCATCGAGAGCGGCGCAAGGTGATTGTAATACAGATAAGAAATCGCCTGGGCGGTGGCGGCCGGATGCTGTCCCGTCCATGACGCCACGCCGAACAGCACTTTTATTTTCCTCAGCAATATATACTCGCACAAGCCCAGCCAAAGCATCCTCATAACCAATCCGTCGTCGCGATATTCCGGATCGACGCACGCGCGCGACATTTCCGCAATATTCCCGCGTATCTTTTTAATCTTTTTCAGATCGTATTCGCCCTCGGTATAAAAGCCGTCCATTTTTTCGGCGGCGTCACGGTCGATAATGCGATAAGTTCCGACGATTTTCCCATTATGGAAAACGCCCATGTAATCCGCGAACCGGTCGAAACTGTCGTATTCTTCGCGCAGGTTTTTCTGTTCTTCCGTCGGGGTTGCGCCTTCTTCCTCTACAAAAACCTTGTACCGCAGTTGGCGGACTTGTTTTCTTTCTTCTTTGTTGCGCGTGAGTCGAACTTCGTAATCGCGCACTTTAATAGCCATCGTAAAACTCCGTTTTAATTAGCGATTAGCAATTATCAATTAGCAATTGCCGAGCACTTTTAACTCAAGATAGCAAACAAAAGGAATTTTTGCAAATAAATTGCAATTGCTAATTGCTAATCGCTAATTGCTCACTGAGCAAAGCGATCGCGACCGCGTACGAGTTGGAATTGTTCCACTTTTTAACGCGATAAAAATTCGGATACGCAAGAAACGCCCGATTGGCGCCCGCATCGCACACCAGTCCCGCTTCCATATTCGCACTTGGCACGTCAGATATGCCCATCATCGCCCAATGACCCAGCGTTTTTTTCGTTTTCCCGTCGCACAGCGAAACATCGAAATTTTCCGGCAGACGGACTTCGCGGACTATCTTCTCATGCGGATTCCAGCCCATTTTGCTTAAGTAATTTCCCGCCGAATACATAGCGTCGCTTATATTGTTTATGATATCTATCCTGCCGTCGCCGTTGCCGTCCGCCCCGTATTGCTGCAACGTCGTCGGGATAAACTGAAAGTGCCCCATCGCGCCCGCCCAACTGCCTTTTACCCCGTCGATCTGCATGCTATTTTTACTGGCGATTTTCATCAGAGCAATCAACTGGTCGGTAAAGAACTGCTCGCGCCGGCCTTCGTAAATCAGCGTCAGAAAAGCATCCGACAATTTGTAATGGGCCTTGTACTCGCCATAGTTGCTTTCCATTCCCCAGAATGCCAGTATCACTTCCGGCTGGACGCCGTATTTCTGATGGACTTTATTAAGCAGAGTCGGATATTTCGCGCGCATCTTATGCCCGTTCGCGATGCGCGTCGCATTCACCGTCTTCGTCAGATACTCTTCCAATGTCAATTTGAACTCAGCCTGATTTTTATCGCGCCACACAATTTTCGGAATAAACGCTGCGTCTTGAATCGCGGCGTTTATAGTGCGGTCGTCTACCTTTTCCGCAACCGCGCGTTCTTGAATTTGATTGAGTATCGTATTCCAGCGGTCGAAGTCGAATTCGCCGGTCGCCGCAGGCGATGGCGCAGTGAATAGTGAATAGTGAATAGTGAATAGTGAAAAGATAAGCAGTTTTCTCATGCTCATATAATACCATAATTATTCACTATTCACTATTCATTATTCACTTTAAAAATCCGCGCGAAGCGCGGATTTTTTAGAATGAGTATTTAACGCCAAGATGAAGGCCGAAAGATTGCCAATTCGCATATTTCAGCGAGTCGGGGATGTGAACCGTATGCGCCTCGACCGTTTCCAGCAGAGGGTAGCAATTCGCGGCGAAATGTGGATCGCACGCCAGGCCGTCCGGCGTTTGGTAAATAAACTGTCCGTCGTCGGTCATCGCGTATCCCGTATAGGACGCCACGAACAAGTCCCCGCCGATCTTGCCCACATGGAAGAAGTTCATATCCACCTTTAACGCCAGCTGCAATCTTTCCGACAACCTATAATTATACTCCATTTCCGCCAGATACGAATACGCGCCGTTGTTGCCTTTGTCTATGAAGCTCGGGTGCTGCTGCCAGTCCGTGCGATTCGGCCAGATGCCTTCGGAGTTATAGCTGGGCATGCCCACCTGCACGTAAAAGCGCAGCTTGTCGTTATGAGTCATCTGCTTTTCCGCCTCTAACCCCAGGAAAAGCCCGCTCCACGTAGTATTATAAATATGTGTGACCCCTTGGACCATTATCGGGCCGTCGCCGCCGATAATCACGCACTCGCCGGGTCCCACGCCCCACGGCAGATACATCCAAAGAGGATCGTAATCCTGAGTCAGCAAACCGAACGTTCCGTTGCCGTTATCGACGACTACGGGAATGCCGCTGGGGTCGCCCGATGCCGCAACCTTTATGTCTTCGGGAGACAAGCAAACCTGGTACCAGCCGTTATCGACAAAATATTGCGCGTCCCGCGGATCCACGTTGATAAAACTGCCCGCGCCGTCGCCGAAAATATAATCTCCGAACTGGTTCAGCAATGGGATATATACCGCCGGATTCGGATACAGATGATCGCTCATCTGCAAATTATGCTTGAAGATTTCGTACCCGATCGACGGCGAAAGCTTCCACCCCGCCAAGTCCCAGATATGCTTTGCACCAAACCCGAACCGCATATAATCCGTCTTTCCGGTCTGCTGGCCGACCGATATGGTGAATATTCCAATATCCGGGTCCCTGTAATCATAAGGCTCCAGGTCATAGTCTATGGAAAATCCTCCGCTGCTCATTGTTCCATGGCGGTACTCGCCGTACGCGAATAAGTCATAATCCTTTACTTTGAAATTGGAATCCAAGCGGACGCCAATCTCATTAAAGAGCATATTGCTCCATTCCAGGACCGAATTTACGCCCGTTTTGAACTGAAAATCCGCAAACCTGCGCGTATATGAAGCTGATAAGACCCAGGGCTCGTACTCGCCGGTTGCCACGCCTGCCGGAGTCATCGCGTCCGCATATGACGCGGGAGGTTCCTGATACGGCACCTGATATGTAGTCACCCGCTGGCCCACGGACTGAACAGTGCGCTGGTCGCCGACATAGACATTCTGGCCTTGGCTGCCGTAATTTTGATAATAAACAGGGGTGCCCTCAGACGCGGCAAACACCGCCAGCGGCGCAAAAATCCCTATTAAAGCGGCGTAAAATCCTACTCTCATTTGCTACATTATAGCATAAAAATCGTGTTAAAAAAATAACAATTAACAAATAACAATTAACAATTGGTTGGCGCAAAATCGCAAAGTAATCCTACATTTGTTATTTGTTATTTGTTAATTGTTATTTCCCCTTGCAAATCGCCGAAAAATGAATAAAATAAGCGTCTGAACAAATAAAGGATTAAGAGATGGCAGTTCCAAAAAAGAAAACCAGCGCAGCGCGTTCCAAGCAGCGGCGCGCTCATGACGCCTTGCCCGTAATGCCGGCGTCCGTTTGCAAAAAATGCGGCGAGAAAA
>WRHR01000011.1 GCA_009783145.1 Alphaproteobacteria bacterium | reverse complement strand
TTTCGGGTCAAAGCTGCACTTGCTGTTTACAATAACGCCGCCTTGATTCTCGCATTCGTCTTCCAATGCTTTCTTCGCGTTATCCCTGTCGTCTTGAGCCTTGGAAGTTCCGCCGAACATTTGCCCCGTGGTCATCAAGTTATTAGTTATCGCGCCCACCCCAGTGCCGACGCCCGCCCCCAGCATCGCGCTGGATGCCGCGGTCTGCGATCGAGTCAAGCGGAACGCGTTCTCTATGAACGTCGTGACGTCGATTCCGAACCATCCCGGATCGCAATCATAAGTCGCGCTTGGGTGCAATTTCTGCGAAGCGACCAGCCCGCTCGGGTTTGCCGCCGTGCGCCAATGCGAATCCGTCGAGGTCAGCTCTACCGTGAACACGCATTCGTACGACCGGTCGTCGAACATCGCGCCGGTTCTGCGGCATAATTCCGACATCTTGTCGCGCAGCGCGTAAAGCTTCTGTTCGTCCGCCTTGATCTGTTTTTCCGCATCGATGCGAAGGGTTGCGAATACTTCCATCGCCCGCGCCGCAAGACCGCTGTCCTGCTCGCGGCATCTGTCCGCGATTTTCTTGCAGTCCGCGATAACCTTGTCTCCCGCGGCTTTGCCCTTGCATGCGTTAAGCTGTTGTCCGCATCCCGCCACTATGCATTCGTTATATTCTATCCCGCAGTTCAAAACTTTGTCGAACGAGCCGATAGTCAGGAACGCGTCGCGGTCCGCTTTTATCTCCGGCGCCAGCGCGTTGTATTCCTCGGACGTGCATGCGGTACCGCGCCTGCACGAATCTATCTTGTCGCCCCAAGCGGTGTCGCCATCCGTTGCGCATTTCTCAAAATTCTCGCCGCACTTATCTTTCATGCAAGCGCGAAGGCCGTCATCGCAGCCGCGCGCGCCGGTTACCGCTCCGCCGGTGGATGACGCGCTGAGCATAATCGCCTCGCTTGCGGCTCCCGCAGTGCGCTGCGCCGCTATAAGATTTTTAAGCTCCGATTCCGATGCTGCCGACCCGCCGCCCGAACCTTGCAATACTTCGTCAAACCGCAAGGCCTTATCTTCCGGCGGCAGTGCAATCTCTTCGACAACTACCGGCGCAGGAGTTGCTTCAACTACAACGACTTCTTCCACGACCGGCTGAGCGGCCGGTGCGGCCACGACCGAGGTAGCGCGCGGAGTCGCTGCGGCCGCAGGCGCGGGACGCCCGCGCGAAGCCGCGGGCGCTGCCGCCGTTGGGCGCGAAACAACCGCCGCATCAGCTGCGCCGATGCAAAGAATAAAGAACAAAGAATAAAGAATAAAGAATAAAGAATGGCGAATAGATGACGCAGCGTGAACATCAGTCCTGCCGGTATTCATATTATCAACAAAGATTATTTTCTCTTTATTCATTATTCTTTATTCTTTACTTGAGACGGCCGCAGGCAGTCTCATGAAACTTGCACAGCAAGTTCGCCATCGATACTTCGGATTCGAAGCCGCTCGCGCATTTGTTCCTCATATTTTCAGCGCACACCATCTGAACGCATGCGTCGCGCGAAGCGTTGCTTTTGCAGCCTTCTTTCGCCGCGTTAAGCCTGTCTTCGCGCGCGGTCCTGTATCCCGCGACTATGCTGGCCAGCAGCCCGCTTGCATTCTTTATGCTGTTGTCGCGCGCGGATATGCTTGCCGTACGGATGTCTTTCGTGAACTGGTCGCAGCCCGTGGCCTCCACCGCGCAGGCCGCAAAGAACTTGTCGAAGTCGGCGTCCTCTTTGCAAGCGGTAAAGCCGGAGCCGCATCTTTTATCGCCGCGTATGCACAGGCTTATTTCGGATTCGCATGCGGACCTTGTCTTTTGGGTCGTCGCTTTTTTCTGCGCGCTTGCGAATTGCATATCCAGGCCCGCCGCGCGGCATGATTGCTCTATAAGTTTGTCGTAATCCTCGACATCGTCCAGAGTGCAGGCGCCGCCGATTTTCTTAATGCATTGGGCAACTGTCCAGGCATATCTGTCCGCCGGATCGCGCGGCGCGGCCCGCAGCTCTCTTTCCGACAAAGTATTCTTGCTTGATGCGCCGAGGGCCAGTTGTTGCATTCCTGTGCCGGTTGGCGCGTCGCCTGCGGTCGCCGTGCCGCATAGCTGGCATCTGGCGGCCGGATTAGCGCCGATGTTTATCGCGCACGATGAATCGATGCAAGCGTTGAGAGATTGCTTCGAGCAAGTCGCGGCAGCACCGGCCGCGCCGGCGCAAATAGCAAATAGCAAATAGCAAATGGCAAATTTCTTCATTTCTCTCTATCTATAGATTTTAACATAAATTACAAAAAGTTAAAAGTGGAAAAAGTCGCTAGTCGTTAGTAGCTAGTCGCTAGTAGGTATGTGCCGATATGAACAATGTCCATTATAATGGACAATGCTATTTGTTGCGCCGAATTGCTAGCGACTAACGACTAGCTACTATTTTTTCAAGTACTTCCTTTATCTTCTTCAACTCTTCAGCCGAGAATCTCCCCAGAACCCAATCCGACGGGTCCATTTCGGTTCTGCTGACCCGCCCTACCCCTATCCTTATACGATGGTATTCGTTTCCGATCGCGGCGTCGATGCTTTTGATTCCGTTGTGGCCCGCGCTGCTGCCTCCGGTTTTTTCGCGCGCGTCGCCCAGCTTCAAATCCATATCGTCATGAATCACCACTAAATTTTCAAGCGGGACTTTATAAAAAGTCATCAAAGCCTGCACCGACACTCCGGACAAGTTCATAAAAGTCTGGGGCTTTGCGAATATAATATTCCCTTGTTTCGCCACCAGCGCGTTCTTCTCTTTCTTCCAAACCGCATCCGGTCCGGCCAGCGCATCCAGCGCCATAAACCCGACGTTATGCCGCGTTTGCGAATACGCAGTGCCGGGATTGCCCAGGCCAATAATCAGACAACGTGAAGGAAATATCGCGCGATTTGCGGCAGGTAATTTGGAGCAAGAACGAGGATTTTCGCGAAGCCCGTGTGAGCACACGGGCGAGCGGGAATCCGAAGTTATTGATTCAAATTGACGCCGCGGCGAAGCCGTGCGGGTTAAATCCCCCGCTGCTTTGTCAATCCGGCTTGATGTATTATATACATCTGCGCCGGATTTCCTCGCATCGGATGATTTTCCCTCGCACAAATCGTGCGATATTTCCTTTACGTTGTCTGAAATAGGTTTATTCTCTTGCATATCGCGCCGTCTTTTTTCTATTATAATACTATCACACAAAGGAGAAAAATATGAATATAAAAAAATCTATGCTCTATGCTCTGTGCTCTATGCTCTGCATAGGCGCGGCTAACGCGGCCACGGTCGACTTCTATGTCGGGGCTATGGCCGGGCTTGGGTCGCTGCAGACGGGCGGCACGAATTCGTTCGCGCAATCGTACGGCGCGCTTGTCGGACTGGACATGCCCGTCGTCCGCGCGGAAGTGGAATATAGCTATATCCACAGCACCCGCAGCGGTGCCGACCTGAACGCCAATCTTGCGTTCGTGAACGGATATGTAAAGCTGACGCCGACCCCAATGGTGAAACCCTATGTCGGGCTTGGCATAGGAACGCTGTTCGCGGGAAGCGTATCGGCGGGCGGAGTATCCGAGGACATGAACACGCAAGTCGCGTACCAAGGCATGCTGGGCGTGCAGTCCAACATTCCGGCGACCAGCCTGTTCGTGGACGTGGAGTACCGCACGGCATACGCGCCGAACATCTTCGAGCACGCGGACTTTTGGCAGAACGAAGTGCGTTTGAAATTGCGGTACGCGTTTTAATCTAATTATCAATTAGCGATTAGCAATTATCAGGGAGTGTAATCGCTAATTGCTAATTGATAATTGCTAATTAATTATGCTTACATTAATAGACGGGAACTCTTTATTATTCAGGGCATATTACGGCGTGCATGGCCGCCTGACGCGCAGCGACGGCACTCCGGTGAACGCCGTTTTCGGCTTTTGCAATATGGTGCTGCCCCTGTTGGCGGCATCCGCCCCGGGCGACAGATTCTTCTGCGTGTTCGACGCCGCGCGCAAGAATTTCCGCAACGATATCTATCCCGAATACAAGGCGAACCGGTCGGATACTCCGGCGGATCTGCTGGCGCAGATAGAGCTGACGAGAAGCGCCGCGCGCGCCATGGGAATGCCCGTGCTGGTCATAGAAGGAGTCGAGGCGGACGACGTCATCGCGACGCTGACCGCGCGGCAATGCGGAACAGGACAGACAAGAATCGTGACCAGCGATAAAGACTTGATGCAGCTTGTGTCGCACTGCGGGTTTTTATACGACGGGATGAAGGAAAAGGAAGTGCGCGAGCCGCAGGTACTTGAAAAATTCGGCGTAGCGCCGGATCAGGTCGTCGACGTGCAAAGCCTGATGGGAGACTGCAGCGACAACGTTCCCGGCGTTCCCGGCATAGGCCCGAAAAAAGCGGCCGAATTGATAAACGAGTTCGGTACCTTGGACAACCTGTACGCCAATATAGGGTCGGTGAAAAACGACCGCCTGCGTCAGTTGCTGATTGATAATAAAGAGAAAGCTTACATCTCGCGGCAATTGGTGTCATTAAAAAGCGATGTGGACTTGCCAGACTTTGAGGACGGCGCGTTCCGCTTTGACCGCGATGCGTTTTTGAACTTCGCCAAAAACGAATTGGAAAGCAATTCTCTGGTGGCGAAAGCGAACAGGCTGTTCGCGGATAACAACTTGCCGCCCGTATGCGTGCCCGCCGCGAATGATGCGGACGACGGAAAGTGCAACATAGCCTTGGGCGAAAATTATATCACCATCACCACGGAATCCCAGCTGGACGCGTTTATCGCGACTGTGCGCGGAGTGCTGGCGATCGATACCGAAACCACCGGACTGAACCAGATGGCCGATAAAATCGTCGGAATTTCCCTGGCAGCGGATTCTCATACTGGTGTTTATATCCCGATACGACATCAGCAAAAATCCCAAGATTTGTTTGGAAACGATAATTTTCAATTTTCAATTTTCAATTCTCAATTACCGCTGGACGTAGTCCAGCGCAAGCTTTGGCCGATACTGACAAACCCAAGCATCGTGAAAGTCGGGCATAATCTGAAATACGACCTGCATATCTTGGCGAACGAAGGATGGGACGTTGACGCTATCGAGCCGGTCGACGACACGATGCTGTTGTCTTATGTCTTGCATGGAACCGCGCACGCGCACAACTTGGACGAATTATCGAAAATATATCTGGACCATGATACGATAACTTTCGACTCGCTATTCGCGCCGAAGACGAAAAGCCGGGACAAGCATTTCGAAGCTCTGCCGATCGGCGTCGCGACCCCGTACGCGGCCGAGGACGCGGCCGTCGCCTTCGCTCTTTACAGATTGTTCCGCGAAAAGCTGGACAAGAATCAGCGGCTGAAAAAACTATATGAAAACTGCGACCGGCCGTTATTGAAAATTCTCTTGAATATGGAGCGCGCGGGCGTCGGCGTGGACAAGTCGAAGCTGCGCGGGCTGTCGGCCGTTTTCCACGACGACATGGCGAAGCTTGAAAAAGAAATCTGGGATATGGCGGGGCGCGAATTCAATATCGCCAGCCCCATGCAGCTTGCGGCCGTATTGTTCGAAGAGCTGGGGCTGCCCCGGCGCAAGTCGACGGACGCAGATACTCTGGCGGAGATAGAGCACGAAATCGCCGGCAAGATTTTGGAATGGCGTTCGCTGTCGAAGCTGGCGGGAACTTACACGGACGCATTGCCGCGTCAGATCGCGTCCGACGGACGTATTCATACTACATATTTGCAGACCAGCACGAACACCGGGCGCCTGTCGTCGCGCGACCCTAACCTGCAGAATATCCCGATAAAAACGCACCTGGGCGAGCAGATAAGAAAATGCTTCGTCGCGCAGCCGGGGCGGGTTTTGGTATCGGCGGACTACTCGCAGATTCAACTGAGGCTGTTGGCGGACGTGGCGGACGTGAAGACTTTCAAGGATACTTTCGACGCCGGGCGCGATATTCACATGGAGACGGCGCGCAAGATTTTCGGGATCAAAGCGGACGAGCATGTGCCGAAAGATTTGCGCGCGAAGGCAAAAACCGTGAACTTCTCGATTATCTATGGAATCTCTTCTTTCGGATTGAGCGCGCAGATGGGCGTGTCGCGGTTCGAGGCTCAGCAGCTGATAGATTCTTATCTTGCGGGCCTGCCGGAAATAGGCGCGTATATTGAAAAGACGAAGCGCTTCGCGCTGGATAACGGATGCGTTTATACTCCTTGGGGGCGCAAGATAGAATTGCCGGACGTGCGCAATCCGCGGATGCGGGCGTATGCTCTCCGCGCGGCGATAAACGCGCCGATACAGGGGTTCGAGGCGGACCTGATGCGCCATGCCATGATAAAGATTTCGGATATGATTTCCGAACGCTTCCCCCGCGCCCGGATGATTATGCAGGTTCATGATGAAATCGTGTTCGAGTGCGACGAAGATATGGCCCACGGCTTTGCGACGGCCGTAAAGGATTCGATGGAGAGCGTCGCGAAGCTGTCGGTGCCCTTGTCGGCGGATACTTCCATAAGCAAAGAATGGGGAAAATGATAATTGACTAAATGATTGCGTATTAACTTGTTTTGTTTGTTTTCGTTATAATTTTATGATAAAATTGTAAAAGATGTAGGAATGTAATATGAAAAAAATTTCACTTTTTGCAGTTTGTTCTTTAATGGTCGCGTTTGCGGCCCAGGCAGCAGTGCCGGCGAGGGGGCGAGCCCAAACGGCTGGCGGCGGCGCAGCGCCTGCTCCTGCGACAACAACCGGCAATCGCGCGAATGCGCCCGCGGCGACAACCGCGGCCGCGCCAGTAAGCAACGCGCGCGCAGCGGTACGCGGAAGCGCGCCGGTTGCAAACGCTCCGGCAGTTGCGGCGCGTTCCGGGACCACTCCGACGGCGGCCCCTGTGGCGGCCGCACGCGCGGCGACCGTTCCGAAACAGAATGTGGTTCAGGCAGGCACCGGCGTTGCGGCCGCGACCGCCAACACCGTCGTGGACGAGGCTTGCAAAAACAAATATTACGGCTGTATGGATTCTTTCTGCATGCTGGATAACGACAGCGGCGGAAGATGCCTTTGCAGCGATCAAAAGGCCGAGCTGGACGTAGTTCTTGCGGAAATAGAAAAATTGGACCGCCAGTCTTACGATATGGCGACGCGCGGAGTCGAAAAGATAGAGCTGGGCGCCAAGGCGGATTATGTGATGAGCACCGCCGGCGCAATCGCGGCCGAAAGCATGGAAGACAAGCCGGCGACGGCCGTCACGGGACGCCCCGCGCGCCCTCAATTGGATTTAAGCGCATGGAATAACGACAGTTTCGGAGGAGCGTTCGATGCCGATCCGTTTGCGGAAACCGTGGAAATCGGCGATCCGCTGAAAGGCAAATCCGGCGACGCGCTGCACTCCACGGTGCGCAATATTTGCGTACAGCAGATTCCGGAATGCGCGAAAGACCTGCGCATGCTGCAGATGATGTACGCTCAGAACGTACAATCTGATTGCAATGCATATCGTAACGAGTTAAGCCGCAGAAAGACTTCCAGCCAGCAGAAACTGGCGGCGGCGGAACGCGCCTTGCGCGATGCCGCGCTGGAATCTTTCGAAACAGCGAACAAGTGGGATCTGGGCCAATGCGCGGTCGAGATGCGCAAGTGCATGATCACCACCGGCGGATGCAAGGACGACTTTACGGGCTGCGTTGGAATCGTGGCGGCCCAGAATGCGGCCGGCGCGCGCGGCGCTAAAACGGTCGCCATTACGGGCGTGACGACGAAGATAGAAATCGCGGCCAGCACCATGGACGCGATGCTGTCGAAAAAGCCGTTATGCGAATCGGTTACGAATTCCTGCATCGCGGTGAAAGACAAAGTCTGGGACGTGTTCCTGCGCGAAATCGCCCCGACCTTGAAGACCGCGGAACTGGCGGCCGAATCCAACAATCGCATGAGCTGCATCGGGAATATAGCGGACTGCTTTCAACAGGGGTGCCGCGAGAATATGGACCCGAACAATCCGGACGGGAGTTTCGATTTGTGCCTGACGCGCCCCGAAGCGATGATAAATATCTGCAAGGTGCAGTTGGAAGCCTGCGGAATACCGACCAGCTCTCAGGCGGCCGCGGAAAGTCATGAAATCTGGGGCTATGTCACGGCGCGTCTGAACGCGATGAAAGTCGACGCCTGCACGCGCGAGTTCAAGCAGTGCATTCAGTCCGACGATCGCTGCGGCGAAGACTTTACGAAATGCTGGGGGCTGGACTATAACAACATAGTTAATATGTGCCCGACGGACAAGCTTATCGCCTGCTCTAAAAACGCCAAATATGACCGGGATTATATGCTTGATATCGTTACAGGCGTTATGCTGGGCATAGACAACAACCTGCTGAACGAATGCCAGGCCGCGGTGGATGCGAAAATGGACGAGATTTGCGGCGGAAACAATTGTCCCGCCTCGTTCGGCGACAAGAGCTTTGGAACGGAAAGCCTGCTTTACGATTCGTTCAATCCGAACAGAATTGCCATCAAAGGCTTGCTGGACTTCAGCCTGCTGAAAGTAGCCGATGATGGGCAATCGGTAAACGCAGGAACGATGAGCGGCACTTCCGCCACTTCATCCAACCAAGGCTTGCGGAATATCGCGGACAAGATCAACCGGGTCATAACAACGCTTACCAGCGACACAAAGATAAAGGGATGCGTCGAAGGACGCAACCTGGCGCAGGTCAGGGGTCAGCGCAATGCTGCCAACGAAGCCAGATTTCCGGACTTGCTGGTTCCTTATATTCCGGTTTTGATAAATGCCGGATTGGAAACGGCGCAAAGGAACTATAACGCGAAGCTGGACGAGTTCAAAAAGGACGCGATGTCGCTGGCGATGGCAAAAGTCGAAGAAGACAAAGCCGCCGGCAAGGTGAATATCTGCCTTAATGCCGCGACGCTGAGCCCCGTATCGGCAAATAATAATCCGATAACTCAAACGACGCCGACTGTCAATAATTCTCCTTCTACAAATATCGTCACGAAACCGGCAAACAGGTGAAAAAAATGAAATCAATAAATAAAATACTCAAGATTATGCTTTGCGCGAGTTCGATTGCCGCGTTCGGAATCTCCGACGGCTGGGGCGCCGACCGAGTGTCCCTTAGCGGATACGAATTCAAAGGCAACAACATATGCGCCGCCAAAGGCAAGACAACCGCCGCCCAGGCTCCTAAATACGGAACCAACACGGTTGCGGCAAGCAATGTCGAAGTGAATTGCAGTTGCAAAAAAAACGGACTTGTCGGCAATGTCGCGAAAAGCTATATATACCCGAACGGCCAATATGTGGCATTGGCGTTTCCAAAGGCCGCAAGATGCGTTACCAGCGGAACGAATAAATGGGAAGAAGTAGAATCTACGCTTTGCTCCGGTTTTATGGAAGGCGCTTTCGACAGCGCGACCATGACATCCACATTCGATTTCACCAAGGGATGCTGGAGCTGGAAGTGCAAGGAGAAAGATTGGGTTTTCACTTCGGACAAATTAGCATGCGAGAAGAAAGACCCTAACCTGGAATACAGCGCGGATGGAATTCCCGTATTTCCATGCGACACCTCGTCGACCGTTACTGTGAACGGCAAGACGGTTCCGGCCAACACGCGGCAGAACGGCCAGTGCGTGCCGACTTGCGAGTCGGATATGGCTTCCTCCATAGTTACGACCGACCCGACGGAATTCGTAATCGTACTTCAAAAATAATATACATAATGTCCCCAGCCCCGCGCGTCGCGCGGGGTTTTTCTTTTTACAAAATCACTTTGTGATTTTGTCATTGCGGCGCAGGCCGCAATAGGGCCTATGAACCACGAGCGTAGCGAGCCAAAGGTCTTAAAGACCCTGTTGCGGACCAAGTCCGCAATGACAATTTTTCTAACGAAAAATTGTAAAAATTACATTATTTTAATAAAAGCCCTTTTTTATAATTGGCTCAACTGACAAGAGTGTACCTTTTTAGACCAATGTTCGTCATTCCGGCGGCCGGCCGTAGGGCCGGAACGCCGGAATCCAGGTTAATAATGCATATTAATTCACCTGGATTCCGGAGTCGCGGCGATTCCGCCGCGCTCCGGAATGACGGTAAAGATACATTCCTGGCAATTGAGCCTTATAATTTCACTTGACAAACCTAATTTTTGCCCTATAATTTTGTCAAAAGAGGTTAAACTATGCCAAAAACAACTAAACTTACCAACAAACAAACCAACAAGTCCGCTGGCTTCGTCGCCGCGGCCGGGGCCGCTGCGGTCAAAACCGTTGCCGATCGCCCGAACTTTATCGTCCGCGCGCTCCGCTGGATTTTCATCACTGCCCCCCGCGCAATCTGGAACTGGATTTGCAGCATTGAAATCGGCGGGCTGTGCAACCTGGCTATGCTTTTGCTGATTATCGTTCTGTTCTCGGTTCTTATCGGGCAAGTCGTAAGCATGAACTGCGAACGCCGTTCCGCCGCCCTTCCGGCCGAAGTTCCGACGGTTATCGTCCCGACTCCCGCGATTCCCGATAACGTAGACGTTACGGAGAAATCTGCCGCCGCCCGTCCCGTCGCCGCACGCGACGCCGAGGCCGAGGCTCAACCCGCGGAGCAAAAGCGAATCGTTCTACCCATGAAAACCGGCGCCGAGTCGGCGAAGGTGAAGCTGCCGATGAAAAAACCGGGTGTGCCGAAAGTTACCGTTATTGACGGCGACCTGATTATTGACGGCGATGTTATCGGAGAACGCTTGTGCGGCCTGACCCAAGTCAACGGCAATCTTATCCTGCAGAATATGCGCACTTTTACCCTGCCCTGCGGCATCAAGGTCAACGGCAATCTGATTGTCCGCGGAGTGCGCGTGCTGAACTTTTGCGGAGGCTTTACGGTTAACGGCGACATTTACGTTTCGGCGGATTCATCGTTCGGCCCGATCCCGCGCAACGCGCGAGTTCGCGGTCAGATTATTTTCTAAATAAAAATCCGCGCAATGCGCGGATTTTTTATACAACTTCAGTTACCGCGCGCAACGCTCCGTCGCGGGCGAGTTGCACCACTCGCAATTTATGTTTCATTTCCGCCATCAGCTCGCCGCGGTCGTACGCCGGCTGAGTGTGCAAGATTCTGTCCGCGAACGCGGCATATGCCGCCTCGGCCGATTCGGCATGTATCGTCGTATAGAAATGATCGTGCCCCGTGCCCATCATCTCCCACAGAACCGACGCGTTGTCCGTCGAAATCTCGCCGCCTATTATCACGTCCGGCGTCATGCGCACAACTAAGTCCAAAAGCCGCGCATAGTTGAACTTGTTGCTCTGTTCCGTTCGCGACAGCACGAAGTGCACGCGGTTTTTCTGAGGCACTTTGATTTCTCGCGCGTCCTCGACCGTTATTATCCGCGCGTTCTGGTCGATCAGAGTCAGTATATGATTCAGGAAAGTCGTCTTTCCCGTGCTTGTCGCGCCGGAAATAAGAATCGGGCTGCCGTCGTTGATCGCCTCCATCACGCGTTCGTACGGATCTTCGGGCTTATTTTTGCCGCGCGGTTTTACTTTCAGCAGCTCTTGGCCTTTTTTCAGATGATAATTCTCGAAGCCCACGTCCGGCGGAGCGCCGCCGCCGCGTATATTCATCGCCACTCCGCCCGTAACGTCGCGGTCGTCGTACATCACATTCGGCCCCGCAATCGCGGAAAAACGATGATTGCCCGGCAAAGTCGCATATACCACCGGCATGCCGCGTATCGGGTCGAACGGGCGCTCGTAAACATTAGCGACGGTGTGGATAAGGTCGACCAGGTATTGCTTGCTCAGCTTTTCGGAACTGTACGCGACCCACGGGACGCGCGCGCCGTGCAGGCGCATCCAGACCTCGCCCTCGTGGTTTATGGCGATTTCTTCCACGAACGAAGGCTTGAAGAATTCCTCCAGCGGCTTTATCAAAGAGTCGAGAACTACATCGGGCATAATTTAATTTTATCATAAAATGGAATTTTAATCAAAACTTCGTAAATCGTAAATCGTAAATCGTAAATCGTAAATCGTAAATCATGAATCGTAAGTTTGTGAATCGATCGTGTTTTATCTTTGCCATTCTAGTATACTAGAATGGCAAAGATTATAAAAGACCCTCGACTTACGATTCATGATTTACGATTCACGATTCACGAAAAGTCCCTTGAATCAAAAAGCATAATTTGTTAGAATTAACTAAAGAGAGTTCGCTATGAAGAAATTTGCTTTTTTGGGATTGCTGTTCGCGCTTTGCGCTTGCGGCGGAACGGACCAGCCTTACGACGTTCAGGATTTCGAACAGGGCGGACCCAACGCGCCTTATTTGAACGAGCGGTCGATGCAAGTCATACGATCCGATAATCCTTATTCGGACGTTGATTCGTTCCGCCCGATATCCGAAGAAGAGAAAGCCGGCAACGACGCGAAGTGGAACACCGCGCGAAAGGATACCCGCTGGCAGGAATACCATGGGGCCATGATACGGATAGAAGTTCTGCTGGGCAGCAGCGAGCTGCGCCAAATGCGGCTGCGCATGGTTCAGAATGCCAACGGGATGGATATCGACGGAGACATGCGCGAAGTCCTGTCCAAAGTCGCGGAATTCGAGATGAAGCGCGTATGCGGCAGAAACGCGAAATCCTATCTGATAGTATACGACCGGCCTTCGTTCGAAGTGGTGCGCCCCACCCCGTACTTCGACTACCAGGTGCAGGACAACGGCTCGTCAATGCGCGAGTTCGGATTCAGATGCTTATTTCAATAGACGGCAGTCTGACAAATATCAGGGGCGGAACATGTTCCGCCCCTACATTTTTCCACTTGAAAAATTTATTCGGCCGTTGTAGAGTTCCCGCGTAATCAATAAAAGGAGAATGATTATGAAGAAAATATTTCCAGCATTTGCAATGGCAGCAGCGTTGTTCGTGGGCGCTTGCGACAGCGGCGCGAAAAGCGGCGATACGGTTGTTATCGACTTCGCGGGATACCTGGACGGCGAGCAGTTCCCGGGCGGCACGGCGGAAAACTTCCCGTTAACGCTGGGCAGCGGCCAGTTCGTGCCGGGCTTTGAAGACCAGCTGATCGGCATGAAGAAAGGCCAGGAAAAAGATGTGAAAATCACTTTCCCTGAACAGTACGTGCCGGGCCTTGCGGGCAAGGATGTGATATTCAAGGTCAAGCTTGTTGAGATTAAAAAATAAAAAATCCGCCGTTCGGCGGATTTTTTATTTCGGTTTTTTCGCGCGCGGGTGCGCCTTGTTATAAGCCGCCGCGATTTGTGACATATCTATTTTAGTATAAAGCTGCGTGGTGGAGAGAGACGAATGCCCCAGCAACTCCTGCAGGCTTCGCAGATCCACGCCGCCGCCCAGCATTGCCGTTGCAAATGAGTGGCGCAGCGCATGAGGCGTGACGTAATCAGGCAGCTGCAACAAATGGCGGATTTTTTCAACCTGCTTTTGCGCCATGCGCGCCGTCATGGGAAGGCCGCGAATGCTGATAAAAAGGTAGGAGGTAGGAGGTAGAAAGTAGGAGGTTAGGGCGTCGTATTCTTTACCTCCTACCTCATACCTCATACCTCCTACTTTCGGGCGCAGCCCGAGATATTTTTCAATCGCGTCATATACCGCGGGCAGAACGGGAACCAGGCGCTCCTTAGACCCTTTGCCCAGGATTCGCAATACTTCCGGGCGCCCCGCCACGTCGCGCAAAGTTAATGACAGCGCTTCGGAAATTCGCAGTCCGCATCCGAAAATCAAAACGACCAAGGCCCAATCGCGCGCGGCAACCCATGGCTCGTTATCCATCTCGCGTATTATATCCGACATGTCTTCGATTGCGTCCGGCTCTATAGCTTTGGAAAGTTTGCGCGGAATTTTCGGCGAGGAGATTAACCCGATAGCGGTGTTTTTTATTCCATATTCCGCGCCCAAAAATTTGTAGAATCCGCGCAGGGACGACAACGCGCGCGCGGTGGATTTCGCGGAAAGCCCGCGCCTCGCGCGATCCGCCAGCCACGCGCGGAAACCCAGGGTATCCACGCGCGCTAAATCTTCGCGCAGGCATGCATTGCCGCGATAGCCGCCGTAAAATTTAATAAAATCCGTAATGTCGGTGCGATAAGCATCGGCCGTATGAACAGAATACTTTTTCGTATTCAGCAGATAATTCGCAAAAGAATCCAGTTCATTGTTCATTATTATTCTTCACAGGATATTTTTGTATGGCTTGTTGCAATGCGTTGTAAAATTGTTTGGAATCTATTGCCACACTATCTTGACCATGCCCGAATTCGCCGCCAATTAACGCTGAGGTTCGGGGATTTGATTTTACAGCCACCCCGAGGAGTTCATTTTGACCTGCCCAAAGCGCGCTTCCTGAATCTCCGCCATAGGTCATACAAGTATGTGTTGCGATGAAACCGTCAGCGCTTACAATAGAGCAACTTGCATTACTTTTCAAATCTCTATCATTATTAAACAATTCTGGTATCCCTAATCCGCCCTCTGATTCTGGCTTATTTGCATTGTCTAATTCATTTAAAAAACGCTCCCATTGTCTATTATTGAGGGCACGATAATCGTTAATAACAATCTGTTCCTTTTCAGGCTCGCCGGATTTTAATAAATTGCGTTCGTTTTTACTTAGCTTCACGCGCTCAAGAAGCTTCTTTCTTATTTTGTGAATTTCTTCATCTGATAATATCCTGAGAGCCCCGAACCCGACTTGTTGAACAGCGCCGATTCTGCCTTGCCGGGCGATATTAAAATAATTTCTAGCATAATAAGCCGGGTCCTCTACAAGTAACAAAGCCCAGTCATTATCCTCCTGCTTTCTGCCCATGCCTTCAAAATCATTATAAGCCATAATTACTCTGATAGGAAAAACATCGCCTTTATAATTACGCACTTCCAAGAAACGTGAAGGTTGTGCGCTATAATAATATAAACAATGCGCGGCAGTCAGGATAATATTTGGCGACACATATTGCCCAGTACAACTTCTGGCCAAAAGTTCTATTTTTACAATTTTCTGAAACTCCGGTGCGGACCAATCAACATACTGTCTTTTATCAATCGTATAAGTCGCCGCGATGGCGCAGTTCGAAAAAACGAATCCGTAGCAGAAAAGAGCAACTATAAATTTTTTCATTTTGGTAAGGACAAAATTATTATATCTTGCACCGCTTTATAAAATTTGCCGGTGTCGGGGGATAGCAAGCCATCGTTTCTATCTTTAGCGCTTATGGTTTTATTGGAAACGGACGCGATTCCATGAATCTCATTATTTATATAAAGAGCACCGCCGGAATTGCCTCCAAATCCATCGCAATTAGACTCAAAAACATCCATAAGTTCTTTGCTACGTTGCAACCGGCAATCAATATGAACCTTCAATTTATCTGAGTCCCCAAATATTTTAGGTATCGCGCGACCATCTTCGTCATCCTTTGCCAGCGCCTTTTCAAGCAATCTTGCATATTCGTCTAAATTATGATTTTCTAACAATCGTTCATCTGTTCTCAGTTCCGGAAACTTTTCTTCTATAGAAGTAGGTTTTACTTTTTGCCGCAATATGCGAACGAATTTTTTTCTTATAATAATAAGCTCGTCATCTTCCAGTATTCTTAAATTACCAAAACCCGCCAGGTTTACGAAGCTTGCCGACGTTACATCTGCAATTTTAAAATAAGCCGGGCTTTTATATTCTTCCGGGATTTCCAGCAAAGCGTAATCCTTGTCCACGATAGTTTTGTCCTTGTCTTCATAACCAAGAAGTAGTGTTTTGGCCGACGTCTTGGAACCGTTGGACTTATGGATTGTGGGCCTGCTACTTTTACCATTTATGCAGTGCGCCGCCGTCAGGATATGAATCGGAGAAACAAATTGTCCCGTACAATCATCGCCGATTTTTACAATTTGATTATATGGTGGAGTATCCCAATTATCTACGTTTACCCTATTATCCTTGCTGCCAATATATGCCTCCGCTATCGAGATATTCAATAAAATCATAAAAGATGCGGCGATAATTTTTTTCATTCCAGCGCCTCTTCGCATTCGCTTGCCGTTTTCATCGCGTTGTTTATCGCCGTTATCGTCGCTATATTGAATCCGGTCGCCGTTCCGCTGGCCGCGGTGGAAGCGATGGCCAAGACATTCGATGCCGTATTAAGATTCTTTTCTTTCTTGCTGCCGGCTTCTGAATTGTCATTGCGCGTCTTGTCAGTATTTGCAACCGCGCTGGTTATCGTGCCGCTGGCGCCGGTTCCTATCCCGACCACCGCGGACCATTTTGCCACATCCGACCGTCGCGGGATTTTCTCCAAGTGCTTGATATCATGCTTTCCGCATTTATCTATTATTTCCTGCGCATGCGCCAACTCGGAATCCGCAGCGCCATCCAATCGCGCTTGCATTCGTGCCGCTTTTAATTCATCAACCGAATTAAGACAAGCTCGCACAACCTCTATAATATCTTTCCCAGCGTTTTTATTTCTTTGCGCTATTACCGTCCCCGCGATATTGGTCGCGGTGTTTCCCGCCATCAGCCCAGTTCGCCAGTTGCCCAGGTTTTTTGATTTTTTTTCCGCTTCCGCCAATTCATCTTCCAATTTTCCGCGGTCCATTTCCGCCTTGTAATCCGCCATCATTCCCAACAGCTGCAAAAACTGTTCGTCGGACATAGTTTCAATATCTTCAAGCTGCTTTGCAATTTGCTCGGCCAGCTTGTCCTGCTGTTGTTTCCGAAAGCCCGCATACACCGCGCCGCCGCCGGCAAGAGTTCCTGCGCCAGTAACCGCGGTATTCACGCCGGCCCATGTTTGCAGGGACTTAAGCTCGTCCGAAATGCCGTCGCAATTCGCACGGGTATTTTGAATGGCCACAGGCAAGCTTTCCGCGAATACCGGGAAAAATGCAAAAATCCCAAAAAGAGCGGTTAAGTATTTCATCATTCCCTCGTTACCAGCTTAATCAGCTCTTCCGGAGTGGCGCAGACGGCCATGTTGTAATGGTCCATGGAAACTATGAATCCCGCATGCTGCATATGGACGAAAATGCGTCCGAACATATCCCAATACTTGCTGGTGTTCAGGAAATATACGGGCTTTTTGCTTTCGCCTATCTGCTGCATGGTCAGGATATCGGTCAGCTCGTTTAGCGTCCCTATTCCGCCGGGCAGAATTGCGAAGGCGTCGGACAGCTCGAACATTCTTTGCTTGCGCTCGTTCACGCCGTCGACTATCTCGATATGAACGCCTTTGTGAGCGGGCTCTTGCATCGCGATGACATGATGGGTCGAGATGCCGACCACATCGCCGCCGTTGTCGACCGCGGCGCCCGCGACCGCGCCCATCAGGCCCACGTCGCCCCCTCCGAACACAAGCCGGATTTTATTCCGGGCCAGCAATTCTCCGACCCGGGCCGCGTCGCGTGCGAACGCTGGATCGGCTCCGAATTGGTGTCCGCAATAGACTGCAATGCTCTTCATGATTTTTTCCTCCGTCATCCCGGCGAAGGCCGGGATCCATTGTCTTCAAATATTTGCTTTTTACTAATAATAGCATAAAATGGGCAGATTATGAATGCTAAGTTTCTTGATTTCATCGAAAAGTACAAATCTCAGACCGTAGCGCTGGCGGTCAGCGGGGGGGTGGATTCTGTCGCCCTGCTCTATTGGTACGCGGCCGCCGGACTTCCCTGCGTCGCGCTGACCGTGGATCATGGGCTGCGCGCCGACAGCGCGGTTGAGGCCGCTGCGGTAAAAAAAATGGCCGCGGATCTGGGCATTTCGCACGAGACTTTGCATTGGACTGGCGAAAAGCCGGGCACAGGGCTGGAGGCTGCCGCCCGCAAAGCGCGATATGACCTGATGCTGGACTGGTGCCGCAAGAACAATATCGGTGTCCTGATGACCGCGCATCAGGCCGACGACCAGATCGAGACTTTCCTGATGCACTTGGGACGCGGCAGCGGGGTATATGGACTTGGCGGAATTCGCGCCGAAACCGAACGCGACGGAGTCATCATCGCGCGGCCGCTGTTGCATGTGTTCCGCGCGGAGCTGAAACCCTGGTGCGATTCGCATAGCGTAAAATACTTCCAAGACGAAATGAACGAAGACGAAAATTTCATGCGCGTCAGAATCAGAAAAAACCGGCACGGGCTGCAGGGCAAGCTAGACATTTCGGACGAGCGCATTCTGCTGGCGGTGGAGAACCTTGGCCGCGCAAGAGAAGCGATGGAGTTTGCTCTCAGTTCTCAGTTTTCAGTTCTCAGTTCTGATGACGACGGGCGCGCGATTTTTCCGGCGGCCGGGTTATTTTCCCTGCCGCGAGAACTGCAGTTGAAATTCCTGTCCGAAGCGCTGCGGCGCGTCGCCGGCGCGGAATATTCTCCACGGCTTTGCGAAATTGAGCGCTTGCTTGAAAAGCTTGGCGATGATACTATTGCGACGCTTGGCAATTGCGCCGTCCGGCGGCTGCGTGATAAAATCCTGGTCGCGCGCGAAGGCGAATCGGTAAGCTTTATAAAAAGAAGAAAAAATGCAGAAGCAAAAAATAAAAGAAAAAATTGATAAATCGATCGAGCAGACGAAGGAGGCCGTAACGAAAAAGCGGCGCGACGGATCGCTGGGCTATCTTATCGTCTTCCTGATTATGCTGGCGTTCATCGTCGGCCGCGCATTCTATCAAAGGGCGGACAATCCGCAAAGCGCCGAGGCGGGCGCCCCGGTGGTCGAACTTTCTTTCTCAGGCATCCTGGATGCAACGGAAAACAAGCAGATATCCACCATGGAAATTCAGGGCAACACCGCGACCGGCACGCTGTCGGACGGCGCCAAGTACAAGGCCACCATCGCGTACGACCCGGAACTGCTGAGCAAAATCGCCGCCAGCGGCGCGGCTGTGAAGATCGATAACTCCAAATCCTGGACGGATCACTTGGGCACTTGGGTTCCGATTTTGATGGGAATCCTGTTCATCTGGTGGATATTCCGCGGAATCCGCGGTGCGGGCGCAGGCGGCTTGGGGCGCATTTCGCAATACAATCCGACTAAAATCACGACCGGAAAAACCAAGACTACTTTCGCCGACGTCGCCGGAATCGAATCGGAAAAAAAGGAAGTGATGGAGATTGTGGACTTCCTGAAAAATCCGAAAAAATTCCAGGACTTGGGCGCGCGCGTGCCGCGCGGAATATTGCTTTCGGGTGAGCCCGGCACGGGCAAAACCTTACTCGCCCGCGCGATCGCGGGCGAGGCGAACGTGCCGTTCTTCGCCACATCCGGCAGCGACTTTTCCGGGATTATCGTCGGGCTGGGGGTTGCGAAAATCAAAGAAATCTTCGAAATGGCGAAGCGCAATGCGCCCTGCATCCTGTTCATAGACGAAATCGACGCGATCGGCCAGCGCCGCAGCCAACACAGCTTCAACGACCAGGACCGCGAGCAGACCCTGAACCAATTGCTGATAGAAATGGACGGGTTTCAGAACGACAACGGGATTATAGTAATCGGCGCGACGAACCGGCCGGATATGCTGGATACCGCTCTGCTGCGCCCCGGGCGCTTTGACCGGCAGGTTTATATCGAGCTGCCCGATCTGGCCGGGCGCCGCGAAATTCTGAACCTTTACGCAAAAAAAATGAAAATCGCTAAAGCTGTGAACCTGCAGGACATCGCGCGCGGCACGACCGGCTTTTCCGGCGCGGACTTGGAAAACCTTTTGAACGAAGCGGCGCTGCATGCGGCCGGCGCGAATCGCAAAGAAATCGCAAAGGAAGACCTTGAAGAAGCGCGCGACAAAACACTGATGGGGCCGCGGAAAAACCGCAAGATGCGCGCCGAGGACATACGCCTCACCGCATATCACGAAGCTGGGCACGCCTTTGTCAGCGTGCATTACCGGGACCTTACGGATCCGATACACAAGGCGACGATCATCCCGCGCGGCAGGTCTTTGGGCATGGTACAGCACTTGCCGATCGACGACAAGGTTTCGCTGACGGTCGCGGAAGTCCGAGCAAAACTGGCGATACTGATGGCGGGGCGCGCGGCCGAAGAAATATTTTTCGGCGCGGATAAAATCACGACTGGCGCCGAAGGCGACATCGCGGCCGCGACAAGGCTGACGCGCTATGCGATTACGGTCGCGGGATTGTCGCGGAAAATCGGGTTGCCGGCGATCAACCAAGTGATGGCTTTCGGAATGCGCGCGGCATTGGAGAACGCGTCCGAGAAAACGGCCGAAGCGGTCGACGCGGAAGTAAAATCTTGGATGAACGCCGCTCACGACGACGCGTCGAAAATATTGTCTCGCGGGCGCAGGGTCGTCAAGCGGCTGGCCGACGAATTGCTGAAGCGCGAAACACTCACGCGCGAAGAGATTGAAGAAATCGTGCTGGGGAAGAAAAAAGTAGGAAGTAGGAGGTAGGAAGTAGGAAGTGATAAATTATCTTTATCATTCTTAGTACATTAGAATGATAAACATAAAATATATTGTCATTTATAGTGGACAATTACCTCCTACCTCCTACCTCCTACCTCCTACTTCCTACCTAAAAGAAAACCATGAATCCAAAATTTGAAATTATCCACATGGCGCCGGAATTCACTAACTCCGTGCTGATTTCAGAATCGGGCCGCCTGCCGCACGAAGCTGCGCAGCAGCGAAGTGCGGTGATCATAGACCCCTGGGGGCGCGCCGAAGACTGGGACAAACTATTGCGGACGCGCGGGCTGAATTTGTGCGCGGTTTATTGCACTCACGGACATCCGGATCATATTTCCGCGGCGCCTGAACTCGGCGTGCCTTGGTTCGTGAATCGCCGCGACCATGACCTGATACAGATGGATAAGTTCAGCGACCTGCTGGATTACTCGGGCTTGCCGCGCGTCACAGATATTTCCAAACTGCGGGACCTGGCGCCGGGCAAAACCGAAATCCTGCCGGGACTAAATATGACAATCATCGCGTCGCCGGGACACAGCGGCGGAGGCCTGGTCTTTTATTTCCCGACGGAGAAAACCTTGCTGTTCGGCGACACGTTGTTCCAAGACTGCGTCGGACGGTACGACTTGCCGGGCGCGAGCCACGCGGAGCTTAAAAAATCCATCGCCGAAATTTACAACATGAACCTGCCGGACAACACCTTGGTAATCCATGGGCATGGGCCGGAAACTACAATCGCCTGGCTGAAAGAAAACAATCGCTTTTTCAAATAATTGCTTGTAAGAAAAAATATGATATAATTGAAAAGTTCTAAAAAAGGAAGGAACCCATGAAGAAACTCTTAATTATCGCCGCTGTTATGGGCCTGAGTGCCTGCGCCAGCACAAAGGAAGAATCCAAAGCGACGGCGGCGCAGCAAAAGCAGTTGGCGAACGAAACAGCGGCGCAGACCAAGGATAACATAAAGCAGACCAAGGAAGCCGTGAAAGCCAACATACAGCAGACGAAAGATTCGGTAAAGACCAGCGTGCAGGCCTCCAAGGAGACCAGCGTCGACGCATACAATGCGAAGAAAACCGAAATCAAAGAAACCATAACCGAAGTTAAAGAGATAATCGAAGAATAAAAAACCCGCGAAAGCGGGTTTTTATTTTAACGTCCGAGATATTTTTTCAGCGCGGCCCTAACTTCCCCGTCCGTTCCGCCTATGACAACCCGCGGGTTATCCATGGGATTAGAGCGAAATCTAGCATCGATTTTCGGCGTCGTCATCTGATGCATCCCGACATTCTCCGATACTTTTATAGTGCCCGCATGCTGGGTAGAACCCCAAAGTCCGGTGTTGTCATAATGCGAGCCGTTCATATATCGCCGCAGGATTTCGGCAAATATTTCGCGACCCTGGCCGGTGCCGCGCAGCGGCGCATACAGGCGCAAAGAATATGTATGCTGATACTTAGCGGGATTCAAAGGCGCGTCATACTGCATTTCATTTACGCCCGGCATTTCCAACTTCCCAAACCAATATAATCCGAGCAGACGCGACTGCCCGGCATCGGTCAAGGTAAAGCAAGTACGCCCTTTCAGCAGCCACGCGTTCAGCGCCTCTATCGTCCCGAATCGCGCGGGATCGCCGTCGGCAATAACTTCAAAATCATTAGGGTTGGTTGCATATGCGACCATTTCCTGATGGAATTTTACCGGAAAACTATTGTCCAATATTATAAATTTGGGTTTAGTCATATTTTTTTGCCTTTCGTAGATTATGGACAATGATTGCGCTATTGTCAAATATATCATTGACAAAACCTCTGTTTATTCTATAATTCTCCCAACCAAGAGGAAAAAACATGAACGAAGTTCAAAACTATGAAATCTCCCAACCGGAAGAAATCGTTTTTATCGCGGCGACCGCCGGAAGCGAATGGTTCGCGGATGAATTGACCACGCGCTTATATGACGACCCGGAAATAAGGGCCAAATTCAAAGCAATCCAAAACATCGGCGCAAGTTATAAATATGACTACGGATACAAACTGGCACTGCATAATTACATCATGAGCATTCCTAATGACACTGGCGACTCGATCGACGAAGATAAAATTGTAGAAATGTTCAGGGAAAGCCCCGAATTCAAAAAATATTCCGCGAAATTCACCGCGAAATATATCGGCGACTTGGTGGATGAAAGCATAACGGACACGCAGCATTGCGCCATCATGCTATCAGGCGTCGGCATGGGCGCGGGCTATTGGGGAATGATGGGCCCGGGGCGCAAACCCACTCAGCCAAGAAGGGTTCGCGCCGGCGTCGCGAAAAACTGGATGCACGCAAAACGGCTGCGTCAAAAATACATGATGAATACTCTGTGCGTTCCGACAGCCATAGAAAATTTCGTTGAAGAAGAAGTTCTGGAAAATTCAACTCCGGATAAATTAAAAGCTTTTAAAGAAATCGAGTTGCAAACGGCTTTCACGGAAGCGAAAGCTTTCCTGCTGGCAGAACCCGATACATCCACAAAAGAAAAGCAGATTGCCGTAATGCAAACTATAAAGCTGATGACCTATGCGAACAATCCGCAGATGCTAAGGCGTTGGATGGAAACCCCGGAGCATATGTGGGGCGAGCTTGAAAAAAAGAAATTGCAGCGGGAAGAAAAAACCAACGACACAAAGAAAAAACTAAAATAAAATCCGCCATTCGGCGGATTTTTATTATTACCTGGATTGCTTCGTCGTTACACTCCTCGCAATGACAATGGATAGTTTGCTTAAAGCATATAACCTAAAACAAATACCGATTTGTCATTGCGAGCCCGAAGGGCGCGGCAATCCAGCAAAAAAATACATTATAATTTCCCCACCTCGTTTGCGACATCACACATACGATTTGAAAATCCCCACTCATTATCATACCAGCTGGTAATATGCAGCAGCTTGTCGCCAATCATCTTTGTCTGCGTCGCGTCAAAGATAGAACTGCGCGCGTCATGCGTAAAGTCTACGGATACCAGAGGTTTTTCATTGTATCCCAGAATGCCAGCCAGCTTGCCTTTGCTTGCGGCCAGCAGCGCGGCATTTGCCGATGCTTCGGTCGCGGGCTTGTTAAGGTTAACTATTAATTCGACAACCGATACGTCCGGCACGGGGACTCGGATTGCGGTGCCGTTCAGCTTTCCCGCCAAATTCGGCAGCACCAGGCCGATTGCCTTGGCCGCGCCAGTGCTGGTCGGAATGATGGACATCGCGGCAGCGCGCGCGCGGCGCGGGTCTTTATGATTTTTATCCAGCAGCTGCTGGTCGCCAGTATAAGCATGAACCGTTGTCATCCACCCCGATATTATTCCGAACGCTTCGTCCAGGACATGCGCGACCGGCGCCAGGCAATTCGTAGTGCAAGACCCGCATGAAACGATTTTCATATTTTTGGTCAGCGTTTTTTCATTCACTCCGAAAACGATGGTCGCATCCGCGCCGTCGGATGGTGCCGAAACCAGGACGCGCTTTGCGCCGGCGTCCAGATGCACGCGCGCGCTTGAAGCGGACGTGAAAACGCCCGTGCATTCCATGACTATATCTATATCCAATTCTTTCCAAGGTAACGACGCCGGATCTTTTTCCGACAATACCGTAATATTGTGCCCGCCGACTTTGATAACATTGCCGTCCGTATCAACCGGCGCGGACATTCGACCATGAACCGAATCGTACTCCAGCAGAAACGCCGACTGGTCCAAGGGCATCAAATCGTTGATTGCGACGAATTCCAGATCGTCGCGTTTGGATTCAATCGCGGCACGCAACACCAGGCGCCCTATGCGGCCGAATCCGTTGATCGCTATGCGTGTTTTCTTTGACATAAACATCTCCTTTTTAATGTAATCATTTTATCACAGACCGCACAAAAACTCACAGGCTATTTTTCCCAAGAAAAAATCGCCCGGCTTCGCCAATTTTTTACTGGATTGCCGCGCCCTGCGGGCTCGCAATGACAAGGGAGAGTTTGTTTGAAGCACATAGGCTTGAAACAAACACCAAATTGTCATTGCGAGCGAAGCGAAGCAATCCAGTGAATATAACTTGTAAGGGCGAATAATCATTCGCCCCTACAAGACTATGCAACGCAAAAAAATCCCGCAGGATTCAAAAGGTCCGACTGACAAGAAGATACCCTTATCGCCAGTCGAGCCTTATTTTATAAAAAACCCCGGGCTTGCGCCCGGGGTTTTAAGTCGGAGAGATAAAGCGGCAAAATTTAAATGTCTGTCGGCAGGCACAGCGGTACATATTGCATTGGTTGCTGGAAACCCGAATCGCATTCTACGTTCCAATAACAGTAATCGTAGTTATCAGAAAAGGAATTCGACAATCCCCACTTCGCGGTTGCAAACAAGGTGCCTGTTATGGTGCCGTTCGTTATGGACAGTTTGTTTTTGTCGCACTCCATATAACAGTTTGCTATTGACGACATCGGCGTGCTCGAGCCGATGGTTGGCGTTCCCGTGACACTAACATAGGATGGATAGTCATAGATGGTGGCATGAGAAAATTGGAACAGAGCAGGCGCCGGGCATAAGTTTATACCGCGATCGACAGGATGCATTTCCGGTTCGAAACTTCCACCCGGACAATAGCTACCCCCAATACAAGGCGCACAATATAATGTATTCGCCGGAACATAATGGCCTGGTTGGCATAGTATGGGGTTGATACTTATGGGGTCGCATTCCGGGGCCGAAGGATTTCCTCCCCAGTTTGCCGGGATAGCGCAATAATCTTCCAGACCTGTCGCGCCAGAGTAACAAAAGCTATTCGCATCCGGCCACTTTTCATATAAGAACTGTCCACCGCTTGTCGCCGAAGGACCGGTCAGCGATGTGCAGTTTTGGAATGTGGTGGTGAACATACCGCTTCGCGTCGCGCCGGATATCCCATCAAACAATCCATCGCCAATACCAGTCACCTTACAGCCGGTGAATGTGCTGTTAAACATGTCTTCTGCCGGTGCGCCTCTGATGCCGCTAAATAAATCGCCCGGAATTTCGCCGGTCAGATTGTTGCAACCATAGAATGTCTTATTGAACATACTGCTTACCGGCGCGCCATTAAGGCCGTAAAACAGATTGTTCGGAATTTTATTCAGACCGGCGCAACCGTAAAATGTCTTAACAAACCGCGGGGTGCCAAAAGTTCCGTCAGCGGGTCTTCTCAATATCGGAAATACCGCGCCCATGTCGCCGACAACTTCAACCATCTTGTTTTTGTTTGTCGAATTTTCAAAACTTATCGCTGCCGTCATTACGTCGGAACTATATCCAGTCGCCAGGCCGGATAATCTGATCTTATAGGTTCCGCTCTTTTCATACTTATGCGAATAAGTTTCCAAAGTCGTGCTCAACCTTTCGATTCGCTCGGCGTTACCGTCGCCCCAATCTATTCCAAAATTTCCCATGGCCGACATTTGAAAACTGAACTGTCCGCTTATGCCGTCCAAAATTATATAAAACGCTTCATCGGAGAAGAATTGATCCAGCTTTACAGCCTCTGCGACCAAATCATTCGAAATTTGCTTTATTGCGCCGGCCCTGGCTGTAGCCATGCCGGTGCCGCTGGATTTGATGCCAGTTTCGCCCTTAACGGTGGCGGTGGATACTTTTACCGTACCCGATGTCGCTGCTCGCGCGGGAATCGCAGGGGATGCTCCGCTCTTTTTTACCACTGCCGCTGGCGCGCCACCGCCGCCGCCCATCTTTACCCCTGTCACGGCGCCATAGGCCACCATTGGAATCAATGTCATTAAAAATAAAATTGAGAATGCAAAGCGTTTCATAACAAACCCTCCTGTTTATTTTCGCGCATTATAACATAGAAAGATAATTTGTCATAATAAAAACTATCCTGACAAAAAGACTGATTACATTAGAAGTTCAAAACTCCATTCGGTTGAGCTAAACAAATTCGGTTGTATTCCCGATATTGCCGTTTTATAATCAATCTTATGAAATGCCAGTCATACATAGTCACGGGTCCGACCGCGTCCGGGAAATCCGATTTCGCGCATGCTTTGGCGCGACGCGTCCGCGGCGTCATCATCAACTGCGACAGCGTCCAGGTATATCGCGGGATAGAGAATTTATCAGCAAGCCCGTTTGCGGCTTCGCCGCAGAGCACAGATAACAGAGCACAGATAACAGATAAGATTGATGGCGTTCCATACCGCCTTTTTTCCATAACGGACGGCGACAAGCCATTATCGGCCGGACTGTGGGCGCAAATGGCGCGACGCGAATATGACGCAGCGATTGCCGCGGGGCGCCCCCCGGTCTTCGTCGGAGGCGCTGGATTTTATCTGAAAGCACTTTTGGACGGCATGTCCCCTATTCCGGCAGTCCCATCTGAGGCGCGAAATGCCGCGCGCGAATTTGCTTCAAGGGACTTGGCGGCCGCGTATGAATATTTGCAAAAGGTCGATGCGGCTTGGGCCGACAAGATAAACAAAAACGATCGCCAGCGGATAGTCCGCGGAATTGAAGTATTCCAAGCAACCGGCAAACCGCTGTCCGAATGGCAAGGCGCGCCGCGCGTGCCGACATTACCGGCGCCCCCAGTAAAAATTCTCATATCGCCGGACCGGGAATTGCTGCGTGAACGGATTGCCGCGCGGATGCCGGCGCTGGCCAAATCCGTCTTGGTCGAGGTCGGCGATATTCTAAAGAAAAATTGGTCTCCCGCGCTCCCTATTATGAAAGCCGACGGGATTGCGGAAATATCGCGCTTTCTCTCCGGCGAGATTAGCTTTGACGAAGCGGTCGATCTGTGGCGAATAAAAATCTGCAATCATAATATGAAGCATCAATACACCTGGTTCAAAACAAACTTCCATCCAGATATAATCCTGGATCATATTCCGACGGATGAAGATTTGGATTTGATTTTAGCTGAATGAAGACAATATTGACTGGATTGCTTCGTCGCTTCGCTTCTCGCAATGACAATTTGGTGTTTGTTTTAAGTTTGGTACTTCGTTTTGCTCTTTATTGTCATTGCGAGCCCGCCAGGGCGCGGCAATCCAGTCATTTGATTTAAGGAATTGATGCTTGTGGAATTGCCCCTGAACTTCCTGTATTTTTATACATGAAAAACAGGGGGGGCTTATGAAAAACATCACAATTATCGACGGACATGATTGGCTGTACCGCGCTTTCTATGTGGTGCCGACGGCCGCCGCAACCCGCGGAGGGACCATGGTCAATGCGCTTTACGGATTCATGATGTTTCTGCGCCAGACCACTGCGATGCATCCGAACAATGAAGTTCTGATCGTGTTCGACGCCGAAGCCGAGCAAAAATCTCTGGCGCGCGACCGGCCTATTTTAAAACAATTGCCGCTTATAAAAAAGCTGTTGGACTTAATCGGGATAAAGTGGATTCAGGATGAAAAAAATCGTGGTATCGACGTAATCGCCAGCATGACGGCAAAGTGGAAAGGCACCGGCGCCAAGGTTTTCATCGCATCCAACAACTATGACTTCGTGCAATTCATCTCGGACAAGGTGACGATGATTTATGATTTTCATGGGTTTTTGAATGACTTCGATGCGAGAGATGTGGTCGAAAAATTCGGCGTAAAGCCGGCGCAATTCATAGACTTCAAAGCCTTGGACGGCACACGGACACACAAGATGCCGGGCGTGCCCGGAATGGGAATAAAGAACGCGGCCGCATTAATGGAGAAATATAAAACTGTGGCGAACCTTTACAAGCATTTGAACGAATTGCCGCCCGCCGCCGCAGCGACCCTTATGGCAGCAAAGCCGGTGGTTGCGAAGAATCAAAAGACGCTGGCTATGCGGACGGACGTGAAGTTTTCGGGGGGCCCAGGAAAGGTAAGCGCGAAAGCCTTGAACGAAAAAATGTCGATAATGCTACATCGCGCGGGGATAAAATAATTAATAGACCACCCCGGATTTCCTGCGGCAACAAGTTGCCGGGAAATCCGACCCTTCTGGGAAGGGGAATTTAGTTCGGTATTGCACAATCTAATTCCCCTTCCTAGAAGGGGAGAAAATCTTAGGCTTTGCGAAGCAAACGCCCTTGGATTTTCGGGGTAGTCATAATTACAAAATTTTTATTTCGTAAAATCTTTATACCAACGCATCGTCGGATAAACGATTCCTTGCATTAATACCATTGGAGCCACCGCTATGGGAAGACCGAGAAAAATGCTCCCTAAAACCCCTGGAACAGCCCTAAAGTCATCTTTGCCGGTATACTGCATTCTTAACCATGACGGATAATTGTCTAATTCTTTAGCATCGCATATAAACTCCGGATGAACTGACTTAACAACCGTATTCGCGCAGCCTCGCAACATTTCCTTCGCTAACCACACCGGCCCCCATATTGGAGAAGTGGCGATAATCCCAAGCGCGACAAGTTTTCTTTTTGTAGGATTTTCAAATTTAAGTTTTTCTGTTATTTTCATGACAATTGCTCCTTTGCGAAGAGCTTAACATAACGAGGCTGTTTGTCAAGACATTCTTGTTGGTTTTTGCACTGGTATTACAGTAAGTATTTTTGAATAATTAAAACATGTTCAAAGCTGGCGATGTTGTAAAAGTCTTGGTTCCGATTGCGGTCGGCGACGGGTATGACTATCGTCTGGACGCGCCCGCGGATATCGGGCAGTTTGTTCAAGCGTCCGTTATGAAGCGCAATTATATCGGCGTGGTTGTTGGCACGGGCAATTCTAATTTATCGCCGGAAAAAATAAAACCTGCAACGCCTTCTACCTCCTACCTCCTACCTCCTACCTGCCTGCGTTGGCTGGCGCGTATGTCCGAATGGACGATGATGCCGCCAGGCGCTGTCTTGCGCCTTATACTAAATGTCCCCGAAGCGTTCGCGCCGCCAAAAACCGAGCAATTATTTGCATACAATGCGGCAACAAAAACTCGTACTAGCACGCCGCGCCAAGCGGTCGCCGACGCTTTCGCATCTAATGATAACGAGCCGATGAGTCAAGCAGACATTCAAAACATCGCACATGTTTCTTCGGCAGTCATACGGACGATGATTAAAAACGGAATATTAAATGATGTAGGGGCGCGGCTAGCGCGCCCGGGGCGTATGCAATACGCCCCTACATACTGCGACACAAAATCCGTTACATTAAACACCGAACAACAAGCCGCCGCCGACCAAATTTCAGTTCTCAGCTCTCAGTTCTCAGTTGCATTGCTGGATGGCATTACGGGAAGCGGCAAGACCCAGGTTTATTTCGACGCGGCTTGGAAGGTTTATGCAGCGGGAAAATCCATATTGCTGATGATGCCGGAAATCGCGCTGACCGCGCAATTTATGAACAGGTTTGCGGCGCGCTTTGGCGCGCGGCCCGTTGTATGGCACAGCAATCTTACGGCCGCAAAGCGTCGCGACATTTGGCGCGGCGTAGCATCCGGCGAAATCCGCATGGTTGTCGGAACGCGCAGCGCGCTGTTTTTGCCTTGGCAAAATTTGGGATTGATAGTGGTCGACGAAGAGCACGACGGGTCGTACAAACAGGAAGATATGGGAAATTACCATGCGCGGGATATGGCGATATTGCGCGCGCACATTGAAAACTTTCCGGTAATACTCGCCAGCGCGACGCCGGCCGCGGAAACTTTGCGCAACGCGGCGGACGGGAAATACAAGCACTTGAAATTGACCAGCCGCTTTGGAGGCGCGACTATGCCGACTATTGAAACAATCGATATGAGAAAGGAAAGGCCGGAGCCGTATTAGTCTTCTTTTTTCTTCGTAAATCGCGCTTCCCAAACTTTTCGTTTTTCCGCATCGCGCGCGCGAGTCTCTGCTTGCGTTCTGTACCATGCCTCCAGGGCATATCCGCACCACAGACAGCCATCCGGAATAGAAGTTCTGTCCAAGCCGGGCAATGCGTTGCAATTATGATATGTCAGACCGTTCAATTCGGATTTGGCATAAAAGCCGCAATTTTCTCGAATGCAAATTTTATTTATAGTTTTCAGTTTAACTATCGGCGAAGCGCTGCCGCCTTCTATATTTAACGTTACGTGTTGCTTTTTCATTTTGCTGTTCCTTTCAATTTAATTATTCGCATTGACAAATCGCCTGATATTTATTCTAGTCTATTTGAAAAGTTTGTCAAACTGTTTTTTGTGGAAATACGCATTGAAAAAAAGTACCTTGTCGCATATGGAAGAAAAGAAAAATCCTGGCAATCTTTCCCCTGCCCTTTGCGCGGCGATTTCGGAAACTCTGAACGCGGGGCGGCAAGTCATGCTGTTCATCAACCGCCGAGGGTATGCGCCCATCGTGCAATGCAAGGCTTGCGGCTGGCACGCCGATTGCCCCGACTGCAGCTGCGGCATGACTTTACATAAACAGGTAGGAGGTTGGAGGTTGGAGGTTGGAGGTAAAGATAACAACATTCAACCTCAAACCTCCTACCTCCTACCTCCTACCTCCTACCTGATTTGCCGTATATGCGGCAAATCAATGCCGATGCCGCGGGCTTGCCCGGATTGCGGCGCGGCGGAAATTTCCACGCTTGGCGCGGGCCTGGAGAAAATACAGGAAGAAGTTGCCGCAAAGTTTCCGGAGGCAAACACCGCCTTGGTATCATCCGACACGATGATGTCGCGCCAAGCGTTGGAGCGTTTGGTCGCGCAGATGGAGTCCGGCGAAATCGATATCGTCATCGGCACGCAGATTCTGGCCAAGGGGCATCATTTTCCTAATCTGACATTGGTCGGCGTGATCGACGCTGATATGGGCTTGTTCGGCGCGGACTTTCGCGCGGGCGAAAAAACTTTCCAGCAATTGTTCCAGGTCGCGGGGCGCGCGGGGCGCGGGACCGCGCCGGGACGCGTGCTGCTGCAGACTTATCAGCCCGAGCATCCGGTCCTGCGCGCAATAGTCGCAGGGGATCGCGACGCTTTTCTGGCGCAAGATATGCTTGGTCGCCGCGCGGCAAGAATGCCCCCCTATGGTCAATTAATCGCGGTCATAGTAGAGGCGGAAAAAGAAAATGTTTTGCAAAAGTATTGCGCGGAATTGACGCGCGCCGCGCCGAAAATAGAGAACTCAAAAATCCTGGGGCCGATTCCGGCGCAGATTTATAAAGTCAGGACTTGGTACCGGATGCGGTTTTTGGTTACGGGGGATCAGCGCGCAGCGCTGCAGCCCGCGGTCAAACACTGGCTGGGCAAAGTAAAGCAGCCTGCGAACATTCGCGTGAAAATCGATGTGAATCCCCAGAATTTTATGTGAGAAAAAATTATCCGTACAACGCTAGTTGCAATCAAATAAAAAACGCGGCGAATGCGGCGTCTTTTATTACATTTAAAACCCAAACTTTCCATTTAATTTCCCACAGAGTTAGTATCGGAGCTGGGACACGTAACGCCGAGATTGGAAGTGTGGCCATATATGCCGCCCGAGCTTCCGTCCCCCGGCAATCTTGAACAAGGGGTTTTTGTCCCATCAGCATGACATTCGCACTTGCCCGGAACATTGTCTTCCGGGCGACCGGAAGTCTTAACAAAGATATTTGCCATCGTCGACATCCCCAAGAAACATGTGATCGGGCCGCGATATGTGTTGCCGCAGTTGCCGGGGAACTTTTCCCATATATACATCCCGTCGGATTTCGGTCCGTCGCCGCATAGCTGGGCATTATTGAATGTGCCGTAAAACATTTCCGGAGCCACGCGGGTCGGATCGGTCCAGCCGGGGCCGTTGCACGCGACAAAATTGCGGGACGAGCCCGATGTGTTGCACTGAACAACATCCTCGATTCCTTCGATGCCGTCAAACAGCCCATCGCCTATATTGTTATAACAGGGTATTTTCGGAGTACTTATGTAATCTACTATTGGCAGACCATAACATGCATGGCCGCTGGCAATAGGAGCATGAGGCTTGAAGCTGCCGCTGAACGTCTCGAAAAACATGGCTCGCGCCGGCCGACCTTTCATTCCCTGAAACAGATTGCCGGGTATTTCACCGCAAAGATTTGCGCAACCGAAGAACGTGGCGGCGAACATATGTGGCGCCGGCGCCCCGTTGTCGAAGTGACCGAACAGGCCGCGCGGAATCGTGCCCGTGCCGTCCGGCCCGATGCCGGTCAGGCCGCGGCAAAGATTGAACGTTTCCCGGTACATCCCCTCCGCAGGCGCGCCCCTGATTCCGGCAAACAGCGGACCGCCTATGCCGGTCAGCTTCATACATCCGTCGAACGTGCTCTTGAACATATATGGCGCCGGCGCACCTTGGAGCCCACTGAACAAGTCGCCCGGTATTTCGCCGGACAGATTGCTGTTCGTTCTCCAACTTCTGTCCCAAGCATCGGGAACCGTAATATCACAGGCAAAGGTGCTGTCGAACATATAACTTGCCGGCGCGCCTTGGATTCCACTGAACAATCCGCCCGGTATCGATGTAATCCCGTTCAGTTTGTAGAACGTTTTTACAAACCGCGGCTTGCCAGTTGCCGTATTGTTCAATATCGGGAATATCGCGCCCAAGCTGCCGGAAAGCGCCGTTATCTTATTCTTGTTCACAGAGTTTTCAAAACTCACCGCAGCAACCGATTCGCCGGAATTATATCCCGTCGCCAGCCCCGCCAGCTTAACGGCATAATTCCCGGCCGCTGAATACGTGTGGCTATATGTCTCATTCGTCGCGCTCGTTTTGGTTACGGTCTGAACCGCACCGCCATCGCCCCAGTCTATTTCAAAATCTCCCGCAGCGGACATCTGAAAACTGAAATTACTGTTCGCGGTCATCCCGCTTAAAGTCACGGCAAACGCCGAATTATCCTCAACTGCTTTGCAGGGTTCCGCTGTTTCGGTTGTCGCCACGGCGGGTGCCTTCTCTGCGGTGCTCACTAAAACTTTCTTTTGCTTGCGGCCCACGAAACTCTCCTTTGCTAACGGTTGGTTCAGACTCTGCGCCCCATTGTAGCAAATTTGGAAGACAAATGGGGAGTATCGTCCGAACCTTTTGAGCCAAGACAGCACCGGCGGTTTCCTCGAATCCGTCCGCTGAGCCGATCTGTTCATTTTGACAGAATCCCCGAATTGGATTACAATGAACGCTATGAGCGACTTGAACATGAAACGGCGGCGCGGCGAATTCGATGATGCCCTGAAAGGATATTATCAGGACCACGATGAAGTTCTGCCTGACGAAAATTCCGATTACCGATCTCTCACTGCTGAATCGGTCGGTTCATTGATTTTGGGCT
>WRHR01000010.1 GCA_009783145.1 Alphaproteobacteria bacterium | reverse complement strand
TGTGGGTAACGAAGACCACATGAATGTGCAGGCGGGAAAAGCCGGACGCAAGCGCTGGCTGGGTATCAAACCCACGACTCGCGGTATTGCGATGAACCCGAACGATCACCCGATGGGCGGCGGAAACGGAAAGTCAAAGGGACACACTCCTGTGTCGCGTACCGGAATTCCGGCCAAGGGCTTCCGCACGCGCAGCAACAAGCGCACGACACGCATGATAATCAGAAGTAGGCACTTGAATAAGAAGAAATAATTTATGATTTAAGATTTAGGATTTATGAATACCGCGCGAGCTTGCATAATCTTCCTAAATCATAAATCATAAATCATAAATAAAGGTAAAGAATTATGGCACGTTCAGTTTGGAAAGGTCCTTATGTTCACCCAAGCGTCTTGAAAAAGGCGGCAAAGGCGAACGACGCGAATGATCGCAAGCCGATTAAGACTTGGTCTCGCGGCAGCACAATCGTTCCGCCGATGGTGGGATTGACGTTCGAAGTGCATAACGGGCACAAGTTCATTCCGGTATCCGTCGTGGAAGATATGATCGGGCACAAGCTTGGCGAGTTCGCGCCGACGCGGACCTTCAAAGGGCATGCCGCGAACAAGAAAGCCGCCGCGGCGAAAGGTAAAAAATAAGGTAGTGTGTTATGGCAGAAAGAAGATATAACTTGAAAGACAACCAGGTTCGCGCGTTCAATAAATTGATACGCGTCAGCCATCAGAAGTTGCAACTGGTTACGGACCTTGTCCGCGGCTTGCCGGTGTCGCGCGCGATCGATGTCTTGAAATTCTCGAAAAAGCGCGTTGCGGGCGAAGTCTTGAAGACCCTATTGTCCGCGGTCGCCAATGCCGAGCATAATCAAAAATTGAGCGCGGATTCGCTGTACGTGAAAGAGATCTGGTGCGGCAAGGCTTTGACTATGAAGCGCATAATGCCCGGACCCCGCGGCAGCGCCAGACCGATTTTGAAACCGTTTTCCAATCTGACAATCATTTTGGAATCCGGCGCTCCGGCAAAGCCGTCGCCGAAACGCGAAACGCGTGACGCGAAACGCGAAGAAAAACCGAAAGTCAAAAAAGAAACAAAAAAATAAGGCAATAAAAACCGCGTCACGCGTTTCGCGTTTCGCGTTTCGTAAAGGAAAAAACATGGGACAGAAAGTATCGCCGATTTCACTGCGCGAGTTCATAAACAAAATCACGGATTCCCGCTGGATTGCGGGTAAGCGCGACTATGCCGCATTGCTTGCGGAAGACGTCAAGATTCGTAAGTTTGTCGAGAAGAAGCTCAAAAAAGCGGGCTTGGCCAAAGTCGTCATCGAACGCTTTGCGAAAAAGGTCGTGGTTACGATTCACACCAGCCGGCCCGGCATGATTATCGGCAAGAACGGCGCCGATATCGAGACGCTGCGCAACGAAATCAAACGCCTTACCAAGAACGATCAGGTCGTCGTGAATATTTACGAAGTGCGCCGCCCGGACTTGAACGCTATGCTGGTCGCGCAGAACATCGCGCAGCAAATCGAAGGCCGCGTGTCTTTCAAGCGCGCTATGAAGAAAGCGATACAGAACGCTCAGAAAGCGGGCGCTTTGGGAATTAAAGTCATGTGCGCGGGTCGCCTGAACGGCGCGGAAATCGCCCGTACGGAACAAATTCGCGAAGGCCGCATTCCGCTGCATACCCTGCGCGCGGATATCGACTATGCGTCGATCCAGGCAAAGACCACTTACGGCGTTATCGGCGTGAAGGTTTGGATTTACACCGGCGACGTGGTGAACAAGGAAAAGCTTGCGCACGAGCGTGCGCGCCCGACGGAATACGCGGGAAGCTCGGAAAATAAGGTAGGAGGTAGGAAGTAGAAGGTAGGAGGTAAAAATCCGAAATCGAAACCTGGTTCCGCAGAAAAAAGGATTGGATATAAGAATTATGGATTGTTGGTTGTATAAAAATACTTCCTACCTCCTACTTCCTACCTCCTACCTTTTACGAACGAAGTGAGTAAAAAATGTTAATGCCGACGAAGACAAAGTTTAAGAAACAGCACAAGGGACGCATTCACGGCGTCGCCAAAGGTGGCAGCGAATTGGCGTTCGGCTCGTTCGGGCTGAAGGCGATGTCGCCGGAGCGCGTTACCGCGCGCCAGATAGAGGCCGCTCGCCGCGCGATTACCCGCCATATGAAGCGCCTGGGCAAATTGTGGATTCGCGTTTTCCCGGACGTGCCTGTAACGAAAAAGCCGGCCGAAGTCCGTATGGGTAAGGGTAAGGGAAGCGTGGAATACTGGGTGTGCCGCGTAAAGCCGGGAAGAATTATGTTCGAGCTGGACGGCGTCAAGGCGGAAATCGCGATTCAGGCATTGACCTTGGCCGCGGCGAAACTGCCGGTCAGAACAAAGATTGTGGAAAGAAAGGCGAACTAAAATGGCAGAAAAGAAAACAGTTAAGAAGACAACCAAGGCCGCGAAAGTCGATAACTCCGCGCTGACTATGGAAGCGCTGAAAAGCCGGCTGACCGACTTGAAGAAAGAAGCCATGGAGCATCGCTTTCAGCATGCCGCGGGCCAGTTGCCGAAGACTCATGTAATCCGCAAGACTCGCCGCGAAATCGCGCGGACGAAAACCGCGATTGCCGCCGGAAATAAATAGTGGCTTGGATTCCCGGGTTGCGCCACGAATACGGCTGCGCCGTATCGCGGACACCCCCGGGAATGACAAGTAAGGAAAAAGGAATATTAAAATGCCAAGAAGAATACTGCAAGGAACCGTGAAAAGTGCTGCGAACGACAAGACCGTCGTCGTGGAAGTGGAACGCCGCTTTCGCCATCCTTTGTATGGCAAGTTCGTGAAGCAGAACAAAAAGTACAAGGCTCATGACGAAGCCAACGAATACAAAGTCGGCGAAATCGTCATGATCGAGGAACATCGCCCGATCTCCAAGACCAAGTCCTGGGTGGTCAAAGGGCGCGTTGGCGCGGCCAAAGATACGAAAGTGGAAGTGGAGTAAGTTATGATTCAAGTCGAAACAGTTATGACGGTTGCGGATAACAGCGGCGCGAAAAAGGCCCAGTGCATAAAGGTCTTGGGCGGGTCGCACAGGCGCTATGCGTCCGTCGGCGATAAAATCGTCGTCGCGATAAAAGACGCCATTCCGCGCGGAAAAGTTCAAAAGGGAACCGTGCAGCGCGCGATCATCGTGCGCACCAAATTCCCGGTCAAGCGCGCCGACGGGTCGATCATCCGCTTTGACGACAACGCGGTCGTGCTGATCAACAAGAATAATTTCGAGCCGATCGGAACCCGCATCTTCGGTCCGGTCGCGCGCGAAGTCCGCCGCAAGTACGATGTGCAGAAAATCGTATCCTTGGCTCCGGAAGTGATTTAATAGAGGTAATAGAGATGAAAATTAAAAAAGGCGACGAGGTAATCGTTATTTCGGGAAAGTACAAAGGCGTGAAGGGCAAAGTCTTGGAATCGCGCCCAACTGAATCGCGCGTGGTAGTTGCGGGCGTCAACCGCACAAAGCGCCATATAAAGCCGACACAGGAAAAGCCGGGCCGCATCGAAGACCGAGAAGCGCCGATACATGTCTCTAATGTTGCGCTGCTTGATCCGAAAACGAAGAAAGCAACCCGTGTGGGATATAAAGTCACGGGCGATAAGAAAGTTCGCATCGCCAAAAAATCGGGAACAGAAATTTAATCCGAAGGATAACAAAATGCAAAGCAGATTGCGCGAGATTTATGAAAAAGAAATAGTTCCGGCGCTGGAAAAAGAGTTCGGCTACAAGAACAAGCTGTCCGTGCCGCGAATTGAAAAAATCGTCCTGAATATGGGCGTGGGCGAGGCTGCCTCGGACAAGAAAAAGCTGGACAGCGCGGTTGAATCTTTAACGGCGATCGCGGCGCAAAAGCCCGTGGTTACCAAGGCGAAGAAGTCCATCGCGACTTACCGTCTGCGCGAAGGCCAGGCGATCGGCACCAAGGTTACATTGCGCGGCAAACGCATGTATGATTTTCTGGACAAGCTGATTTCGGTCGCGCTGCCGCGCATCAAGGACTTCCAGGGCTTGTCGAAGTCGAAGTTCGACGGCCGCGGAAACTATGCGTTCGGAATCAAAGAGCACTTGGTCTTCCCGGAAATTTCCGTGGATAAGATCGAGAATATCGTCGGGATGGATATCGTAATCGCGACGACCGCGAAAACCGACGACGAGGCGCGCGCATTGCTGATTAAATTGGGAATGCCGCTGGTATTGAAATAAAAGGTTAAAAAATGGCTAAACTGGCACTGATCAACAAACAGGCAAGACGCGAAAAGCTGGTCGCGAAGAGCGCGAAAAAGCATGACGCGCTGAAAGCGAAGATGTCCGTGAATTCCACTCCGGACGAGCGGATGGAAGCCATGAAGAAAATGGCGAAGATGCCGCGCAACGCGAACAAGACGCGCCTGCATAACCGCTGCTCTGTGACGGGCCGCGCTCGCGGGTACTCGCGCATGTTCGGGCTGTGCCGCCAGCAGGTCCGCACCCTTGCATCCGAAGGAAAGCTGCCGGGCGTCAGAAAGTCGAGCTGGTAATAACAATTCAAGATAGCCGAAGATAAAAGAGGTTTATTATGTCATTGACTCATCCGATCGGGGATATGCTTACAAGAATTCGCAACGGGCAGAACGCCGGGAAAGAGTTCGTCACAATGCCGGCAAGCAAACTGCGCGCCGCGGTGCTGTCCGTCCTGAAAGACGAAGGCTTCATCGCGGACTGGCGTATCGAGGCGCTTGACGCGCACCGCAAGAATGTCGTCGTCGTCCTGAAATATGTCGGCGGGTCCGGCGCGATTCAGGAAATCTCGGTGGTATCGAAACCCGGTCGGCGCGTGTATTCCGGCAGCGTGAAGATGCCCAAAGTCCTGAACGGCCTGGGGTGCGCCATCGTATCGACGCCGCAGGGCGTCATGACCGATCACAAGGCGCGTTTGATGAACATCGGCGGCGAAGTGCTGTGTAGGGTTGTGTAAAATTAGCAATTAGCAATTAGCAATTAGCAATTATTAGGATTGCGGTTGTGAAAAGGTTGGTTGCTCTGAAAACAAATAAAGGAAAATGTTAGTTGTTTGGCAGATAGCGCAAAGCAGTAAAAAATTGCTAATTGCTAATTGCTAATTGCTAATTATTTGCGGAACGAAGTGGAGCAAATTATGTCCAGAGCGGGAAAATATCCGGTTGAAATAAAAAATGGCGTCACGGTCGCCGTGGTCGGCAATGCCTTGGAAATCAAGGGGCCCAAAGGAACTCTGAAAGTCGCGCTGGATACGAAAAACGCCGGCCTTGTCGATGTCAAAATCGAAGGCGCCCAGGTTGTCGTTACTCCGAAAGACCCGGAAGACAAGGTAACGCGCGCGATGTGGGGCACTATGACGCGCTTGATTAAACAAGCCGTTATCGGCGTGTCCGAAGGCTTCGCCATCGACATGGGTATGAAGGGCGTCGGATTCAAAGCGGCGGTAAAAGGAAAAGATTTGGTCTTGGTCGCGGGATATTCTCATGATGTAATAATGCCGATACCGGCGGGCTTGACCGTTGAAATCGGGGCATTGCCGACGGAATTTACGGTAAGGGGAATCGATAAGAACTTGGTCGGGCAATTCGCGGACAAGATTCGCAAAGTGCGCAAACCGGAACCGTACAAGGGCAAGGGAATCTTCTATAAGACGGAAAAAATTAGAAGAAAAGAAGGAAAGAAAAAGTAAAGCCTGAAATGCGCCAAAGCCGTTGTCATTCCCGGCGAGCGCGAAGCGCGAGGGAAGGGAACGTCGCAAAGAAGGCAAGAAGAAATAATTAACGGGAAGGAGAGAGCCGGCAAATAAGGACAAGACATGGCTAAGTGCAAAGTGGCTAGAGTAATTGCTGATAGCGGCATTATAGTTCTTTTTGTAGTCGGCGTTGGAGTTTGTTATGTCTGGTGCGGGGTTGGGGATATGTTTAATAAGATGACAAGAAAAAAACGCGAGCGTACAGTAAAACAGTATTCAGAAGGTATGTGTATGTAAATCCAAATGCTTCCGCTGTTACGGAAGCAAGAGAAAGGAAAAGAAAATGTTAAAGCATTTGACAACAGAAGAGCGCAGAGTTCTCGCAAACCGCAGCGCCGCAAAACGCAAAAACCCGGGCAAAATTCGCCTGAGCGTTTTCCGCAGCGCTCGTCATATTGAGATTCAAGCAATTGACGACGCCAAGGGGCATACCGTTTGCGCAGCATCCAGCAAGGAAAAAGACTTTAAGAGTCAGGGCTGGAACATTGTCGGCGCGACCGCGGTCGGCGGACTTTTTGCCGAGCGCGCAAAGAAAGCTAAGCTGGCGGACAACTGCTATTTCGACCGCGGCGGATATCGCTATCACGGCCGTGTGAAAGCTTTGTGCGAAGCAATCCGCAAGGGCGGAATAAAGATTTAATTAGGAGTGCATGATGGCTCGTTTCGAGGATAAAAAGAATTTGCAAGACAAAGACATGGGTTTGGTTGACAAGCTGGTGTCCATCAATCGCGTGTCCAAGACCGTGAAAGGCGGACGCAACATGTCGTTCAGCGCGCTGGTCGTGGTCGGCGACAAGGCCGGCAGAATCGGTTTCGGCAAGGGCAAGGCTTTGGAAGTCCAAGCCGCCGTGCAGAAAGCGACGAAAGCCGCAAAGGCCAAAATGGTTCGCGTTCCTTTGAAAGAAGGCCGCACTTTGCACCATGACTTGGAATCCAAGTTCGGCGCGTCGAAGCTTGTTATCCGCAGCGCGATTCCGGGTACCGGAATCATCGCGGGCGGCGCCTTGCGCGCGGTGTTCGAATGCTTGGGCGTTCAGGACGTCGTCGTGAAATCTCAGGGCAGCAACAACCCGAACAACATGGTTCGCGCGGTGTTCGCGGCGTTCGGCAGAATGAATTCTCCGAAATCCGTCGCGGCGCGCCGCGGCAAGTCCGTCGCGGAAATCATCGCAGGACGCGACGGGAAGAAAACGGCAGAAGAAACGGCGGAGTAAGAAATGGCAAAGATAATTGTAAAACAAGTTAAAAGCATTATTGGGCGGCCGGAATCGCAGGTCAAAGTCGTAAAGGCATTGTGCCTGGGACGCATCGGCAAGACCAAGGAATTGGAAGATACCCCGACCGTTCGCGGAATGGTCGCGAAAGTAAAGCACTTGGTAGAAGTGCAATAAAAAGGCAAATAAAATGAGACTGAACGCATTAATGGATAACAAAGGCGCGAGAGCCGCCGCAAAGCGCGTCGGGCGCGGAATGGCATCCGGCACCGGCAAGACTGCGGGACGCGGACACAAGGGTCAAAAGGCGCGCGCGGGTTCGCGCAAACAGGCGACTTTCCAAGGCGGACAGATGCCGATTTTGCGCCGCTTTCCGAAATTCGGATTCAACAATATCTTCGCGAAGAAATATTCCGCAATAAACCTTGGCGATATCGAGAAGTTCATAAAGGCCGGAAAAATCGACGCGAAAAAAGAAATCACGATTGATACGCTGATGGCTGCGAAAATCTTAAACCGCAAGTTCGATGGCTTGAAGGTACTCGCCAAGGGCGAAATCAAAACCGCCGTTAATATCAAGGCGGCGAAATGGTCCAAAGCGAGTGAGGCGGCAATCGTCAAAGCCGGCGGAACGATTAAAGATAAATAATGGAGAGAAAGTAGAGGGAGGACATAAAAGGATAAAAAATGTCAGTATTTGCATTTCTTGCGGAAGGAGATATTAAGCCGGTAAAGTTATTCGGTATGAAAAAGAAGGAATACGAGTTTAAAGGTTATACGATACAACCAAGGGGAAAACCGAAACTTAAAACAAAAGACGGGGTTGTTTTAGAAACGCAGAGATTTTGGGTCGTCGATATAACGTTAAGGCATTTGTTTTTCCCGACTGTTAAAAAAGAGATTGAAAAGATTCTGAAAAAAGAAAGAAAAGAGATGATAAGTTATGAAAAGATAGATATGCGGGAATTTGTTACAGTTTCGAAAATTATAGAAAAAGTCGGCAAACGTAAATAAAAATCAAAGGCTGGAAATATGGCTCCTAAGACAAAATTTGAAAAGTATATTGAAAAAACAACCGGAATGAGCATAGAGGAAATATGTAATACGAGCTCAGAAGAACTAAGTAAAATAGCCGGCACCAAAGGTTTTTCATATGGGGTGGATCCTTTAAGCAGCGGACGCGTGATTACGAGGGAAGAAGTTGATGCAAGGTTTGATGAAACTGTTTCGTTGGGAACAGAAAGAAAAAAGTTTTTTGGAAAAGAAGCAAATAACAAAAGGAGAGTAGGATGACGAAAGAAAACAAAAACTTGGCCATACAGATCATAGTCGGAGTTTTGATATTTTTGGCGGCGTGGTTCGTGATCCGGGTCTTGGGCGAATTCCTGTCGATTTTCTTGGTGCAGGGAGCCTTGGCGGCGGTTATCACTTGGGCGATCGTCAGCATGGGTCATAAAATCGGCTTGCCCGGATTCGCGGCCAAGAAAGTCGGAAAGAAAAAATAAAAAATGAAATTCATAACTAACTTTTTTTCCGGACTGTCCGATCTGCAAAAGCGGATACTCTTCACTTTGGGCGCGCTGATAATTTACCGCATCGGTTCTTTCATACCATTGCCGGGCGTCAACGCGTCCGCGGTTCTGCACTTGTTCCAGGGCGAAAACGGAATGTTGGGCATGTTCGATATGTTCTCGGGCGGCTCGCTTTCCCGCATGTCCGTTCTGGCATTGAACATCTTCCCGTACATCTCCGCGTCAATCGTTATCCAATTGTTGACGGCGACTTCTAAAACGCTGAACGAGCTGCGCAAGGAAGGCGAATCCGGCCGTATCAAGATTAATCAATACACGCGCTATTTGGCGGTCTTGCTGGCGGTGGTTCAGGGCTGGGCGGTGGTGAAAGGATTGTCGGCTATGGCGCCGGTAAATGGCGTTCCGGCGGTTATCAATCCGGGATTGGCGTTCGAGCTGTCGGCGGTAATCGCTCTGGTCGGCGGAACCGTGTTCGTAATGTGGCTGGCCGAGCAAATAACCGCGCGCGGAATAGGCCAGGGCGCGTCCCTTTTGATTATGGCCGGAATCATTGCAGAAGTTCCGCATGGAATCGCGAAAATGTTCTCGCTTGGCGCGGTCGGCCAAGTGTCGCCTGCGATGATTGCCTTGATAGTCGGCTTTGTGGTCGGCGTGATTGCCCTTATCGCATTTGTAGAGCAAGCGCAGCGCCGCATACAAATCTTGTACCCGCGCCAAGTTATGGCGAACGGGGTCATGAATACGAACGCTTCGTATCTGCCGATAAAGGTCAATATGTCGGGCGTTATGGGACCGGTGTTCGCGTCGTCCATCATGATGCTGCCCGCGTTCCTGCAGCGCTTTGTGCAAAGCGAAAACCACATAGTACAGAGCATAATGGGATTTCTCACTTATGGCACTTGGACTTATATGCTGTTATTCACGCTGCTGATTGCGTTCTTTGCGTACTTCCAGACGGCGGTGGTATTTAACTCCGAAGAAACCAGCAATAACTTGAAGAATGCCGGCGGATATATTCCGGGCGTCCGGCCGGGCGAGCAGACTATGAAATTCTTGGATCACGTTGTGTCTCATACTACCGCGATCGGAGTCTGCTATCTGCTGATAGTGTGCGTTCTGCCGATTATATTGAATACTCGGTTGGGGATGCCGGTCGTGATTGGCGGAACCAGCGTTCTTATCGTCGCCGGCGTGGTGCTGGACACGGTGAATCAGGTTCAGTCTTATCTGGTGGCGAAGCAATACAGCAGCGTTATCAAAAAAGCGCAGAAGAAAGGCAGATTTAGGGTTTGACATTAGCCGTGTTTAATATAGAATACGGCGGAAAATAAAAAGGAAAAACAGAATGGCACGTATAGCAGGTGTTAATATACCGGAGAACAAGCGCGTTGAAATCGCGCTGCAATCCATCTATGGCATCGGTCCGGCGAAAGCCGCGCAGATTTGCAAGGCCTTGAAATTCAAGCCCGGGCTGCGCGCGAAAGATCTGACCGACGCGGAAGTTGTCGCCATCTCCAATTACATAGAAGAAAACTTCAAGGTCGAAGGGGATGTGCGCCGCGAAGTCGCGATGAATATCAAACGCTTGCAGGACCTGAAAGCGTATCGCGGAATCCGCCATCGCAACCGCCTGCCGGTCCGCGGTCAGCGGACTCAGACAAACGCGAGAACTCGCAAGGGCAAGCGCGTCGTTGTCGCAGGTTCAGCATCAAAGGGTAAATAAAATGGCACTTAAATCTACAAAAAAGAAAGTCGTTAAAAAAGTTTCGCACGGCATCGCGCATGTCTTGGCGACCAATAACAATACGCGTATTACCGTTACCGACCAGTCCGGCGCAGTTTTGGCTTGGGGCACGGCGGGCGCGAATAATTTCAAGGGCGCGAAGAAATCCACCCCGTACGCCGCGACTATCGTTGCGGACGCGGTGGGGAAAAAAGTCAGTGAGATGGGCATGAAGACGGTCGATGTCTTGATGCGCGGAATAGGGCAGGGCCGCGAAAGCGCCGTCCGGGGACTGGGCAACGCCGGCCTGATCGTGCAGTCTATCACTGACACGACACGCATTCCCCATAATGGATGCAGACCGAAAAAGGTAAGAAGGGTATAAATTTGAGGGCGCATAATTGCGCCCTTTTTATTACTGGATTGCTTCGTCGCTTACGCTCCTCGCAATGACAAAAAACAGTAAAAACAAACACCGAATTGTCATTGCGAGCCCGCAGGGCGCGGCAATCCAGCAAAAAACCGCGCCCAAGGGCGCGGTTTTTCTTGCACTAACATTCGTTTGTTTTTTTAGAACGCATACCTTGCGCCCAGCATGACGGACCTGGTGATGAAGTCCGTCCGTTCATACCACCAATCATAATTGGCGCCGTTAAGAACCTTGTACTTCAGCTCCAAATCAACCGCCAGGTGGTTTGTGGCCTGCCATGACGCGCCGACCATTCCCGCATAGGCGAATCCGTCCCACATGTCGTTTTTGTGCCCGCTGCCGCTATATTTTATTTCAAATTTATTGCCGAATCCGAATCCCGCGCCGAAACCTACATACGGTTTTACGGCCCATGACTCATAGCCGAAATCGGCATAGCCGTTCAGCATGATGGTATTGCCGGATACGGATAGTTTCGGGTCCCCCCACCAATTTTCAGGTTTCGCGCTGACATCGGTATAGGCGTATTCCACTTCGCCGCGCAGCGTCACCGCCGGGTCGACCGCGAATGCGAGGCCGCCGGCGGCGGCAAGTGTAAATCCGTCGAAATTGCCGTGTCTGTCGAAAAACGAATCTTCATAGCCGTACTTTAAGCTGCTGTTTGCGTAGCCCGCCTTTAGCGATGCATACGGGTTGGCGGCATTCGCCGCGCCGACCGCAAGAATCATCGCGGATGTTAAGAAAAGTTTCTTCATAGGAAATCCTTTTTGTTTTTTATTGTTTGTTTAACTCATGTTAAAACGTATACCGCGCGCCCAAGGTCACGGTTCTGCTTACGACGTCACTGCTATCCTGGCCCCAGCTGTACACTTTTGCGCCCGCTTCGCCCATATCGATGACCTTGTACTGAAAGCCCAGATCGATCGCCAGGTGATCTGTGGCATGCCATGCCGCGCCGATCATTCCCGCATACGCGAATCCGCTTCCCATGTCTTCCTTTTTCCATGTCTCGCCGTCCCGGATGATTTTGAATGTATTGCCAAAGCCGAAGCCCGCGCCCAAGCCGACATACGGGCGCACCGACCACGATTTTTCGCCGAAATCCGCGAATGCGTTAAGCATGATGGTGTTGTGGGTCAGGACATCTTTCCACTCATCCAAGTCATCCATCCAAGAATTGACCGAAGTATTGGTGTACGCGTATTCCAGTTCGCCGCGAACGGTTATCAAGGAATTGGCATCCCATGCCGCGCCGCCGGCAATCGCGCCGGTAAATCCGCTGAAATTCGCCAGTCCTTCGCTCTCGAATTTGTCATCGTCATAGTAAAAGTTTATGTCGCTGTTGGTATAGCCCGCCTTTATCGACGCATACGGCGCGACAGCCGCGTTCGCGGCGCCCGCAGCCAGGACAATCGCGGATGTTAACAAGAGTTTTTTCATCTCCATTTCCTTTTTGTTCAAGGTTTACCGATGCATCCCCGCGATGCGAGAATTCATGGAAATTCCCTTTGTGTTGTTAGCTATTGGAAATAGCTATGCGGAAATCATATTAAATAGTGAAAATGGTTGTCAAGGATATAATTCCCACTTATTAATTAGATTAATAAAAATCCGCCGTTCGGCGGTTTTTTATTAAATGGATGGTTTTTATTACTGTTGTTTTTGTTTTTTTAGTTTGCTTCTGTAAAACAGCGCTGCTGCGGTGAACCCGGCAAGCATTATGTGACTGGCGATAAATATCGGATACACATATTTCAATGATGCGCCGCCCCACCATAATGCTGTGAAGTTCGCGGCCTTTATGCCCAGCGTAGCCAGAGTTCCGCCCAGTGATATGTTATATTTCTGACGAATGGTCATTTCTGCCTCCGTTCTATTTCTCGTTCCTGATGGCTCTTTTGTATGCATACAAGAGTTGCTTCGCCAGGTTGCCCGTATCGCTGTGCAGGCGGTATGCGGCGGTTGCCGGCGCGTTGCATGCGGCCTCTATCGCCGTCGAATACGCGTCGGTGAATATCCAGCCGGTGCGTATTTCTTTTCCGTTTATCGTTGCTTTGATATTGAGCCAAACAAACCTGTCTTCGCTATCCGCTGTCGATACGGTATCTCTTTCTATCGGCTTATGATTCCAATCTACGCGCCGCGGCCCCGAATTGCAGGCAGTTTTTATCTTGACATTTTCTATATGTATTTGCGCGTCGAATATGTCGTGCTGTTTGAATACCAGTTTGGCATTAGCGGCAAGGATTGGTGCGGAACGCGCAAAATTTGCCGCTATATTCGCCCATTTGGCAATTGGCTGGCCCTTGTATATGTGGATTGCGTTTCCGGCGGCATCAGTCACGCCATTGTATGAAACGACGATATGAGTCGAATAGGGAATGTTGCCTGCCAACCCGTTTGCATCGGCTTCTTGAACATCGGGCCGCTCGGTTTCGTTAAGGATTTTTTCTTCCGTACGGACTTCCCGAACAGAGTATCGCCTTGCCTCATTGCGGGCTAATTCGTCCGCCTGCATCTGTGCGGCAATTCTTTTCTCTTCTTTTTTCTTATTAGGAGGACTTCTCCATTTTCCATTTTTTGGCATTTTTTGTCTTTTTTATTCCGGTTGCACCGCATATAGTACTAAACCAATAGCGTTTGTCAAGGCCATTACAAAACATTTGACTTTTGCTTTGCTCGTGCCTATAATTGCGTGCCTTATGGTGAAAATAATAAACTAAACCAACGGAGCCATTTTATGATAGAAAAAAATTGGATGACACTCATCAAGCCAAAAAAATTGACCGTCCGCGTCAATGAAACCAACCCCTTTGAGGCAATCGTTATCGCCGACCCTTTGGAAAAAGGCTTTGGGCTGACTCTTGGCACTGCATTGCGCCGAGTATTGCTGTCATCGTTGCAGGGATGCGCGCCTATTTATGTAAAGATTGACGGCGTGCAACACGAATTCTCTTCCATCCCTGGGGTGCGCGAAGACGTTACCGACATCATATTGAATCTCAAAGGCGTGTATTTCAAGGCCATTACGGAAGGCCAGCACAGGGCGAGCCTGAAGGTCAAAGGCCCCGCCGTTGTCACAGCCGGCATGATCGAGACCACGGGCGGCGTCGAAGTCATGAACAAAGACGCCGAAATCTGCAATCTGGACAAGGGCGCGTCGTTAGAGATGGAGATAATGCTGGGCACGGGCCGCGGCTATGTTCCGGCGTCTGCGCGCACCGAAGGCCTGCCTCTTGGGGTTATTCCCGTCGATTCCATTTTCTCGCCTATTTTAAGCGTTGCGACTGCGGTTTCCGAAACCCGCGTCGGCCAAAGCACCGATTACGACAAGCTGGAGCTGACCGTGAAAACCAACGGCTCCGTGACTCCGGAAGACGCGGTTGCGCTGGCGTCGCGCATTTTGACCGACCAACTGGTCGTCTTCATCAACTTCGAAGACCCGGCCCAGGCCAACTTGCCGGCGGAAGAAGAGAAGAAGAAAGAAGCATTGCCGTTCGATCCGAAATTGCTGAAGCACGTGGACGAGCTGGAACTGTCCGTTCGCGCGAACAATTGCCTGAAGGGCGATAAAATAAACTGGCTTGGCGAATTGGTTCAGAAAACCGAAAACGATATGCTGAAAACTCCGAACTTCGGCCGCAAGAGCCTGAACGAAATCAAGGCGCAGTTGGAAGCAATGGGTCTGACTCTGGGCATGGAAGTGCCGGGCTGGCCGCCGGAAAACATCGCGGAATTGGCGAAGAAATACGAGGACCCTTACAAATAATTTACGAATTACGATGTACGATTTACGATTTTACTCCCAACAAATCGTAATTCGTAAATCGTAAATCGCAATTCTGAAAATTTCAGGTTGCGAAAATGTCTAATCCCCACTGGGGCAACAACGCAAAAGGAGCGCAAAATGAGACATATGAAAGCAGGACGCAAGTTCAATCGCGACACTAACGCACGCAGGGCTTTGTTCCGCGGGCTGGCCAAGAACTTGATTGAAAAAGAACAGATTAAAACAACATTGCCAAAGGCAAAAGATTTGCGCGGCGTTGTTGAGAAACTTATCACTCGCGCGAAAACCGATTCGGTCGCGAACCGCCGCTTGGCGGCAGCGGAGCTTGGCAGCAGCAGCGCGCCGGCTGTGAAAAAATTATTCGGGGTTCTGGGACCGCGCTATGCGAAGCGTCCGGGCGGATACACCCGCGTTTTAAAAGCGGGATTCCGATACGGCGACGCCGCGCCGATGGCGATTATAGAATTGGTCGACCGCGACGAGAATGCGAAAAAAGTCATAGCCAAGACCGAAGCCGCGACGGCTGAAAAAGCTGCGAAGGAAACGAAAGAAGTAAAACCTGTGAAAAAAGCGTCCACCTTCGCCAAGGCTCCGGCGGACAAGCCCGCGCCGAAAGCAACCGGCGGGGCAAAGACCGTGGCGGTAAAGCGCCGCGCGACAGGAAAATAAAAAACGCGGCTTTCGCCGCGTTTTTTATTTTGGTGGCAATGTGGTCGTGCTGGTATTCCCCTCCTGTGGAGGGGTGCCCGCGGAGCGGGCGGGGTGGTTCTTGTAATCTACGAACAATTAAACGAACCACCCCGTCTGCTCGCTATCGCTCGCATCCACCCCTCCACAGGAGGGGAATACCACGTTGCAACTTTTATAACTCTTCCAAATCCTTAACCACGACCACGCCGGCAGCAACCCATTTTTTGCGCTGCGCGTCCAGGTCCATTATATTTTCCGAGGCCAGCAGCAATACCGGCGTCGCATCGTTTTCCGCGGCGGCAGCGATCGCGGTTTCCACCGGAGAAGGCTTTTGCTTTCCTGTCGCAAACCAATTTTCCGAATCGGCAATCCAAAAGTCCGGATCGTCATGAGTCGCAATCGCAAATTTTTTGCCTTTGCGGGTTTCTATTTTTATTTCTTGCGCGCTTGCCGGAATGTCGGGCGCGGGCAAAGGATCGCCGAATGTGATCTCGCGGAATTGCGGAACATTGCCGCTGTCGGGCGTTTCCATATCAAAGCTGTCGGGCAGCATCATTTCTTCTTCCGGCTTGCCCGCCATAGCCTTGGCGGAGGCGGGCGCGGTTTCTTTGCATTCTGCGGACAAGGCGGCCGCTTTGTCGTTTTTCTGGATTACTTTGCAATCCATCGCGCCGCGCGCAAGCTGACCGCGCATCATCCGCGCATAAGGCACGCGCATTTCTTCAGGCATTGCGTCGGGGAAATTTATTTCCGGCTGTTTTTCTTGCGGCGCGCTTTCTTCTTCGACCTCTTTTTTCGGCTCTTCTTTCTTTGCAAAGGACAATATCGGCTTTCCGGTCTTAGCGATTGCCATGCTTCCCGCCAGCCAGATCGGAATCCATGCGATCAGCGCCATGCCGAACGTCAGCCCGCCAAAGCCATGAAGCGCGATATTCGGAATCTTTTGCCAGGCCGCGGGCGACAGCAGGTTAAAGCCGAAAAAACCTAAGAAAATCAAATAAGACGCGACAAAATACCATCCCGTCCATAACAGGAAGTTTTTGGAAGCAATAAAAGATTTTTTTTTCGCATCTGCCATTTGTCAATATTATAGCGAGCTGTATACTTTTTGTCAAGCTGTTTATTGCGGTTTCCCCCCGCGCTCGAAAACGAGGATACACGATATAAAGATAGTTAAAAAACATTTTTATCCAGCCGGATATATGATATAATATCATAAGATGGGATTTATAAAAAAAGGAAGAGAATATGCGTAAAATACTCGGATTTCTGGGCTTTGCGGCAATTGCCGTTTGCTTTAGTTTTGTTGCGCCGAACGCGGATGCTGCGCAGGCGCAGAATAGTCGCGGCGCCGGAGTTATGACAACTCAGGCGCGAATGCCCAGCATGCCCGGCGGAATCGGCGGCGTCATCGGCGGCAATTTGGGCGCCAATCAGACTTGGCCGAATATCCCCACCAGCGGCCCGAACAGCTGCGAAGACGGCGCGTGCCTTGGGTGCTTGCCCGGCTCTACGCGGCCTTGCACTACTGCGGACGGAAAGCCGGGAACGCAGACATGTCTCGGCAACAGAACTTGGGGGCCGTGCACGGCGAATGGCGGCGGGGATGAAGAAGAAGAGAAAAAGCCGACCTATACAGTTGACGATTGCATGGACGCGCTGTTGGCGTGCGTTAACGGGGGCGGGCTGCCGCATGGCATAAACGACCTTTTCAATTCGGACTTGCGCCATTCCATTATGAACGGGATGAGCCTTTGTCAGACCGTGGTCGATTATTGCGTCGCGAACATAGATATTTACAACGGCTCGTCGGACGTGTGGATCGACTTTAACTCGCGCGTGATTCAGCCGGCGTATTACTCGTTCGTGCTGCGCAAGACGGGCCTGACGCCGTTCCAAGCGGAAAACACCTGCCTGCTGCTGGATAGGAATACGTTCGGGAAATCGTTTGCTGCCGTGGGAGCGAATAATTCTGTGGCCGGCGAATATCAGCAGGGCATAAGCGCTTATAACAATCAAGGCGGCGCCAAGGATAATCCTATGGGCGTCGAAATCAATACAGACTCTAATTATGACGGCAACCGCGGGCATTACGCGCGCTGGGATGCTACGGCCGGCGAATGCCTTGTGCGCATCGCGGCGTATAACAAGGACCAGTTGATTTCCAACAGCATGTGGTTCTTTACCACTATCGGCAACCAAGAGCAAAAGGCGGAAATATGGCAGCCCGCGGGAAGCAACTTTACCTGCAATAAAGATCTATTCGAGTTCGGCCTGATGCGCCAGACCAGATCTGCGGCCGCGTTCGCGATACCGGTCGGCGGAGTTGCAGGTGCGCTTTTGGGATGGGGCATCGGCGCAGGAGTGGATAAAAAACAGAGCCGCCAGACATTCTGCGGCAACGACAAGAACTTAGAAAAGCTGTCAAGAGACTTGCGCGAAGGCGGCAGACTGGGCGTTTTGAACGAATACCTTGACACCCCGATACCCGCGTCCGGTCCGGTAATAACCAAACCTCAGTGCCAGGCAGTGATAGACCTTTACAACAAGTTCGAAGACGTGAAGAATCTGGTGCAGGGTATGAGAGACCTGAATCAATACTGCGACGCCGGGCGCTCCACATTGGGGAACTTCATCGGGTTCTGCGCCAGTGCCGGCGATGCGCAGCTGTGCGGCGCGTTTATGCAAAAAGTAGCGCAAGCGTATGCGGATATGTACGCGGCCAACTCGTCGGTTCCGTATAACGAGCTTTTGAAAGAAACTTTGAAAATGGCGCAGCAGCTTGCCAGAAACACGGAGTATGCAGGGAAGGTAGAGCCCGCATTGAAAGCGTTCGAGGAATTCGTTATGGCTAATGAAAACGATGCCTCGCGCGCCGACCAGTGCCCGTCTTTCAAATCGCTTAATATTGTGATGAAGGGCGGCGGAGAAAGAGACTTCTTCTGCGTTTCGCCGAACAGGGATTGCGTCGGCCCGGAAACGTTCCAGAGAGAAGTGGACAGATTGGGAACCGCGTTGGGCTATGTCGAGGTACAACCTGAAAAGAAAGGCATGTCTAATGCCGGCAAAGGCGCGCTGATCGGCGCGGCGACGGGCTTGGCCGTCGGTGGGTTGGCCACCGCCATAACCGCGTTCGTTGAAAAGAACAACATCAACTGCCGCATCGGCGACGACCTTGACCGCGTGGCGTTCAACAAAAGCGGAAACATAGATTCCTTGAAAAATTTCTATGTGAAGTGGGCGCTGAACCTGCCGGATACCATTATGCCGACCGCGATGGTTACGGATTGCGCCGGATGGAGGAACGCTTGCGGAACTTTGAAAGACATACGCCAGTGCGCCGAGGCCAGCATAAATCTGAAGCTGGGCACCGCGACGACTCCGAAGCTGATAGCGAACGCATGCACGCCCAGCGGCAGCATCTGCATAGAGAACAGCAAGCTGTCCGAATACCGCCGGAATTGTCAGCGGGCCATTACGGATAAAGAGGATGATGTCACAGGACGGTAAAGATAAAAAAACCGCGCCATTGGCGCGGTTTTTTTATTTGGTGTGTATAATCTGACCTTTTTTATTCGTCGTATGCATATTTTCCAAGTCTTTAACTTTTTTAACAAGATTGTCCAAGGCTTCGTTTTCTTCGTCTTTTTTGCCGTCATCACCATTTCCGCTGCCGGTTGCTTCCAGCTTTTTCAATCTTGAATCCGTGTTTTCTTCAAGCGTCAACAGGCCGTCGGAAAGCTTAAGGATCACGACTTGATAATCGGTCGTGTCGGTTTTGACGGTGCTAAGCGCGGTCACTTTGGTGCCAAGCTCATTCAAAGCCGCAAGATTCTTTGCATTATTGGCCTTGATTTGGCTTTGCAGAGATCTGTTGTTGGCTTTCAAAGTGTCGATGGTCGCCCACACCGTGGCTTTATCAGCCGTGGTCACGGAATCCAAGTACGCGATATTGCTTGCATTGATCGCAATATTGCTTGTATTCAAATCTACCTGTTGTTTCAGACCGTTGGCGGTTGCATCGGCATTTCGAGCAGTGCTGAGCGCATTGGAAATTTTGCCGCCGAATATTATCGCGGTCACAACACCGCCGACGAGCGTAACAATGGCCACTATGCCGCCCCAGTTGAGTTTGTTGTTTTTTTCAGACATTTTTGTCCTCCTTGTTATTTGGTTATAGTCCTAATATAGTATAAAACAGCTGTTTGTCAAGCAATTTGTTAGGATGCGGTGCGGATTTGTCAAAATAGGGCAGGGGCGTGTCTTGGGCAATAAAAAATATGAATGCTTTATCTACTGGATTGCTTCGCTTCGCTCGCAATGACAATGTGGAGTAGAATAGGGCACCTGGCCCCTGAACGAACACCAAATTGTCATTGCGAGCCCGCAGGGCGCGGCAATCCAGCAATGAAAAAATCCGCCACTCGGCGGATTTTTCGTTTCGTTTTTTATTTAGCGTTGGTTTTTCGCCGCAGGCGCTATAATTTTGATATAGCAGTCCGTGCCGGGTACGGCCACTTCCTTGACATCGCCAACGATAACCTTGTTCTCGTTGTGGATATTGATCCCGTCGCCAGCGCCATTGCCAGCGCTGTTACCAGCGCCGTTGCCAGTACCATTACCAGTGCCGGCACCGTTACCGGAGTTGCCGCTACCGTTGCCGGATTTCTTACCGCAAGGATGGTTAGTAACGTGTTCGTTATGAGCTTCTTTGAGTTCTGTAACCACCTCAACCAATCCATTTACGCCCTCGGTAATCTTCGCCTGGCCTTCCTGAAGCTTCAGAATAGTGCTATCACGGGCAGCTATTCCTTCGGCTATTTCGGTTACTTGGCCTCCGATTTTCTTAATTTCGGTATTAGCCTTTCCAGCTTCCGCTGCCGCGGCATCGGCCGCTTTCTTGGCGCCGCCGGCCTTGCTGATACCGACTATGGCGAGTATGAGGGCAAGCGCCGCCGCACTTCCAACCCACACTATCGCAGGTATCGGTTTCCTTTGTTTTTTATTTTTCTTGCCGCCTTGATCCTGCTGATCCTGGTCCTGCAATTCTTGTTCAATTCTTTCCTGATCTGTCATAACAAGCCTCCTATTGTTAGTTGTTATGCAATCAATATACTACATAAAATCGATTTGTCAAGTGGTTTTGTCAAAAAAGTATTTTTTTGGGTTTTCGGGGTGATTTTTGGGGGATTTTCAAACATTTAATTTCTTGTCACTCCGGCGTAGGCCGGAGTGGGCCCATGAAACGTCGCGCTTTGCGCGACCAATGTTGGCGACGCTAAAGCGTCGCGGTTTAAAGACCTGCCCCGGCCTGCGCCGGGGTGACAATCTTTTTCATTGCAAAGCAATGAAAAAATAAAATCGCATCTTTCGATGCGATTTTAAGCCGCTTTTTTCGCTTTCGCAATTATCTCGACCGGCGGTTTTTTGCCTTCCACTACATCCGAATCTATTACTATCTCGGCCAGGTTATCCCGGTCGGGGGCGTCAAACATCGGCTGCAATAACAATTTTTCAAGTATCGACCGCAATCCGCGCGCTCCGGATTTGCGCGCAAGCGCCTTTTTTGCAATCGCATGCAGCGCGTCGTCTTTGATAACCAGCTTTACGCCTTCCATTTCCAAAAGGGCTTGATATTGCCGCACTATCGCGTTTTTCGGCTTGGTCAGGATTTCCACCAATGCATCCTCGTCCAGCTCGGTCAGCGCCGTAATAACCGGCAGTCTTCCAATTAATTCCGGTATGATTCCGAATCGGACCAGGTCTTCGGGCTGTACATCGGCTAATTTTGTTTTTTCCAACCGGTCTTTTTTGCTGACGACTGTCGCGCCGAAGCCGATGCCCGCGCGCTCGTTCAAACGCGCCGCGATGATTTTGTTAAGGCCATCAAACGCGCCGCCGCAGATGAACAATATTTTGCCGGTATCCAGGCTTAATGTGCTCTCCCCAGGATGCTTGCGCCCGCCGCCCTGTGGCGATACGTTCGCAACCGTCCCTTCAATCAATTTTAGCAAGGCCTGCTGCACGCCTTCGCCGGAAACGTCGCGCGTGAGACTGGGATTTTCGCTTTTGCGCGCGATTTTATCAATCTCGTCGATGTAAATTATTCCGCGCTGCGCGCGATCTATATCAAAATTAGCATTCTGAACCAGCCGCGTCAGAATATTTTCCACGTCTTCGCCGACATAGCCCGCCTCGGTAAGCGTCGTGGCGTCCGCAATCGCAAACGGCACGTCCAGTATTCGCGCCAAAGTCTGCGCAAAAAGGGTTTTTCCCGTTCCCGTCGGGCCAATCATCAGGATATTGGATTTCTGTACCTCGACATCGCTGCGCAGGCCCGCGCTGTGGCGCTTGTAGTGGTTATAGACCGCGACCGCCAGCGTGCGTTTTGCCTCGATCTGGCCGATTACGTACTCATTCAAGATTTTATAAATCTTGGCAGGAGTGGGCAGGGCGGACGCTTCCTGCGTAATTTTCTGCTTGTCGTCGTCCGCGAGAATATCGTTGCAGAGATTAATGCACTCGTCGCAGATGCAGACGTTCTTGCCGGATACAAGGCGCTTGACCTCGTGCATTTGCTTGCCGCAAAAGCTGCAGATTTGCGCCGGTTTTTCTTTTTTGTTTTCATTTTCGGACATTTGATATGCTCCATTTACTGGATTGCTTCGGCTTTGCCTCGCAATGACAAATCGGTATAAATTGTCATTGCGAGCCCGAAGGGCGCGGCAATCCAGTTAAATAATTTAAACCTTTTTCACCATCACTTCATCAATAAGGCCGAATTTTTGAGCTTCCTCGGCGGACATGTAGTTGTCACGCTCCATCGCGTCATGCAATTGTTTTTCGGTTTTGCCGGTAAATTCAGCCATATAAGAAGTCAATTTCTTTTTATCTTTTTGGATTTGCGCCAGTTGTATTTCCATATCCGTAACTTGGCCTCTTGTGCCGCCCCAAGGCTGATGTATCATAACGCTGGCGTTGGGCAGAGCGAAGCGTTTCCCCTTTTCACCCGCCGCCAAAAGAGCCGATCCAAAAGATGCGACCATCCCCATGCCGATGGTTGAAACATTTGATTTGATATAAAGCATGGTATCCATAATTGCAAAGCCTGCGGATACCTCTCCGCCGGGGCTTTGGATATACAACGATATATCCGCGTTCGGATTTTCCGATTCCAAGAACAACATCTGCGCGATGATGGTATTCGCCATTTGCGCGTTAATTTCTCCCTGAAGCATTATTATGCGGTCGCGCAGCAGCCGGCTGTAAATGTCGAAACTGCGCTCGCCCCGCGGGGATTCTTCGATAACCATTGGAATTAATGACATTTCATTTGCTCCTATCGTCGCAAATAATTAGCAATTAGCAATTAGCAATTAGCAGTTGTTTCCGCTTCATGCTGTGTGCCAAATCGCCAAATATTTTCCTTTGTTTGTTTTCAGAGCAACCAACTTTTCCACAATTGCAACACTAATAATTGCTAATTGCTAATTGCTAATTGCTAATCGGTAAACCCATTATAACATCGAATTTTCCGATTCGCGAGTTTTAGCTCGGATTTGCCCTTGCGTTGGGTCGTATAAATAATGTAGAATTAAAACAAGGAAATTCAAGGGAAAAATTGCGCAAAATTTTAGGTTTTTGCGGGCTGATTTGCGTCGTCTTTGGCATGGCGCCTGTGTTTTCCGTATCTGCGGCAACCGCCGCTAATCAACAAATCCAGCAATCCCCGCGTGCCGCTACGCAGCAAGCAGCGGCGCGTAATGCAACGCCTGCCGCGCGTGAAGCCGTTCGAGGCACTGCCACGCGGACAACCGCGACGAGTGTCTCGGCGCGAAGCGCAAGCCCGCAAGTGGCGGTTCGCTCCGCCGTTAATACCCCCGCCCGCGATAGCAGCGCGGCCATCCGGAGCGCGCCGACCAACGCGCGCGCAGCCGCCGCCAGCCCGGCGCGCGCCCCAGTTGCGGCCCGCGCGACCATCGCGCCGACCGGCGCGTCGATGAGCGGCGAGTACAATACTTGCCGCGACGCTTATTTCACTTGCATGGATCAATTCTGCGCGGGCGCGAGCGATACTTATCGGCGCTGCATCTGCTCGTCCCGGTTGAACGGCCTGCGCGAGATGGAACGCAAAGTCGCCCAGACAAAAGAATCCTTGCAGAATTTCGCCGACTATAACATAGACGCGGTTTCGAAAACCGCGAAAGAAGTCGCCGCGTCCTTGCGCGCGACCGAAGGCGAAAGCACCCTTGCCAAAGACAAGTCGGAAAGCGCGCAAAAACTTGCGGGGATTTCCGCGGTCCTGGGCACGACGAAGGCGCAGTCTCTTTCCACCGCGGGCAGGACGGACATTGCCGGCGACATCGGCGCGATATGGTCTACTCCGGATTTCATCGGCGGCGCGGACATCGCCAGCATGGAGGGCGAGCATCTGTACAACCTGGTGCATGGGCAGTGCATGGAAATGGTGGCCGGATACTGCCCGCGCAGCGCGACTTTGAACATGGTGGTGTCGGCGTACGGGATGTATATAGAACAGGATTGCAACACTGTCTCCGCAGCGATTGCAGGCAAGAAAACGACGGCTGCCGCCGCTGTGCGCGCGAGTGGCCGCGAAATGGATATCGCGCGGCTGGAAAATTATAACGCTCATAATTCCACCGCTATCAACGAGTGCATCGCGCAAGTGCGCAAGGACATCACCAGCGACATATCCTGCGGAAAGAATTATGTGCATTGCTTGGACGTGACCGGCCTGTACCTGGACTATAACACGGGCGAGCCGATTTACAGCCCCGACTTTTTCAAGCTTGAAAGTCAGTTGTCGCTGGACGGGGATATTTTGACGCTTAACGTCAACCAGCTTTTGGTAACGAAGCTGAACAATCAGAAATCCGCGGCCGAGCGCGGCCTGGACACCTGCCGCGATATCGCGGACGATGTTTGGCAGGAGTTCAAGCGCCAGGCGATAATAGAAATTTATCAGACTCAGCAGGCGCGCGTAAAGCAGGTCCGCGACGAATGCATGTCGGCCGTCAACCAATGCTATGACGAGAAGACCGAGCAATTGCGGAACTTCGCAAATATGGACGAGCAGCTTATAATCGGCCAATCGATCGGAACCGCGGACGCGCTTTGCCGGGACAAGATAGAGACATGCGCCTATATATTCGGCGGCGGGCCGCCCGGGTTGGAAGCCTTGCTGACGTTCGTCCGCGATGTCGGCAGCAGCAAGATATTCGAGAATTGCGAAGAAAGCCTGGACAAGTATATCCGCGAAGTCTGCGCGGTTACGAACGATCTTGCGCATTCTTATCCTTATTCATGCCGAGTCCGCAATCCCGGTTCGTATGATTGCTATCTGCGCGGGGGCTGCCCGGAACAGGCGGGCTCGGTGTTTGAGCTGCTGGCGAATTACGCGCGCGAAAACTGCGTCCGCGCGGATTTGGGCGAGCCGCTGCCGGCAAACATAATGGGGGCGGTGAACAGAGTATTCGACGCGATCCTGTATGAGATGAGAACGGTGTTGAAATCGGAATGCGAAAGGTATTCGGGCGAATGGCTGGATGTTGTCGGCTCGAAATCCAATATAAGGCTTTATATCGATCTGGTGGCGGCATCCGACGGCTGGGGCGTATGCGTCGCGCCGTATTGCGTAATCCAGGGCGACGCGTGGCTTGATGATAAGGGCGTTAAGCAGTGTTGCAAGCCTAATGAGATAGCAAACGAGAACAACCCGCCTGACGGGTGTATGGAGATAACATGCCCCGCGACTTCTGGTGGCTCTGTCAAAGCGCTTGTGGATACCGTCAAGTGCAGATATCCCGGAGATGTGAAGACTGATGCCCCTCCGGAAGGAATGGGCGGATGCATATGGTCCACTTTCGTCAGTACTGGTTCCGAAGAAAACCGCGCGTATTGCAAGTGTCCCGCCAACTCTTTCGGCATCCCGCAAAATTACGAAGATAATTCCGTAGATAGGGGCAGATGCTGGCCGTGCGATGCGAATGCCGAATGGAGCACAATATGCACAGGTCAGGGATTGCCCGAGGGTAACAATTGCGCGGCAAAGTACTGCAAATGCAAAACAGGTTTTAACGCCTGCTATGGAACTTGCATAGGAGCAGGTGCCGCATGCATGGGAACGGGTACGGGGACGGGAAGTACAACAACAACTACTACAACCACGACCACCACACCGGGGGGATAAAAAACAAACTTAACAGGAGAAACACAATGAAAAAAATAATGAGATCGTTCGGCGGATTTGCGTTTGCAAGTTTGCTTCTTATATCCACCGCAAACGCCGCGGACTGGTGGACTCAGCCTACTATCTGCCGGCTGGATCCGAATAAGTGCTATCCGTCTATGGGAACCGGATTCGACGCGCAGCTTTGGGACACCGGCGCGCTTTGCTGGGGGCTGAAGCTGGTTTGCGGCGGCGCGCTGGCCGGGGGATCGTCGGCGGACCAGCCGCAGCCTATGACGAAATCCCAAATCTCATCCGGCCAAGTGAATTCGGATTTCGACTTGGTTTCTTTGGACTCGGTGTCAAAGTGCTGGGGTGCGCGACAGACCAGAAACAACGGCTCGCAGGCGATGGTTAACGGCGGCTGGGTCAATGTGTTTTGCGCCGGCGCCCTCGGCGGAGGCGACGAAAGATTGGCGAACGGAGAAATTATGCTGTTGAACGCCAGCGCGCAGCCAAAGTGCTTGGATTTAGCGCCCGACGGCTGGGTTATCGCGCTTCAGGGCGGCAAGTGCTATGGCAAGCGCTATGCGTGGCCGGAATATCATATAGAGTGCAACGCCGCGCCCAAGGATTTGCCCGACAGGATAATAGCGTTGAACGGCGCGCGCGATTATATAACGGGCGCGCCTGTTCCCGGATTCCCGGCCACAACATCGGACGCGAATAGCGTATTCGATAGCATGTACGCGATATCCCAGCAGAAAAAACTGCAGCATTTTGGGAAATGACTTGATTTCTTGAGGCAGGGCGTATAAAATCGCCAAGCAACAAAAGGGCTCTTATGGCAAAAGACGATGTGATAACTTTTAACGGAACGGTGGAGGACAAGCTGCCGAACACCATGTTCCGCGTGAAGCTTGAAAACGGGCACGAGATTCTGGCGACCGTGTCGGGAAAGATGCGCAAGTCTCGCATCTGGGTAAACGTGGGCGAAAAAGTTCGCGTGGAAATGACTCCGTACGACCTGAACAAAGGCCGGATAGTCTATGCCGAGCGTAACCGCACCGCGCCCGGGCCGGGCGCTTTGCCGGAATAAAAAATCTTGCGTTTTTGTAAATGTAATGTATAGTATCGCGATACCCACCCAACGAAATCTACGATTTCGCCGGGACCCGGGCCAGCGCCCATAGCTTAACTGGATAAAGCATCTGACTACGGATCAGAAGACTCAGGGTTCGAATCCTTGTGGGCGCGCCATTTTTTCAGATTTCCCCCAAATTTTTTTGTACACTTTTCCCAAAAACTATGCTATAAAAAATGCAGAACAGGAGTTTCGGAAATGAACAAAGAGAAATTTGCCGCTGCAGCGGCAGAAGTTAAAAATGAAGAACGCGATAAAATTATTCGCGATTATGAATCCGCGATAGATAATATACGATTCCGGGCAAAAAACCTGAAAGAATATACGGATTCAAAAAGACCTATTGACGCGGAGAGAAAGATTGAAATGGGAAAAGAGATTCAAAAAATTTTAGAGCTTGCGGCGGATGCGACAGAATATAAAAAACAGCAGGCGCGGTCGCAAGTGTTACTCGGTATACAGGAAATAGAAATTTAGATTTAAAAAAACCGCCCCCGGGTTCCGGGGGCGGTTTTTTATTTTTCGAATTACACTATACAACTTTTTTTATATCCCATTGCCCGATTTGCATTGGACGCAACTTCTTTCCGCTTGCATCACCAGAACTTGAATATATGTTCTGCTGGCGTCGACCTTGAACCCTTCGTCGGTTTTCCGCGGATTCTTCTTGTCATTTTCAATTGTCTGAAATACCAGGCAGTTATTGCCGCTGCGGACTTTTATGCAAAGACCGGCAATGGTTTGCGAATAAAAACCGTTGGTAATCACTATCGCATTCGGCATGAAAGCTTCTTGGATATTTTGCATGGTTTCGATTAGATGGCCATGCTTCAGGATCGCCTCTGTGTTTGGCTCTCTATGTTTCGGGCAGGCGTCACTCATATTCTGCATGCATCTGACCATCCCGTCGAACGTAAGGGCCGTTCCGGTGCCGCTGCGAACATCCCAAGACCGCAGCCTGTATAGATACGGATATTTCGTGTCTGGATCCAACAGCACCTCGTCGCCTTTGGAGAGGTTCGCCATATAGCCGATCGCCCTATGCATTATGCAGTCTTTGTGATTGCAATCGCAGCCGTTGCAGGCAACGGTCACTTCGCGCGCGCCGTCATAATCCCCGTCCGTAATTTTTGTCTGGTGAGCCATTATAAACCCCTTGTCTATAAGATTTATATCACTAATCGTTCGATTTGTCAATAACCTTTTACAATTTTTTATGGAATAAAAAGTTATAAAAAATAAAAATCTCGTGCATCGGTTCCCCTCCTGTGGAGGGGTGGCGCGAAGCGCCGGGGTGGTTCTTGTACTATACGGAATTAAACAAACCACCCCGTCCGCTCGCTTCGCTCACGTCCACCCCTCCACAGGAGGGGAACACCTAAACCGTCCAGCTTTGCGAGAATTCTTCGCCTTCGAACAATGCGGCCAGCCCTGTGATTTGCTTCAGCCTTAAAATCTCGTCTTCGGTCATGCCCAGATGCTGCGCTATCCATCTGTCCGTTTTTCCCATGTCCGCAAGCTCGGCCACTATGTTGCTCATCAAGTCCACGTTGTGCGTGCCGCGCGCGCGGTTGTGCCGGATGGTCGACGCCATGCGCTCGCTTATCGGCTTTTCTATGACGCTGCAAGGCAGCAGTCCGCCCTCGCGCTCGTAAATATCCGGGTATTGCAGCATTATCGAGTACCGATGGAACCCGTCCACGATTTCGTACATATCGTCTTTTTCGTGATAGTAAACCACGATCGGCATGGTATATCCGTCTTCCTTTATGGAATCGTACAGCAGCTTCATTTCCGGCGGCGCGACCCGATTCGGGTTGTACTCGTTCGCGCGCAGCTTTTCCACAGGCACGCTTTTTATGTTGTACACAGGACTATTGTATTTTTGTGTTTTCTCTTTCATTTGATAGTGTCCTTTAACAAGTTATAAAGGATAAGTTATAAGTTATAAAAGTTCGGCGCAACTGCAAAGTTTATAACTTATAACTTATCCTTTATAACTTGCCGTATTTTTCCAACAGCGTTTTCATTCTTTCGCGCTGTCTTTTGGTTTGCGTGAATGACAAGCTTTTGCATAGCTGGTCGTTTTTCAGAATGCAAATCGCCATGCGCCGCCAGGTGGGCGCGACTTTCTTGGCTTCCAGCCGCGCGGGGATGGAATCCGGAATTCCGCGATATACCACCAGGGGCTTTCCGCGTGTGCCGCGCGAAGAAAAATTCTTTGATACGGACGCCTCGGGCGGGAGCCAGGTTCCGCCACTAACCGCGCATCCGGTGCGGTTCCAATAGCGGACGAATTTTATAAACCTCTCGCGATAATTTGCCGCCGTCTCGCCGGGCAATGTCGCCAGCAGCATTTTCGTATAGCTGCGCCAAGTGTGTCCTTCGGGCAGCTTCACATTGCGGTATCCCAAGATGCTGTTGCCCGAATATATATTGCCAAAGTTCGCGCCGGACACGCGATTTACCACATGCGCCCAGGTTTCGGGCTCGATTACCCTGAACAGGTTCAGCCCTATGCGCTGGTCGTCTCCGTACGGCTGGCAGATGCGCTGCTTGGACAGCGGCACGCCCGCCTTGTAGAACATGTCGTAAAGCCGGTTGTACGGCCAGCCGAATTTGGCGTTGGCAACCCAGATATCTCCCGTCGTCCAGTCGTAAATCGGATAGCAGTTGTAAAGCTGCGCCGCGCCCGTCATCTTCGTCGTCCAGTTCAGGTTGCTGAGCATGCCTTTTTCTTTCAGCGCGATGGTGCGGAATCGGTTCAAGGACTCGTCGCTGCGGATTCCGACGAGACATGCGGTTTTTGCGTCGCGGGCGTACCATACGCCGAAGTCGCGGATGAAATCTTCGAATTCCATATGCTTTCTGAAGAACGGGAACGGATTGTTATGTATGGTTATTACGCCTGGAAAATCGGGCAGGGGACGAATCCACTTGTCTTTCTGAGCGGGCTCCCACGGCGTCCAGAACGGCTGGAACACGCTGACGGCGTTGCGCAGGTTCAGCGGCAGGCAGCACCAAAAGACTTCGAACAAGTCCGCGTTTTGCGTCAGAATCGATATGATATAATCTATGGTCAGCTTGTATTGCCCTTCGAGATCTATGAACAGAACGCCGACTTTCTTTTTGATTTTATGCCGGCGCATATAGTCTATGATCAGGTTCAGCAAGACTCCGCTGTCCTTGCCTCCGCTGAACGAGACGTAGACTTTTTCGAAATTTCTGAAGATGTGGTCCATCCGCTCGGCTGCCGCCTCATAGACGTTTTGGTCAAGATATTTTTTCGAGGGCACGAATTAGGCACTGATATTTCGGTGTATAATAATAAAAATTGGGAATTATTTCAAATAGATTTACGATTTACGATTTTACTCCCGGCAAATCGTAATTCGTAAATCGTAAATTTGAAAAAAAACCTTGCATATTTTGATATTTGCGAGTATATTCCGGCGAAAAATAAAGGATTTCTAATGTTTTCTATTTTGCTGGTTATGCTTGTTATCGTCGCCGTTATGATGATCGGCGTGATTCTGCTGCAAAAGTCCGAGGGCTCCGGAATGTCGGGCAGCTCTGCGGCGTCCATGTTCGGAGGCGCGCTGACGGGGGCGTCTGCCGGAAACTTCCTGACCAAGACCACGACGATTCTGGCGGTGATTTTCTTTATTTTATGCGGAGCGTTGGCAGTGGTCTCGTCCAAGTCCGCCAACCGTCCCGCGGTCAGCGAACTGCAGCAGGAGCTGGCACAGCCTGCGGCTGTACCAAATGACTAATGACAAATGACCAATGATTAATGACTAATTGGTCGGCGAATACTTATTGATTGGTCATTAGTAATTAGTCATTGGTCATTGAAAAAATCGTCGCCTGTGCGACGATTTTTTCGTTGTTTACACAGCGCTTCTCTGATAAAATATAATCATATAGGAGTGATAGGGGATGAGAAAACTTTTCGCATTTGCGTTCGCTGTAATTTTTGCCTTGCCTGCGGTCGGCGCCGAAAGGGCCGCCAGCGCGGCCAGAGTTTCCATGGCCGCGGCGCGCGCGCCGAATATGGCCTCGGGCGTGCCTAAGCCCGCAGGTTCCGCAACCGTGGTGGCCACGCCCGCATCGACCGCGACAACGCCGGCGGTCGTGCCAGCCGTCGCCGAGCCGGCCGCGCCTGTGCCCCAAAACAGCGCCACATGCCGCGAAGAATTCCGCGATTGCATGGATCAGTTCTGCCTGTTGGATGAATCCGAAGGCGGGCGTTGCGCTTGCAGCAATACGATCGAAAACTCCAAACCAAAAATCAAAGCGATAAACGATATTCAGGCCGAGGCCGAGAAGTTATTCGGCGAAGGCGTTGAAAAGGAAAAACTGGGCGCCAAAGCCCTGCTGATTTTCGGCACAAGCGAAAAGGCAAGCCGCAGCCGCATCGACCTGATGGCTTGGCTTAACAGCGGCACCGAGTCGGGGGGCGGACTGGACGAGGACAACGAAATCGGCGACTATCTGCACTCTATGGCGATGCAGGGCTGCGCGGAAAGATTGGAGGCTTGCGGCAAGGACGCGAATATGGAGGAAACGCTTTACTCGCGCATGATCACCGCGGACTGCAAAGCGTTCAGCACTTTCCTGGACGGACAAAAGCGCGCGGCCGAGCAGAACAAGGCCATCGCAGAAAAGGCAGTGCGCACCGCGCGTCTTGAAATGCTGGATACCACGAACAAGTACAACCGCGGAGAATGCCTGTTGGCTTATCGTTCCTGCATCGCCGACAAGGGCGGATGCGGCGCGAACTTCGAGAACTGCCTGGACCCCTCGTTATTGCAGCGCCGCGCAAGCGCTTGCGAAAATATTCTTGACCAGTGCATGGCCTCGAAGAAATACGTTCTGGATGACTGGAAGGCGGAATCGGAAATGATTTTGGCCGAAGCTGCGAAGTACGCCGACAAATTCAAACGGCAGAACTGCATGGCGAAAATCCAGATGTGCTTGGAAGACGGATGCTCTAAGGCCACGGATTCCACCTGCTTGACCAATGTCAATGTCGCAGCCGGAATATGTCCGATTATCAACGAATGCGATACTATAATTCCCGGAATCAGGGCTTCTATGAACGACAAGCTGGCTTTCCTGTCGATACAATTCTGCCAGAACGACATAGACAAGTGCCTGCAAAGCAAGTGCGGCGAAGATTTCACGAAGCCCGAGTGCTTGGGTCAGACCACCGCGCATATTATGAGCATGTGCCCGCAGTCCATGTTCCCGTCATGCAAAAGCCAGGATTCCAAAACTTTCAGCACTATCTCGAACGCGGCGATAATGCAGATCGACTATCAGATGCTGACCGGGTGCGCGAACTATTTCACCGAGCAGCTGGGGCGCATATGCGGGACGGATATGGCATGCCTGCCGCTGGATGAGAATATCGCGACTTTGACCGAGTCGCCCAAGGATGCGGCCGCTCTGTTGACATTGCGCAACAAGGTCCGCGAAAACGCGCGTGCCGAGGTTGCGAAGCTATTTGAAACTCTGCGTAAGGAATCGACAATCGGTGCATGCGCGGATGCGAAAAAGCCGGCGGGACGCGCCAGCATGGGCGACTCGATTTTCCAAAGCACCAGAATGCTTGCCGAAATCAGCGCGGAGAACAGAGCGTTGCGAGAGCTTGAATCGAAACAGATAGAACTTGTCCGCAACGCGGACTTGGAAACCAAGCGCAAAAAGTGCGAGGAAGAATTGTACAAGCCGGAAACTCGGCCCAATATTCAGCCTATATCGCTGAAAGGAAAGAACAAGAGTGAAATCGCGGATATAGTGGCGAGGAATAATTTCACCTTTATAAAGACCAGCAGCTTCGAGCCGTCGCTTAGCAACTGCCATGTATGCCGCGTCCAAGTTATTACCGAAGTCGGCGGCGAAGGCGAATGGACCAGCGCGCTGAAAGGCATGGGCGGGGGACTTGCCGGCGGCGTTGGCGCGGGAACCATGCTGGGCGGATGGGGCGCGTTGGCTGGCGGCGTAGTTGGCGCTGCGGGCGGCGTTGCCATGGGATATGCGTCCGGCGGGCGCGAGCTGTTCCCTCAGGAAGTCGAAGTATGCGAAGATGTAAATATGTAGAGAGGCTATATTACTGGATTGCTTCGCTACGCTCGCAATGACAAATCGGTATAAATTGTCATTGCGAGGAGTCCGAAAGACGACGCGGCAATCCAGATAAATAAGATATAACGGAATGACGATGCCCGTGTTGGAGAGAGAAATGAAAAAAATATTTATGATTTGTTGTTCGTTATTTATTGTCGGCGCAATCGGCAGCGCCGAAGCTGCAGTGGCGGCGAAGCCGAAGACGGTCAGCGTGCTGAACAACGCCACAACCGTACGCGCCAAGTCCGCGCCCAGCGGGCTGTACCAGGCCGAATGCTATGATACTTATTTCGGATGCATGGATCAGTTCTGCATCTCGGACAATGAATCTGGGGGCACTTGCCTTTGCAGCGACGAGAACAAAAAGTTCGAGGACTCGCTTGCGAAAATTCAAAAGCAATTGGACGAAGCAAACAGGCTGAAGACCGTAGAAGTTGAAAAAGTCCAGGCCGGCGCGCAGGCTGATATTATCTTTACTGGCGGGCGCCAATACGACGCGCAGGGCAACGTGGTGTCGGTCGAAGCGGCGGCCAATTCCCGCTCCGCGCGGCGAAATAATTTGCTGTCTATGTGGGACGATGCCGGCGGCTCTACCGATATATTTTCGCAAGAAATCGACAATATCGCATCCAAGACGGGTGGCGCGCTTTACAGCGCCGCGCGCGAAATGTGTTTGGATCAGATGCCCGACAGTTGCGAAAAAGACATTACCATGCTGACGCAATTGTACTCCACGCAGATAAAGTCGGACTGCAAGGCTTTTGAAAACGCGGTTTCGAAATCTCAAAAAATGGCGGACGAAGAGCTTGCGTCGGCTCAGAAAGAAGTCCGAACCGCGCTGAAAGAAAGCTTCGAGGAAGCAAACAAGCTTGACCGCGGCACTTGCATGGTGGAGTTCAAAAAATGCATGCAGGAAGAAGACGCCTGCGGCGCGGACTGGACCAAGTGCGTGTCCTCCATAGCGTCCGAGAATATGCAGAACCAGAAAAACGAAGGCGGCAAAGGCAAGGCGGAACATGTCTCGAAATACGAAATCACTGACGCCACGATGGAGATTTTGGATTCCAAGCGCTTCATCTGCGAAAAAATCTTGAACCAATGCATGGCGGTGCGCGACTTGGTATGGCCGGACTTTCTGCGCGAAGCAGCCCCCGACTTGCGCCTTGCGGAATTGAACGCGGAGTCCAAGCAGCGCCAATCATGCCTGTCCAACATTTCCAACTGCATACAGAAAGCGTGCAAGGAAGACATCGCGGGCAAGGGCGTCGACACTATGGACGCATGCCTTGCGCGTCCCGAAATGGCGCGCCAATTCTGCAAGGTGGAATTGGAGCCGTGCGAGCGCATGACCAAGGTCGGCGCTGGCGCCCAGGAATCGCTGATATGGCAGTTCGTAAAGGACAAGCTGGCGTCGATGCGCGTCGACGCATGCACGACGGCGGTGAAAGAATGCTATACCTCTCCGGATAGATGCGGCGAGGATTTCAGCAAGTGCATCGGCATGGATTACAGATTTTTGCATGATCTCTGCCCGCAGGACAAGCTGCTTGCGTGCCAGGAAAACGGAAGGTTCGACAGGAACAGAGTCGACAGCATGCTTATGGGATTTTATCTGAATGTGGACAACGCGGCGTTGGATAACTGCCAAAACTTGGTTGAAAAGAAGATGCTGGAAATCTGCGGCAGCACGACGAAATGCGACAATTATCTTGGCGACGAATTTTTGGGAACGCAATCGCTGGCGTATACCAAGAACGGCAGCCAGCATATAGTCACCGGAATGTTCTCTATCGGGAATATAAAGGTCGGCGACGGAATGAACGGGCTGGATCCCGGGCGCATAGACGTCCAAGATTATATGAGAGAGGTCGAGATACGCAACGGCGGAATAAGCATACCGAACCGCGCCGGCGTGATGGAGGCGATACGCGCCGAGCTGAATAATATCGAAGGCAGCATCAATCGCGCGATTTCTCTTATCTCAAGCGACCCGCAAATACAATACTGCGTCGAGGGTCGGGATTTATCGCAAGTAACGGGCGGAAACCGCGGCCGCGCGAATACGACGGTGGGAAGATTTCCGAACTTGCTGAACCAGACCAAGATGGTGATAGCGGAGTCCGCGTTGCGCAAAGTTGCGAATAATTATAACGCCAAGCTGACGGAATTGATAGCCAAAGCGACGAAAGAATCTTCGGCGGATGTTGCGGAGTACATGTGCCAGAGACTGCCGTTTTCAGGGGAATCTCCGGGCAATGATTTGGGATACAGCGGGGCGCAGTCGGATAGCATGGGAACTTTCGCTATAGCGAGAATAGTTGGCGAAGGCATAGATACAAGAGACTTGGTGCGCGGCGCGACATCCAGGAACACAGTGGACTTTGGCGGCGCGTTCAGTATGGAAAGAAACAGGACGAGAGCAAGAAGTGCTTCAAGTGCTGGAATGAATGCCACTACTTTTGCTATGGGCGGAAGTGAGATGATTGCAGGCGGTGGCGGAGGTGCTGGTGGTGGAGCTGGTGCAACGAAAAGCCCCGAAGGAAATCTTGGTGCCGGTGCAGGTTCGGGTGCTGGCATTGGTGGCGGGATGCAGGCTTTGACTGTAGGCATAGGCGGATCGACATATACGGCAGCGGCTAGCACCAGCAATAAGTCTGAAGCCAATGAAGCTAAGCTGCAGGGCGGCGGAACGCAGCAATCGATTATGTCGGTATTCAATCGCGCCGACAGAATATGCAAGGTCTGCACGACTACGATTGTGAACGATTGCAGCGGGAGCATACTGCGGAACGGCCGCAAGCTGACGGAAAGCTGCGATACAAAGATAATGGAAGACGGCGGCCAGCGCTGCGAAGACATACAGATGTAAAAATCCGCCCTTTGGGCGGTTTTTTGTTTTTAATAAAAGTTTTTATAAAAAACTTTTGTCATTCCCGCGTAGGCGGGAATAGGGCCCATGCAGTGCGAGCGTAAGCGAGCCATTGGTAGGGGCGAAATATATTTCGCCCTTACAGTTTATAGGCCCACTCCTGCCTGCGCAGGAGTGACAAAAATTAAAAAGCCCTTGCAATTTGCGGTTTGGCAAGGCATAATGGCGGCCTGCCCAGCCTTCGCCTAGGGTTCTGCGGACAAGTCGGAGTGTAGCTCAGCCTGGGAGAGTGCCGCGT
>WRHR01000009.1 GCA_009783145.1 Alphaproteobacteria bacterium | reverse complement strand
AGAAACCGATAGACTCCGGAAGAACGGGGAAAATAGAAACTACTTCGAAAGAATTTATTGCCGGATGGAAGGAAAAGTTGCGCAAAGTTTGCGAGGAGATCAGTCGGAATGAAAAAAATCGGGATGTTTTGATAAGCAAAGCGGGGGATATTGTATCTTCTATAATCAAGGAAGCTGAGAAACTATATAAAGAATCGGGAACGGATGCTGTTCTGTCTGAAACGGGTGTCAATGCCATCTTTAAAGAAGAAGGCATAAGCGCCGACACGCGGGCGGCAATTATAAGCCAAAAACGCAAGCCTGTTTCGCCCAAGAATTCCGCGCAGGCAGATGCGGTAAAGATAGTGGCGGATTCGCTGAAGAAATTGCTTAGGTTGAAGAACGGGACGAATGTAAAAATTAAAAAAGACAGCAGAATAAAAGCCCAAGAACTGGAAGATTTAATACTGGGAAATTTTACTTTTCTAAGAGGCGCTTCCAATAAGTCTCCCGTCGCGGTTATGGCGATTCTTGTCGAAACTTTGGAGGTCAGAAAAGAGCTTGTGAAATTCTGGCGGGAAGAGCTGAAGGAATTAAAAAAACAGATAAGAAAAACAGAGTCAAAAACCCCCTGTAATAAGAATACTAAAAAACAAGTGGCGGAATTGCTTTTGGAATTGGAAGAAAGAAAAGTTGATATTGAATATCTGATAAAAGTCTTTTTTACAAGCCCCAGCGATTTTGATAAATATCTGCGCGAGCAATATAAAGAGGTGGGGAAAGCAACAAGTATAAACAATGCATCCGCCGAAGTGTTGTATAAAATGATGGAAGAGGTCGGGGGCGGCAATAGGAAAATTAAATACGAGCACGCAAAAAACTTGGTCTTCAGCAGTTAAATAGTTGATTTTTAAGCCGCTTGTCTGTATATTTAAGCGGAAATGATACTTATCGAGCCTATTTCGCCGGTTGCGTTTAGTATTGCGGGCTTTGCGGTGCGCTGGTACGCGCTGGCGTATGTCGCCGCGTTTATAGCGGGCGGCTGGCTTTTCAAGCGCCTGGCCGGGGCAGCGTTTTCAAAGAAATCATTTGACGATCTTTTCACCGCGCTTGTTCTCGGCGTTATTATCGGCGGGCGGCTGGGGTACGTGCTGTTTTATAATCTGCCGTTTTTTATGAAATATCCGCTGGAAGTCTTCGCGATATGGAATGGAGGAATGTCGTTCCATGGCGGCCTGCTGGGAGTTATTGTTGCTGTTTTTCTGTTCGCTTGGCGAAACAAAAAACAGCAGCGCTCTACGACCTTCCAAAATGCCTTCAGCATTTTGGATATGCTGGCGGTTGTCGCTCCGATAGGACTGTTTTTCGGGAGGATTGCGAATTTTATAAATATGGAGGTAATGGGGCGCGAAACGGCAAGACCTTGGGGGATAGTATTTGCGGGAGCGGACGATATGACGCCGCGCCACCCAAGCCCGCTGTACGAGGCGGCGCTGGAAGGCTTGGCGCTGTTTGTGATTATGCTTTGCCTGTGGCGCTGGACGAAGTTGAAGGAAAAACCAGGGGCGCTGGGCGGGATTTTCGGGATGCTGTACGCCATCTTTCGCATATTCGCGGAACAGTTCCGCGCGCCGGATGCGCAGATAGGATTCTTGACCAGTTGGGGGCTGACGATGGGGCAGTTGCTCAGCGCGGTAATGTTCATCGCGGGCGCGGCGGTGTTTGCGGTTGCAATGCGGAAAAAATAAATTATAATCCTGGTCTTGGGCAGATGGCGGAGTGGTTGAACGCGGCAGTCTTGAAAACTGTTGAGGGCGCAAGTCCTTCGGGGGTTCGAATCCCTCTCTGCCCGCCAATTTATCTAATTGAATGCACCTGACTTGAATCCGAGTATGCGAAATCAAGCGAAGCGAAGATTGAGCAACTACGAGGATACGCACAGACGCAGCGCGCCGAGCATATCCCTGCGCTTCCGCCAGAAATCTAAAATATCTGCTTTTTAATTGCCTCGGTTATCAAAACTGTGATAGACTGTACTCGTAGAGAACTTAAAAAATGAAACATAACAAGTTAGTTATTCCAATCGTTAAGTGGGCTGGAGGAAAGCGTCAGCTTTTACCTGAGATCTGCAAAAATATTCCACACTTTTCTACTTATTATGAGCCTTTTCTTGGTGGGGGAGCATTATTATTTGAATTACAGCCAAAAAATGCTGTGATAAATGATTTTAATGATGCTTTGATGAATGTTTATAAGGTTATCAAGACCCATCCTGAAGAATTAATAGAAGATTTGATGCGCCATGAAAACACTCCGGAATATTATTATGAAATCCGCGAGATCGACAGAGACCATAAACGGTATAGCAATCTTTCAGATGTAAAAAAAGCATCTCGTTTAATTTATCTAAACAAGACTTGTTATAATGGTTTGTTCAGAGTAAATAGAGCGGGTGAATTTAATTCACCATTTGGTTATTACAAGTCTCCTAATATAGTGAATGATATTGTTATAAGAGCTGTTAGTGGTTATTTAAATGCAAATAATATAATATTCAAAACAGGAGATTTCGATGATGTATTAAAAAGGGTAAGGAAAGGAGCGTTTGTATATTTTGATCCACCCTATGATCCAATATCTATGTCTTCAAATTTCACAGGTTATACAGATACGGGATTCGGTAAAGATGAACAACTAAGACTTAAATTAACTTGTGATAGATTGAATAATACTGGAATAAAATTTTTGTTGTCTAATTCTGCAACAGATTTTATAAAAGGGTTATACAAAGACTATAACATAAAAACTATATTCGCTAAGCGACAAATAAGTGCTGATGCAACTACAAGAGGCGATATAGAAGAGGTTTTGATAAGTAATTATGACTAAGTCCGATAAATTTTGGAAGGAAGCATTTGAGAGATACAATATCTTTGATTGTATCAGTAAAGACGGCCAATTCGAAATTACGGCTGCTCAAATAAAGAATCTACGCGCAGAGCCTAGATTGGTTACGAAATTTGATAATATGTCCCAGCTTCCCAAGGTATTTACGGAAAACAAATTAGCTATTTTACCAATAACGAGAAGTAGCTATATAATCGCACCTTTAGAAGTTTATGCTAAATTTACAGAGGATATATATTCTTCAAATATCAAAAATATGGAATTCCCGGAGAATATACAAAGCTTAAACCCTAATAACATTACTAGTGAAGCGGCTGCGATTAGTTGTGCTTATCTCTCTGGCATATTAGAAGACTTTATAGGCGATGTTGAGTTGAAACCAACAGTAAGTGGCCGAATGTCCTCAAATGAATTTAGTTTCGATATAGCAGATTGTAAGACAAACAAAAAAGTTGAATTAAACGTCATCGGTTCTCAATTAGAAATTGATGGAGGGTATGAAGGAGCTGAAAGCTTTACAATAATAGAAGCCAAAAACAACATTGCAGATGACTTTATTGTAAGACAATTATATTATCCATTGCGATTATGGAATAAAAAAATCAATAAGAAGATAAAAACAATATTCCTTGTTTACACTAACAACATATTTTATTTGTACGAATATGAATTTAAAGATGTTAATGATTATAATTCGTTGACTTTAAAAAAATTTCAGAGATACAATTTGGCAAAATTGGATATAGCGATATCGGATATAAAAGATCTGATAGAAACAACGCAAATCACGCAAGAACCCAATATTCCATTCCCTCAGGCCGATAGTTTTGAACGCGTGATTAACTTATGCGAGCTATTATTGAATGTAGGACTATCCAAACAAGATATAACTAGTAATTATGGCTTTGACCGTAGGCAGACAGATTATTATGTTTCGGCGGCAAAATATTTGGGATTGATAGAAGAAAGTAAAGATGCGGTTATGCTATCAGAAAAAGCAAAAAAGATATTGTCTTCAAACGTTCATGATAAACAATTACAATTTGCCAAAGCAATAATTTCTCATCGTGTGTTTAAAGACGTCTTAATAAAATACTTTGAAAGTGCAAAGCCATTAAGTAAAGAAGAAATTGTAGCAATTATGAAAAAATGCGATTTGTACAAAGTTGCTTCTCCTTCAACATATAATAGAAGAAGTTCGACCATTTCTTCATGGATTAATTGGATCATATCATTAGTAAATAATTAAGAATTGATTAACCAAGACTTAGTTTCAAAATTTTTCTTGAAAGCCACCATTATCCCTTAAAAATCCCCGAGTTGCGAGAATGCTTACTGCCTTGGAATACAAACCTATACCTTAAAACTTTATGTTTGTTATCATAATCACATTATTAACCAGGAGGGAAGAATGAGGCTCTCGAAAACCAGTTTGACAACAGTCATATTTGCCCTAGCGGCGATATCCGCCAAGGGGGCCGCTCCAGACAGGGTGATAGTTTTATTCGACGAGGATATAACTATTTCAACAGACATTTCCAACCAAGATTGGACCGGGCCGCATCCGGGCGGCGACACGGGCGGCGCTGTTGAAAATTTTGGAACGGTAACCGTCGCAAGCGGGCTTTCTTTTTCCGATAACAGGGCGAATTCCGGCGGCGCTATTTATAGCAGCACCGACAGTACCCAGGGATATCCTCCGTCCCATGTGGCCATTCAAGACGGCGTTAGCTTTACCCGCAACATTGCGGTGGACGATGCCGGCGGCGCGATTTATGTTATGGGTGTAGGTATCGCATCAACGCTCAGCGTTTCGGACAACGTGTCATTTAACGGAAATGAATCGGGCGGTTCCGGCGGCGCGGCATTCCTTCAAGGTGCGACAACCACCATAGGCAACGATGCCGAATTTATCGGAAACATAGCCGGCAGCAGCGGCGGCGCGATTTTAAATTTTGATACGGGCGGCGGAATATCTTCGGCGGCGATCGGGACAGGCGCGCTGTTTTCCGGCAATACGGCAGCCAGATGGGGCGGCGCGATTTACAATAACAACTCTATGACCATCGGCGCCGGGGCCGAGTTCTATGACAACAGCGCCGGTCTGCTTGGCGGCGCGATTTACAACGAAACGGGGGCAAGCCTTGCATTCGACGGTGACGTGACATTCTCCAACAATATGGTCGCGGGAGTATTGAACGACATTTATAATGCCGGAACTTTGCACTTTGCGAATGGTGGGACAGTGACGCTTGACGGAGGTATTGCAAGCGGCGCGGGAAGCTCCATAATATTTGATGCGAATACGACATTGATTGCCAGGCTGAATATAACGCCGACTATTTCCGCGGATACTATAACGATAGGCAGCGGCAGCACAGTCAGCAGCCTGATTATAGACATCGGCGTCAGAGGCGATAATCTGGAGTTATGGGAAATCGCGAACGCAACCGGAACCTTTGCTTATACCGGACCTGCAAGCAATGCGTTGTATAATATCGCGCAGAATGCTGACGGCACGTTCAATGTGTCGCAGCATACTTTGAATGTTCCGGGCGCGGATGCCGGCCAGCTTGCAATAATTGCCGGATTGATGAGCGGCGCTTCAGCGAATAACGATTTTAATGAGATTGCGAATAACATTACCGCGCTGTTGCAGACAGGAAACTCCCTTGACACGGCCGCCGGACTTGCGGCCGCCAGCGCGTTCGGGCCGACGACCGCGCCCCAGGCCCAGGTGGTGTCGCAGCAGAACGCATTGCAAGTCTTCGACGCGGTTGGAACGCGGCTTTCAGGCATGGCGGCCGCTCCGCGCGGACAGTCTTCGGGTGATTTTGAAGTCGGCGGCACAGCCGTTTGGGTCCAGGGTTTGGCTAACGCGGCAAGGCTGAACGGATATAATGGTTTTGACGCGAATTCGCTTGGTGTTGCGGCGGGCGCGGAGACAAATCTGACAAGCTCGACAAAACTCGGCATAGGGTACGCCTATACGCACACCGAGGTAGAACCGACGATTGGGGAGACCAAAATAAATTCGAATACCATATTGGCGTATGGAGAATACAAACCGACCGAATGGTTTTTGAACGGCGTGGTCAGCAATACGTTCGGTATGTATTCGGATAATAAGACTATTACGGGGGTGGAAGTGCACAGCAGCCACAAGGTGGATACTTTCGCCGCGCAGGGTTTGACGGGTTATGAAATCGGCGCGGCGGATTTCGTAGTGACGCCGCAAGCGGGACTGCGCTATTTTAATGTTCGAGAAAGGGGATATACCGATTCCACGAATTCGCGTATAGACGGCCATACCTTTGATTACCTTACCGGCATTGCGGGCTTTAAACTTTCGTACGAAAAGCATAGGCAGGCATATTATGGCGGCGGCGTGGCGCGCAGCGGTTCAAGATGCGTGCCCGAACTGTATGTTGGCGCGACGTATGACATGATAACCAGCGATGTTAATGCGACAATGGCCATGGCGAACGGCGCGGTAGTGAATGTAAACGGCAGCGCGCTTGCCCGCACTGCGGTAGAGGCCGGTGCAGGCCTGACCGCAACATTCGGAAGTCTTGATGCGACGATTGCGTACATAGGCCGGTTTCGTGAAAGTTATATGGACAACACCGGATTGCTGTCGTTCAAGTATAAGTTTTGAAAAAAATAATTTATTTGCATTTATGTTTAATTCTGGCGGCTGCATGTGCGCAAACAATGCAGCCGCCGGACTTTTTTGAAGAACGCGATATTCGCACGACAATATTTGCTCTGCGTTCATATCAGAAATTAACGGATCCGGCCGCAGCGGTTAAAGTTTATATCGAAGGCGACGGCCGCGCATTCGACGGCCATGGCCGTCAGACCGGCGATCCAACGCCGCGGAATGATTTTATGCGCCGGCTGGCGTTTGCCGATCCGGCGCCGAATGTGATTTATCTGGGTCGGCCTTGCCAGTATGTGAAAGACGAAGCGTGCCGGCCCGAAGATTGGGCGAACGCGCGGTTTTCAAAGCAGGCGGTTGATAGCGCGTCGCAGGCAATTATGCAGATCGCGGATAAGCGTACTGTGATTCTAATCGGTTTTTCCGGCGGCGCGCAAATAGCGGGATTGGCGGCGGTTCTTCATCCTGAATTGAATGTGAAGAAACTGGTCACGATTGCCGGAAATCTTGACCATACCGAATGGACGCGCATGAAAAAGTTACCACAGTTGAGTGAATCGTTGGATTTGAATTCATATAGGGAAGAATTGAAAAAAATTCCGCAAGTACATTATGTCGGCGAAAAAGATATGGTGATACCGGCAAGCTTGATCATAAATTTCATAGGCGATCCGACTAAGATTATAATAGTCCCGAATGCCGGGCATGGCAAAGGTTTTGAAAGCGTATATCCCATGATATGGGATGAGGGATAACCATCGGAATCAATACCTGTTTGTTTCGTATGAATCGCTGATAGAATTGTTTATATGACAGACGAACAAAAACAGTCTTTTATAGATATAATCCGTTCGTGCGAAGACGTTATCCTGGCGACAAACAGGCCGGATAAATATCCGGACGCGCGTAATGTGATAAATATTTTCAACCGCGAGATTACGGATCTGGACCTATATTTCTTTACATCGACCAGATGGAAGACGCTGTGGCAGGTTTCAGAAAATCACAATATTTGCCTTTATTACTTCAACCCGGCAACAAGGATGTCTCTGCGGCTTTTTGGCCGGATAGAGATCATTGAGGATATGCGTGAAAAGCAAAATCGTTTTCTGCCGGGTATAAAGAAATTCGGAGTCACTGGATACGACGATCCGACTTATGTATTTCTGCGCTTTACGCCGGAAAAGTATAAATATTACATCGGCTTTACGCAATACGAAGGCTATATATAGTATTCGCATTAATCAATCCGGCAGGCTTGACATAATTTTTCTTATTGATATCTTGACATCTTTCTTCCTATAATTATCCCGCTATGGAATATTTACTAAATCTTGGGATTTTGTTCTGCATTTATGGGGTGCTGGCGCTGAGCCTAAATTTGGTCGTCGGCATGGCTGGATTGCTGTCGCTGGCCCAGGCTGCTTTCTATGGAATCGGCGCATATGCGACGGCGTTGGGCATGACCGCATTGGGCATGGACTTCTTTACATCGCTGGCGCTGGGCGCAGGCCTAAATATAATCGCGGCTGGCTTTGTCGGACGAATTTTATCGCGCTGGAAAGGCGATTATTATGCGATTGTTTCCGCCGGATTATCCATAATTGTATTTTCAATTTTACTTAATTGGAAAGAACTTACGCGCGGGCCGCTGGGCATATTTGGAATTCCAAAGCCTGCAATTTTCGGCCAGGGAATAGAAAGCAACGCGGGCTTTTTGATTTTGTGCTTGGTCGTGCTGGGTATAATATTCGCATTGTATGAATGGATAGATCGGTCGTCTTTCGGCCGCGCACTGAAAGCAGTCCGCGAGGATGAGCAACTGGCCACAGTGCTGGGATACCCGGCGGAGAAAATGAAAAGCCTTATTTTCATTATGTCCGCCGTGATTGCAGGTATCGCAGGCAGCCTGTTCGCCAGTTATATCGCGTTTATTGACCCCAGCACGTTTCAGGTTAAAGAGGGCATATTCTTATTCACGATTATAGTAATCGGCGGACTGGCCAGCAGCTGGGGCAGTGTCCTGGGCGCGCTGGTGCTGCTGTCATTACCCGAAGCATTGCGGTTCATAGGCCTGCCGTACGAGGTCGCCGCGCAACTGCAACAAATAATCTACGGCGCAACACTGGTGCTGATGATGGTCTTCAAACCCAAAGGATTCTTGGGGAAGTATAGGATGTAATAATTCCCCTTCCCCCTGGGGAAGGGGTGCCCGCGTAAGCGGGTGGGGCAGGGGTAAAATAAAACAAAGGAACCAAAATGAAAAAGAAAATCTGGCTAATAATCGGAATAATAGTTGCGATTGCTGCATTGGTGTTTGCTGTTATGCCAAGGCATGCGCCAGTTGCCCAAGGCGATAAGCCAATTATCAGAATCGGTGCAGTGTTGCCTTTGACCGGAGATTATAATGAAAATGGAGAAATCGCAAAGGAAGCCCTTCTTATGTTTCAGCGGGATTTGAAGGATAAAAATACCCGGAATAGATACGAATTCATAATAGAAGGCCAAGACCATTGGGATTTGAAATCCGGTTCTACAATATCCAGCAAATTTGTATCGCACGACAAAGTTTCTGCGATAATCTCGTATTGGGATGCCGCCGGGCAAGTCGTGTCCCAGAATGTGAAAAATGCGCCGGTCGTGCATTTCAACATGGGGGCAAGTATGGATACGATATCCCATTCCAACAGCTTTAATATGGGCCCCAGGCTGTCAAGCGAAGCAGCGGCTTCTTTGGTGGAAATGAAACGGCTGGGCGTCAAAGAGCTTGCGATCATAGGCAACATAAACAGCTTTGCCGATACGCTTATGGGCGAATTCAGAAAGCAAGCGCACGATTTCGGCATCAAGATTGTAAGCGACCAATCATTGAGTATGGGAACGCGCGATTTCAGAACCACGCTTAAAAAAATCGAATCCGCGAAACCGGATATCGTAATGTCCATTTTGGAAATTCCGGACTTTGATATAATGCGCAAGCAGATGTTTGAATTGGGAATAGATATTCCATTTACCAGCGTTCAGCAAACAGAGTATTCGGAAAACAGCGCGAGTTTTAACGATACTTGGTATATTTTCTATCCGGACGGAAGCGATAAGTTTCTGAAAAACTTCAAAGATTTTTCCAAGCTGCGCAGCACGCAAAATGCATCGATAATATATGATATCGCATCGATTATCGTGCAGGCGTTTGAAAATTCGGACTCGGTTGCCGGCGCGATAGAATGGCTGAACGCGCAAAAAACTTTTGTTGGCGAAACCGGCGAGAAATATAAACAAGCCGGTCAATTCTTCCAGACCGAAGATATAATCAAGCAAGTAAAAGATGGAAAATTTGAAGTCGTAAAATGAACGCGATAGAAGTAAAGCATCTTACAAAAGCATTCGGAGGCTTGCGGGCGGTGGATGACTTGTCCGTGGCTTTTCCGCGCGGCATTGCGACCGGCCTTATCGGACCTAATGGGTCGGGCAAGACCACGTTGATGAACCTGCTGACCGGAACCCTAACGCCCGATTGCGGGGAAGTTGTTATCAGCGGCGAAACTTTTACTCATATACAGCCTATGGCGTTGCGCTCACTTCGTATTGCCCGCACTTTCCAGGACGGCCGGCTGATAAATCAAATGTCGGTAACGGATAATTTGCTGTTGGCAATTGCGAATACGAAAATTATGGGCGGCCTTGGCGAAGTCGGCACGGAGGAATATGCGCTCAGGATTGATTCAATGCTGAGCAAAATTCATCTTTTGGATAAACGAAACGCCAACGCCGAAGATTTGTCTTACGGCCAAAGGAAATTGTTAGAGCTGGGCCGCGCAATGATTCAAGACGCGGATGTTTATCTGCTGGACGAGCCTTTTACGGGCCTGTTCCCAGCAATGGTAGAGCAGGTCGCCGGGTTGTTGGGTGAACTTCGTTCGGCTGGGAAAACCTTGGTGGTTATAGAGCATAACATAGGCCTTATCCGCCGCTTGTGCGATAATATAATAGTGCTTGATCATGGCCAGCTGCTGGCGAACGGCACCCCCGACGCGGTCCTGAAAAACAAAAAAGTCCAAGAAGCATATCTTGGCATCTAACAAGAAAGGAAAAAACATGCAAAAGAAACTCTTAATGATCGGAATGCTCAGCATGGTTGTTACATCGGCGTCGGCCTTGTCGTGGTCCAGCATTTTCGGCGGCGACGGCAAGGTCGGCGAAGTCGTGTCAAAAGTAGTTGAGACGGTCAGCCCCGAAGAGCAGGTAAAAAAACTGATTGATAAATGCGCTACGCCGACCACGGATGGTATTTGCGAATGCGTTGCCAATGCGGTTTTGGCGAATCTGACGCCGGATCAATGGAAGACGGTTAATCATTATCTGTTCGACACCCGCCGCACGGTCAACGTTTCGGAGTTTCTGATTGCGAATCCTTGGATAGTTCCAAAAATCGCAACTCCGTACGTTCAATGCAACTCGAAAAAATAAAGGAATAATCATGAAAAAGAAGCTCTTGATCATCATCGGGATTATCGCAATCGCTGCTGTGGCATTCTTCGCATTCCGCCCAGCGCGCGAATCCGCGGATCCTCGGCCGGTGGTAAAAATTGGCGCTACATTGCCGCTGACGGGGAATTTGGCGTCAATCGGAAGCGTTATCCGTGAATCCTTGTTGATGGCGCAGGCGGAAATTCCAGCCAATTCCAAATATCGTTATGAGCTTATCTTTGAAGACGATCAATATGATATGAAGAAAATCGTGTTAAACACTACCCGTCTTATCAGCGCGAAAAACGCGGACGCGATGCTGTTTATGTTTGATGGCTCCAATATCGGCGCGCCCGTGATAGAAAAACATCAAATTCCCGGTATGGGCTGCACTTGGGGCGCGAAGTTTTTCAAGGATTACGAATATTCATTTAATCATTGGTCGCGGCCCGCCACCCAGGCTGCGGCATTTGTTTCTTTGATGAAAGACAGGGGCATAAAAACCATATCTTCCATCGCGCAGAATTCCGCGAATATAACGGAACTGATGGATGAGGTTGAAAAACTTGCGGCAAAAAACGGAATCAAATTCACGTCGATGAACCTTGTGAATATCAATGAAAAAGATTTCAGACTGGTGATAGAGAAAATGCGCGCGCAAAAGCCGGACTTAGTAATGCTGATGCTTCTTGATCCGCAGATGACGATTTTTGCAAAGCAGGCAGCAGAGCAGAATCTGAACATTCCATATACGTCCATAGATGAAATTGCAAATACGCCAAACAGGGATTATCTGGAAGGCTCTGTATTCGTTTCGTCCATCAGCGGCAGCCCTGAATTTCAAAGCCGTCTGGCCGATCGCACGGACTTGCATATAATGCCTTGTACTGCGAATTTGTATGATAACTTCAAAATTCTGGTCAGCATTTATGAATCTGCGGACCATAAGCTGACTGGCCCGGAAGTGAAAGACCGCCTGTATCAAATCAAAGATTACCCGTCGGCGTTGGGTGTAAAAATTAGTGTTGATAAAGACGGAATAATAGACAGCCCGCTTATCCGCGTGCGCATAGAAAACGGCCAGGTAGTGAGAATGTAAGGGCACCACCTCCCCCAATGAAATTGGGGGAGGAAAGTAGGGGCGGGGTCGGCCCGCCCCGGGGCAGGCAAACCCTGCCCCTACAGAACAAACAAAAGGAGTAAATTATGAAAAAGAAACTTTTAATAATTATCGGGATTATTGCAATTGTGATTGCAGCATTTTTTGCATTCCGCCCGGTGCGTGAAGTTGCGCCGGACAAGCCCGTTATTAAAATCGGTATTGTTCTGCCGCTGACCGGGAACTTTGCTCATTTGGGGGTTGTAGAGCGCAAGGCTGCTGAAACAGCAGTAACCGACATAAATAAAAAATGTGCTGATAATTGCAAGTATTATTACAAACTTTTGGTTGAAGATTTCGGCGGAGATAATAAAGTCGCCAATAATGCCGCAAAAATGCTGGCCGCCAAGGGTGCAAACGCGCTGGTGTCATATACTACCAACGCAGGGAAGATTATTTCCATCGTTGCGGCCGAGCATAATATAGCGCATTTTAATTGTTCCCAAGGCCAAGAGTTGAAAAATCCCACAGACCTTTATTTAAACATGGGCGATATGTATGCAAAGTTTGTTGAAATATTCAAGCAAAGGAATATAAAAAGCACGACATTGCTGCTGGCAAATATCGGTAATTCGCAAAAATTTATGCAAGAGCTACTGCCGCAGCTTGATCGTGCGGGAATAAAATACCACTTGGATTTATTCAATACTGATGAAAAGAATTTTTCACAATTGGTTGCGAAAGTAAAGAATGATTATAACGACGAAGTTATAGTTATAGACTCTTTTGAACCGGCGCAGACCTTGCTGACGCGCGAAATATTGCTTCAGAAAATCACAAAGCCGGTATTCTTCGCGGATACTATGCGTTTCTCCCGTGATATGGCAATTTTCGAAGGAATGTATAATATCGGCGGGCTTGTTCCGGATGCAGAATTTCAAAAACACATAGGGCTGAAGTCTGGCGATAATCCTGGGTTTTCAAATTATATATATGATATGATTTCGGCACTGGCGGATGGGTTTGAAAAGACCGAGACAACGGATGGCGCGGACGTTGTGAAAACAATTCGCGGCTTTGGCAAATGGCGCGGGATTGACGCGGAATATAAAGTAAAACCAAGCGGCGAATTTGAAAGCTCGTCTATGCTTTCAATCGTGAAAGACGGCAAGATGGAGCCGGTAAAATAATGCTGGCACAATTGCTTCTTAATACTCTGATAATCGGCAGCGGGTATGCCCTTGTCGCCATGGCGTTCCGCTTGATGTACTGGGTGTCGCCTTTCTTTAATCTGACACTCGGCGCATCGGTCGCGCTGGGCGCTTATCTGGGATACGCGCTGGTGCCGGTGATGGGCGCCGCGGCATGGCCTATTGTTGCAATTTTGGTCGCGGCATTTACCTGGGCTTTGGAAGCATTTGTTTACAAGCCAATCCGCGAACTCGGCGCGTCGCCGATGGTCTTACTGGTGGTGTCCTTGGGTGTGTATACGATTTTTGAAAGCGTGATTCATCTGCTGTTCGGGCCGCAGTATCAGACTCTGGGGTCGGCGGTTGATTTTTCAAAATTCATGGGAATTCCAACTGCTCAATTCGTAATCATCGCGCTGGGCGCAGTCGTGTTGGTTGGCTTGTCATTTATGCTGCAGCGCACATTCTTTGGCAAGCAAGTCCGCGCAATTCACGACAGCCCTCCGCTGGCGAACATTATCGGATTGGACGTAGGGCGCGTGGTGATGATAGTCTCCGTGCTGACGGGCGTGATTCTGGGCGCATATGGCTTGTGCGTAGGATACGATACGGGTATGGAGCCGACAATGGGCTTTAATATTTTGTTCAAGGGCATGATAGCGGCGATTATCGGCGGCCCGACGATCGGCGGCGCTTATTTGGGCGCAATGGTCCTGGCCGGCGCGGAGAATATAGGAGTCTGGCTGTTCGCCAGCCAATGGCGCGATGTGATTGCATTCGTGATATTTATCATTTTACTGTGGCTGCGTCCCGAAGGAATTTTCACTCGCCGGCCAAAGCCGACCAAGTGCGAAATAAGGAATGAAAAATGAAGAATAAAAAACTGTGGATAGTTGTTGCAGTCATTGCGATCATCGCAGCGATTGCGCTTGCATTTTCTCCGCGCCATAGCGCGGAAAATCCCGACAATAAGCCCGTAATCAAAATCGGCGCGATTCTGCCCTTGTCCGGGGATTTGGCGAATGTTGGGGAATCTGCGAAAAATGCAATTATGATGGCAGTGGCGAACGCCAATAAAAACGCTGACAACAGATATTATTATAAATTGGTGGTTGATGACGACAGGTTTGAAGTTAAAAAAACAGTGGTGCTGGCCAACAAGCAGATTTTCAGCAACGCCGTGGCTGCGATTGTCGGTTTCGCAAGCACTCCCGGACTGGTCGTCGCGCCAATTGCCGACAAGCATAAAGTGATTTATATGAACGTGGGGGCAAGCGACCAAAATATAGCGAAAGGCGGCTACGCGTTCATACACTGGACGATGCCGTCGCAGACGACCGGCAGGCTGGCGGAATTCTTTGCGCGTAAGGGATACAAAAACATTGCGATAATTTCCGAAGTTGATGCCGGATTCAGCGTTCTGGAAAAAGCGCTTGCCGGCGCTGCGAAAAATGCCGGGATTAAAACGAAAACTTTCGAGATAAATCCTACCGAAAAAGATTTCCGCCCGGTACTCGCGCAAATAAAACAGATGAAGCCCGACGCGTTGGTTGTGGGCGTCTGGGGCGCGCAGCTTCCTATTTTGATCAAGCAATATCACGAGTCCGGATTGACCATGCCGATCGCGAATACCGAAACGTTTTCAATGGCGCCGGATTTCAGCATACTGGAAGGAGCTTATTTTTCCGATGTCGCGCAAAGCCCGGAAGAGTTCAACGCTCGCCTGCGCGGCGAATATAAATCCACCGCCAGCGATTTCGCGACCGGAAACTTCTATGACGCGATTATGCTGATGGTGAAAGCGTTTGAAACCGCGGAGACGCCGGAAGAAGCCGCAGCCGCTTTGCGCGCGATTAAAGAATACGACGGCATAGTCGGGCGCTTGACCCAAAGCGATAATGGAATATTCCAATCCGATGCGGTTATCAAGCGCGTCACGAACGGAAAACCGGAAATTGTAGAGGAGTAGGGGAATGAACAAAAAACTTTGGATAATTATCGCCGTCATCGCCATTGTCGCGGCGATTGCGCTTGCATTTTCTCCGCGTCGCGCGCCTATGCCGGCCAGCGATAAGCCGGTTGTGAAAATCGCGGCGCTCTATCCTATGTCCGGCGACGCGGCGATTTACGGCGACGCCAGCCGCAAGGTCATAGAAGCGTTCCTATCGGAATGGGAATCCAATAATCCGAACGCGCGATACAAATACGAGGTTCATTTCGAAGATGTGCAGCTTTCCACGCAAAAGGCCGTCACTGCGATGCAACGTATCGCGTTGAATGACGAGGCTGATGCGATTATGAATATTTTGTCGTCGATTTCGCTTGCGATAAATCCGATTACGGACAAGTATCGGATTATAAACATAAACTATACGCTTGATCCGGCGACGAGCAGCGGCGATTACGCTTTCCGCCTGGCCACCGATGTGAAATTGGCGATCGGCAAATTGGTTTCGCGCTTGCAGAACCAAGGCGTAAAAAAAATCGCGCTGGTGGCCAGCAACGATGTCTCCGGCAATATCTTGTATGAAGAAATTATCCGGCAAATGAAAGCGCAGGACAAAGTCGCGCTGGGGCCGACTTTCCGGATTAATCCCGGCGAAAAGAACTTTGATGTAATTATACAGAAAATCAAGCAGTCGGACGCGGACATGTTGATACTGGAAGCATTGCCGCCGGAATCGGATTTGTTTTTCATCGCCATGAAAAGAAATAATCTGAGAATCCCGGCGACCGCGTATCAGACTCTGGGGACGCTGAAAGACAAGTCTCTGGCCGAAGGAATGTGGGAAATCAACGATGTGTCCGCCAGTCCCGAATGGATTGAAAAATACAGCAAAGTATTGGGCGGAACGGATACTTATTATTCCGACGCGACTTATACGATGCTGAATGTTTTGATAAATGCTTGGGAAAAGGCGGATACAGAGCCGGGGCAAAGGCCGACGAAAGAATCTGTTGTAAAATCTATGAAGAAAAATACGGCCGGGTTGAAAACGCCGCTTGGAACTTTGCAAACGGACGAAGAAGGCGATATTCTTATGTCCATTGTAGTCCGCGAAATTCAAAACGGGATACCGGTCGTGATAAAGGAATAATAAAGTGATCCAACTCTCGCGCATTATTGCAGGATACGGGGACAAGGTTGTATTGGATGAAATTACGACCTGTTTGGACCCGTCGAAAATTACCGTGATTATGGGACCGAACGGCTGCGGTAAGACTACTTTGCTGAAAACGATAATGGGTTTGTTGAAACCTATGTCCGGCGAACTGAAATTCAGTGGCAGACAGTTTGCTCCTTCGCCGCGTGCTTGGATCGGGCATGGCTTGTTTATGATAGGGCAGGGTCAGCGGGTTTTCCCGAATATGAGCGTAGCGGATAACCTGGAAATTATGACTCATTATTGGTCGTCGCGTGCGGAGTTTCCGGCGAGACTGGACGAAGTGCTGACGTATTTCCCGGATTTGCGCGAACGTCTTGATGATATGGCGGGAAATTTATCCGGCGGGCAGCAGCAGATGGTCGCGCTTGCACGCGGGCTTATCAACCGGCCGCGATTGCTGTTGCTGGACGAGCCGTCAATAGGCCTTGCGCCGAAACTTATCAGCGATACTTTCCACAAGCTGCGCGAGATAAATCAGAAGACCGGAACGGGCTTTGTAATAGTGGAGCATAATTTGAAAACTCTTCTGCCATTGACCGACAGCGCGATAATTTTATCCACTGGCAAAATCATTTATGACGGCGCATCCGATGGCAAGACTCTGACTAAAATGCTTGATAAAATCTTTTAGAATTTATACGAAATCCCGATATGACCGTTAAAGCCGTTGACGCTGCCGCTGGTACGCAACCCAGCTTTGGCTTCCAATGACGTCGCTTCTGTTATAAAGCCGACGGCCCCGATACCGTATTCGAAATAATAATCGGGAGTCGTCAGCGCCGGCGCCTCCATTTCTCCGATTTTATTTACGTTGTCATTTGTAATATTCCTCATATAAAGCCCCGACAGGAACACATTGAACGAGTCGCCAAGGCCTGCTATGAATGCTAATCCCGGCGCCACATTCAGCCCGTTAAGGTAACCGGACGCCATATCGATGTTCCCGTAATCGGAATCCCAATTCTGTGCGCCGATGTAATTATAGGACAACAACAGATTCGGCTGGAGTATTATATTTTCAGCATTCAGCCGCACATCGTAAGCAACTTTACCCGCGCCTCCCGCAAGCCAATTGTTCACGGAATCCGTAGTTCCGTCTATATCTATCCGAGTATTATAAATTCCGCCGTACGCCAGCAACGCGCCGATGAAGTCCCCGTTCGACCAACTGCTCATCGCGCCGACTTGCGCGCCGTTGATGTTCATATCCGCGCCGGCGAACTTCTGCGTGCCGCCGTTGTATGCCATATACAGAGTCGGCAGCCAGCGCCATTGCTTATCCGGGCCCAAGGGTTGCGACTCGAAGTCGATTCCTGCGATTACTCCATAGAAATTATTATCCAGTTTCGGCACATCACCGCCCAGTTTCAATTTTTCCGAGCCCCCATATCCCTTGGCCCAAACGGCTTTGCTGTGCTGTTGGAACTGCCATGGAGCATATTCGCATCCCAAGCATTCGTTGCTGTCCAGGAACACATGGTCGAACAAGGTATTATTCAAGAACGCTTGCGCGGACATTACTCCGTTTGCGGACGCGCCCGTGCGCGATGCCGCAGGATTGATTGCCGATTGCAATACCAGTTCATAATTTCCGTCGCCAAGCGAGACCAGAGCATACGTGCCGGCCGGAGTATAGACCAAGTCGGTTGTCGCCGCGAACATTATTGCCGGGTCGTAATTCGGGCTCTGCATTATATTGAACGGCACTACCGAAGTTCTTGGAGAGTTCAGCAAGTTAATCTGCGACAGCATAACGATTGCATCCATCGCATAGATGTCCTCTATATTGCTGCCGTTGCCTTGCATAATCAATTCGCCGGGCATTGCGGTGCCGGAAAATACGAACTGGTCGGACTGGAACTTTTGAGCGTCCAGGTCGACCGCAAAGTTCGCGATACTGTTCAGCGGATCGGTCAGAGCTGAGAATATCGCGAACTTTCCCGCAAACACGTGCGTCTGCAATGTGCCGTCTATGGAATCGATCAGCGCGTTGTCTCCCACGGCAAGCATTCCGGTGGTCGGCACAACTGTGCCTGCGCCCGCGCCGACACTCAGGCTGTTGCCTTGGATAAGCAATGTTGCGTTTGATACGATTATGTCGCCGCCGGTAATGCCGCCGCTGGGCGCCGGACTGCGGATATAGCCGGTCGCATAGTTTTCCAGCAGCGTCACGCCGCCGGTTTTTTCAAACACTGCGGAATATACGGTCAGTCCCGCGCCGGTCGCGACCAAATAACCGTCGCTTTGCTGCGCGCCGCCGAGACCATTGCCGCCTCCCGCAGCATTCCCGATGCCGCCGCCGCTTGCCAACATAACGTCGTTCGGGTCCAGGAACAAGGTTCCTCCGGCAAGATCTATGAATCCCGTGGAATAAAGATTCAAAGTGGACGCCGGGCCGACGTTGTCGCCGTCGACAAGGCGCAAGTTGCCATAGATGTTTATGGTGCCGCCGGTTATATTCAAAGTCGCGGTATCCAGTTTGGTCGCGTTTTCGTGCCAGTTCAGGATTCCGCTTTCGATATTATTGGTTCCGCCAAAGAACATGCCGTATGCCTCGACTATGCCGTTGTATTGATTAAAGGTGCCGAGATAGCCGGAATTGTCCGCGGTCTCGCCCAAGATGAAAAACGCGGGGCTGTGCTTCTCTATCAATGCGCCCGCCGTGCCTGCGATGCCGCCGTTGATGGTGAGCGAACCCCCGGTCGACGTGAACGTAATCGTGCCGGCGTTATAGATGTCATTATTTCTCTTCGCGCCGCCAACTCCACCGTGGTCGGTATTGCCCTGGAATACCCAGTCGGCCCCGTATGCAACGCTGATGTCCAGATAGCCTTCGTTGTAAATCGCTCCGCCGAGATTCCCGGCCGTGTTATCGGTGAAGTTCATCGTGGACGAGCCGGAGTAGATAGTCGTCGGAGTCGCCGACACCGGCGAAGCGTTGGCAATCGCGCCTCCGTTGCCTCCCGCGCTGTTTCCGACGTAAGAGCCTCCGTGCTTGATTATGGTGCCGGAGTTATAGAACGCGCCACCGTCTCCGTCCGCATGATTGTTTATATAATCTATGTCGGTGCTGTACACGGTGCCGGCAACGATGTTCGCCGCGCCTCCGTTCCCATCAGAGCGATTGTTCTGAACGACAAGATTAGTCAGTATCGCCGTCGAGCCGGCATCGTCCATATTGATGACGGAACCTCCGCCGGCGGTATATGCGTTCTGGACGGTCAAATCCTGCAAAGTGAAAGTCGCGACTGCGCCGCTTTCTATATTGAACATCGAGAGATTGTCGCCGTCCAATACTGAAGTTACTGTGCCGGCGTTCGCGCCGTGAACGGAGAATACGCCCGATGCCATCGCATCGAGGCCTGTCGCCGCCGGGGCAAGGCCGGTATCGGAAAGATAGGTTTCTCCCGCGCCAACCTGCCACGCGCGCGGAGCGCTGCTGGATAGTGTCGCAGCGATTGCAGCCGCATCCAACGCGTTCACATCGTTCAGCACCAGCACGACGGAAGGATTGCTGGCCGTGCCCGTGGCGCCTCCGCCCGGTGTCGTGGTCGTGCCTGCCGTGCTGCCGTCGGGATTGGTCACGGACGATCCGCCGCCGTTCGGGTCGGTGGTGGTCGTGGTAGAGCCGCCTCCGCCGCCCGGCGTTGTAGTCGTGGTCGTGCCACCGCTTCCGATCGGATCGACGGTGCTGGCCGTAGTCGTGCCGTCCGGGTTTGTCGTAGTCGTGGTTGTGCCGCCGCTTCCGTCCGGCCCGACCGTGACCGTTGTGCCATCCGGCAAAGATGCGCTGCCAGACCCGCCATCCGGGATGTTTGTTACCGTGCCGCTGGGTTCCTGGGTTATCGTCGCGCTGCCGTCGGGATTTGTCGTGACCGTTATAGTGTCGCCCGAACCGTCGCTGACAGTGACCGTGGTGCTGCCGTCGGGGTTGTTCGTGGTTGTCGTCGTATCGCCGCCGCCGTTGTTCGTGGTAGTGGTCGCTCCGCCGTTCGGGTCGGTCGTGGTAACGGTTGTCCCGCCTCCCGGATTGTTCGTAGTGCTGGTTGTTCCTCCGTTCGAGCCTACGGTCGAGCTGGTCGTTCCGCCGCCGGTTGTCGGAACGCTATCCAACTGGACGTACTGGTTATTCACGGTGGTGACGGTATAGGTGCCGTTCGAAGTCGCTATAAATTGTTGCTGTCCGTTTATAAAATCCAGCGGAGTGCCGTAAATTATTTGTATCAAGCCGGTTATGATTCCGTTCGCGTCGTCGATATAAATCTTGCCCAGATTGATTGTGCCGCCTTCGTTCGCAACATTGATAGTATCCGCCGCCAGCGCGCCCTGATTCTGGTCGTTGCCTATCTTGAATGAAAGCGCCGACGTGCCGTCCGTATTCAGGTTCATAAAATTATACTGCTGATAGCTTGCTGACGAATTCGCAAGGTCCAGGATAGAGCTATTGTAAAAAGCGTAATCAGTGCTTCCCGCATACTGCGCGCTGCCGAAAGTGACGTCGCTGTTATTAAAGGCTATCTGATTTGATTGACCGTTGCTGATATCGTCTTGCAGCAAGTACCGTGCCGTTCCAAGTCCCGCGTTGAATCCGATCGTCGCGCCGCTTCCCTCGAAGTTTATACCGGCCGAAGAATTGCCGGCCGCGGCGCCGACGGATACCGTGCTGGTCGACATGGTCGTATAGTTCAATTCGGAGTTCGACAGCATATTCGCATTAAAATAGAAACTGTTTTGCGCGCTGGTGATATTCGCGATGCCGCCGATATTGTTTTCCCCGCCGAACATGAATCCCAACGCGTTAATAGTGCTGCCCGCGGCATTGTTATATATGCCGGTAAAGTATATGTTGAAGCTGGACTGGTTCAAGTTGAATGTAGTGCCGGCGTCTTGATTTATTGTTCCTATTCCGGCGATTCCGTCGTCTATATTTACCGTTCCGGTGCCGATTATATTTATGACGGCAGTCGCGGAGTCTTGATATATGTCCGAACCGTTCGTCGCTCCGGACGAGTAGTTGTTGGTAAAGTTTATACAGTTTCCCAATATCGTGCAATCATTGGTAACGGCATTTAGATTTATAATTCCGTTTCCGGAGTTATATATGGCGCCTCCATAAATCGCGCCGTTCCCGAAAAACAAAGTTCCGTCCGCAATATTGATAACCGACGTTCCCGGATTATTATTTCCGGATGTATTATAAATCGCGCCGCCCCCGCCGGATGCATAGTTATTCGTGAAACTGCTGCCGATATTGGTAATAACCGTCGATTGGCCCGGCTGAATATCGTTATAAATAGCGCCGCCGTTTGTCGCCTTGTTGCTGTCAAAAGGCCCGGTTATGTTAAATGTTATATTGCCGCCGTACGGAGAATATTGGTCGCCGACAGCATTATATATCGCGCCGCCGTTCGCTATCGCGATGTTGGAATAAAAGCTTCCGTCGATGTCCACGTTCACGGTCGTGTTGCCGCCGTTTATTTCATTTGTGATCGCGCCGCCGTTGGTTGCTTGGTTTTGAGTAAATACTCCCCCTAGAATATTAAAATCGTTTATCGCCGGCGCGTTTCCGTTCAAGACCCCGTTGTAAATCGCGCCGCCCAAGCCCTTGGCATAGTTCTGATAATAATTATATCCCTGTGCCGTGAATTGATTATCTACATTGCCGCCGTCCGCGTTGTTCGCCAAGAAATATATGCCGCCTCCATTGCTTCCGGTTGCTCTGTTCATCGCGATGTAATGATTGCCCCCGGTATCGTCTATGACGGAAAAGGCGTTCGGATTCGCCGCGCCGGAATATATAGAATTATTAGACGCCATATATACCGCGCCGCCGTTTATCGCGCTGTTGCCCACATAGTCGTTATCGGTCAGGATATATGTGTTGTCGGACGTGCTTTGCTGTTGCGAGTTAACGCTTACCGCGCCTCCGTCGCTGCCGGTCGCATTGTTATAGAAATAAGTCCCGTCGACGGTCAGGCTATGCGCGCCGGTGCCGTTGCCTGCGAAAGATATCGCGCCATTAGTCGCGCCGTAAACGGTCAGGTTGGAGATGCTTGCGTTCATATCATTGCCCCAAGCCGGAGCGAATGCCAGGGTATAGCCGTTCATTATCAGCGCGGTGCCGTCCGGCAGGCCGCTATAGCTGTTGATGGTCATACTGGCCCCAAGGAACGGATTCAATGCGTTCGCCAAGACGATTCCATAATTGCTGGTGCCGTTCAATGGCGCGCCGACGACTATTATCGGGGATGCGCCGCTGTTCCAAGCATTTGCAAAATCGGATGAAGTCACGACATTTGCGGCAAAACCCGCCCGAATGCCGCCCAGACAAAAGACCGCCGCCAATAAGCCGATAATTCGGATTTTCATATCAAACCTTTTATTCATTTTGATGATATTAAAAGGCTGTTTAAAAGTTTATAGGCGTGTATTCTTAGTTCCGCGCTTTGAATAATTAAGTTGTTTTTCCTTCGGCAAAACCTATATACTATTATGTTTGGGTCATGGTGACCCATTCTAAATAAAGAGTGCTTACATGATGAAAAACATATATGAAGTGCTGTATAGGGTTTGCTTGGAAAACGGCGCCCGCACGTTTTTTGTGCGCCAAGGCGAAACTTATGCGGACTTGTTATCTAATGTGAAAAAACGCGCGGTTTTGCTGGCGAACAAGTTCGGGATAAAGAAAGGCGACACTGTCGCGATTCTTTCCGGAAACACGCCGCAGTTCATAAACTCGTATTTCGCGGTGCTGTCCCAGGGCGCGAAAGTCCTGATGCTGGATACCGGCCTGTCAAGCGACGAGCATCTGAACATGATGCGGCATACGAAATGCGATCTTCTGCTGGCGCAGAAATCTTACTTTATCAAAGGCGGCCCGAAAACGTTCGATATAGAAACTTTGGATTCTACGGATGAAAGGGATTTCGTTGCCGCGGATGTGGGCCCCGGCGATATGGCGATGCTGTCGTTCACGTCCGGTTCCACGGGCAATCCGAAAATCGTGGGCCTGACGCATAGCAATCTTGTGGCCATCGGCGACGGCGCCAAAGTTTACAAGGTGATTATAAAACCTGGAGACACGATTTACGGCTTCCTGCCGCTGTATCATATATACGGAGTGGCGATCAATATTATCGCGCCATTGGTTTTGAACGCGAAGCTGCTGTTGCAGCCGATATTGAATCCAAAGGAATTCCTGAAGGATTTCAAGCAGTACAAGCCCGAAGTCGTTCCGGGCGTGCCGCGCATATGGGAAGGCTTTTATAAAAAGATAATCGACGGGGCGAAAGAGAAGAAAAAATATGCGGCGATGAGAATCATTTTGGCCACGCGCAGATTCTGGCGCGCCGTAGGCATGGGGTGGCTGGTAAAGAAAGTGACGGATCCGGTGCATGACGTCTTTGGCGGAAATGTGAGAGTCTTGGTATCGGCCGGCGCGAAACTGAAACCGACCATACGGAATTTCTTCGAAAGGCTTGGGTTTACGGTCGCCGATTGCTATGGCATGACCGAGACGGGCGGATCGGGCAGCATTAACTTCGATTATGTCACGCCGGATGGAAAAATGAAAAGTTATGCGGGGTCGCTGCCGGGCAATGAAATCAAAATCCATAATCCGGATAAGAAAGGCGTCGGCGAAGTGTGGCTGCGGGGGACCGCGGTTATGTCGGGATATGTCGGGAACGACGTCGCGAATGTTGAAGCGTTCGAAGACGGCTGGTTGAAAACGGGCGATCTGGGGGTGATTGACTCCAAAAATCGCCTTACTATCAAAGGGCGGCAGAAACAAGTCATTGTCCTGGATACCGGCAAAAACGTGTATCCGGACGAGCTGGAAGACCTGTATCTGCAGAACGACGATATATTAGCTGCGGCGGTGCTTGAACGCGTGATAAGGGGCAAAACAGTGGCCTATGGAGTGTTTCAGGTAAAGCCCGGAACAACGCGGGCGCGGGTCAGCTTGCTGTTAAAGGCATCTAATCTTAAGATTGCGCCGTATAAATGGGTCAGCCATTTTGCGATAACGGAAGAAGAGCTGCCGCAAACAAGCACCAGGAAAATCAAGCATTTCGAAATAGCGGCAATGCTTGACCGCGGCGAGTTCCCAACTCGCGAGGAATAGGCTCCTGCGGCGTTTTGCACGGCCCGGCGTTACAATATAAATATGAAGAAACTGTTTGCATTTTTATTTGCGGGAGTGTTTGTTATGGCGCATAATCAGACGTTGGCGTTCAGCATTTCCAGCCGGGCTGTGCAAAACAATGAATTTATATCGGCCCAGCAGGCTGGTATTGGATGCGGAGCGAGTGCGGAAAATATATCTCCTGATTTGGAATGGACGGGGGTGCCGATTGGTGCAAAAAGTCTTGCGCTGGTTGTCCATGATCCGGACGCGCCGCGCGCAAACGGATTTTATCATTGGATAGTCGTCGATATTCCGCCAACTGTTATGGGCGTTGCAGAAGGGGCGAATTTCGCTCCGCCCGCAAGGGAGTTGAATACGGATTTCAACCGGCCGGGATATAACGGGCCATGCCCGCCGCCCGGCAGCGGTCCGCATCGTTATCATTTTACTTTGTATGCGTTGGGGGCGCAGACATTAGAGTTTTCATCCACCAACAGCCCGCATGAGATAGCATCGGCGATAGAGGCGCAATCAATTGCTCAAACTGCAATCATCGGGCTTTATGGAAGAGATTAAACAACCGCGGATTCCGTAATTTCAAAAGTCCTGGCTTCGCAGTCGATGGTTGCATTTACCCCGTAAGGCATAACCATAATCGGGTCCGTATGGCCAAAGTCCATATGCGTAACCACCGGCATATCGGTCCGTCCGTATTCGCGCAAAGCTTTCAATATCACGGCTTCGTATTTTTCATTTTTCTCATTCTTCGGGCGGCCGAATAAAATCGCCTTCAGGTTTGCCAGGATGCCGGTCGCGCCGTAGTTGCGCAGCCAGAATAATACCTGTTCCGGCGATGGGTCGTGTTCGGAAATTTCAAAGAACATTATCGCATCCTTGAGTCGTTCGGGATGCCAGATTGACGTGCCTTTTATTGTTTCTATTACTTCCAAACAGCCGCCGAACAATTTGCCGGAAACGCGGTCCTGGCCCTGTATCCAGTGCCAACCGTCCGTGGGCTGCATCTTGCGGATTTGAGTCTGCCCGGCCGGAGTAAACCAGTCGATGAACTCGTAAGTGAATCCGTCTTTGTTTTCCGGAATGACGCCGATGGGCCCGTTGTCGAACAAGACTTTTTCGATGCTGTTTTTCACATAGGGCATTATTCCGCCCGCCTCCGAGAATTGGCACAAAACCGCCGGCCCATAGAAAGACGCGACGCCCGCATGGTTGCAGATAAAATTAGTGACAGTAGAATCGGAAAATCCCATGAAGATTTTCGGATTATTGCGGATAATGTCATAGTCTATATGGGGCAGCATGCGTATGGAATCGTCGCCGCCGATATTCGCGATAATTGCTTTTACTTCCGGATTTTTAAACGCCCACATTAAATCGGCAGCGCGGAGTTCCGGATGCTCGTATAAATAACTCGCAGGAGCCAATCCGTTCGGAGTTTCAATTACCTTGCATCCAAAAGTCTGCTCGAATTGGCGCTTGCCCTGATTGTACCGATCCGGCAAAAGGCCGGCGCCGCCCCAGGAAAGAGATATGAACGCAACGGTATCGCCGCGGACAAGTTTTGCAGGTTTTATCAACATAATACGCCCCTTTTTTTTCGAAAGGATTGTATTATAGATTGTTAATAAGTCAAGATTAATTGAACCTGCGCGCGGCGTCAAAGGACAGGCCCAGGCCCACGCTGGAAAACTTGTCTGCTGCAGACAGCTCGGCATCTGGAAAATGTGCACGCATGGCTTGGCTGATGTACGGGATTTCAGTGGATCCGCCGGTTAAAATAACCAGATTTATATCAGATGCTTTTACGCCGGCGCGTCGGATACATTCTTTGATTGCTTCGTTCAGCTTTTGCGCATCGCGTTCTATGGCAATTTCGAAATCTTCGCGCGTTGCGGTAATCGCCGGCGCGCCGGATAAAAATTCCAGAACGGTTTTTATCTGGGGCGCGCCTGATAATTCTATTTTTGCTTCTTCTACTCGGGCCAAGTTTTTATGTCCCAGGCGACGCTCTACGATTTCCAGCAAGCGTTCGACCCGCTGGGGCGCGCGCGATTGATGCAGATATTTTTTAATCAGGTTCAGAGATTTATAGGTGTAAAGGTCGTTTATCTGGCTCCAGGTAGAAAGCTCGAAAAACGGCGCGGTTGGGATGGGCAAGGTCTTGCCCAGGCCGATTTCCGTTTCCATTCCGAACTGCGGCATGAAAGACTTTAACGAGAACGCTTTATCAAAATCATTTCCGCCAACGCGGATGCCATGGTTCGCCAAGATATCTGCTGCGCGGTCCAGCTTTTGCGCGTATTCGGGTCCCAGGCGAATGATTGTAAAGTCGCTGGTCCCGCCGCCGATGTCGGCGACGAAGGCAAGTTTTTCACCGGTCAGCAAGCGCTCGTGCGCGAACGCGGCGGCAATAGGCTCCAGCTGAAAAGCGACGCTTTTAAACCCGGCGTTGATGGCGATGGCGTGTAGCTCGGCCTGTGCTCGCGCGTCGCCGGCCGGGTCGTTGTCGCGGAAATGCACGGGGCGCCCCAGGACGACGTTTTCTATATCCTCGCCGGCGGCCGCATCGATTTTTTCTTTGATGTGGCGGATAAAGGTTCCAATGATTTCGTCGTATTTCAAAAGCCGCTTTCCGACCAAAGTGCCGCCGGAATTCATCAGCGATGTCCCCAATATGCGCTTTATACTGCGCATCAGGCGGCCGGCATCGGGCTCGGCGTCCATATAGCAAGCAATGGCTTCGCGCCCGAACAACACGCCGTCGGCGTTTTCGAAATATAGAGCGGTTGGAATTGTTGTATGCGCGTTTTCCAGTGCGACCAATTCAGGGGCGCTTCCGGGTCCGAATGCGGCGGCCGAATTGCTGGTTCCGAAATCAATACCTGCTGAGATGTTTTTCATTTTTGCCTCCATTCACAAGACCTACTTGTCCCTTTGGCGTATTCGGGCGACCGTGCGCAATAAAGAATATTCGGGAAAAATTTTCGGTCGTCAGAAAAGCGACAACTTTTGTAAGAAAAATTATACCGTGCTTTTGTACAAAAGTCAAACTATGGCGGAATTTATTTTTATTGACGAAAGTACAATCTTGTAATAGACTACAGATGAACATAGGGAGCAAGCCATGCCGAATAAGAAATTCCCGAAAGTCATTAATCCGATTCTCGCCTTGGACGACGATACGAAAATCGCAACCCGCCAAGAACAGATTGGGCGTCTGCAAAAAAAGATAGCCGAAACGGAAGAAGAAATTAAAGGTCATTGGACCACTTATAATATCGAGAAATTGACCGAACCCAGGGAAGCCGACGAGACTAGAGGAATAATAAGCACTAAAGAGAATCTGATAAAAAAGCATAAAACCGAAATTGAAATCCTTAAAGGGGAGCAGAAGGTTATAAAACAGTATCGCGGCAGGGAAGGCATAGAAGAAATAATCAATCAGAGATTGCAATTAGTCAGGGATAAAATATCCTTGCAGAAGAGATAATTGAAAAACCGCGCCAGGCGCGGTTTTAATTTTGGCTTGCCAGCCGAAGCCTCGCAGAGGCGAAGGGTGGTGGGTGATATTAGACTCGAACTAACGACCTCTTCGATGTGAACGAAGCGCTCTAACCAACTGAGCTAATCACCCGTGTGCGAATTATTATAACATCAGACTGTTTGATTGCAACTGTAATTTATACCGGCCGGCTGACGAACTTGCTGCCCGCGACCACAAACCGCCAAGGATGCGCGGCGTCCGGGCCCGCATAGTCTATGCCTATGCGGCGACCCGCCGCGACTTTCGGCGCTGGGCCTTTGCGCGGCTCTATCCAGATTTCGTTTATTGTCGCGAGGTCCGCTCCGTTCATCGCCGTTGTTATGCCCAGCGCCCGGGTCAATTTTGCCGGCCCGTTGCAAAGGCCGGTCACATCCGCCATCCCTCGCCGCGCTTGCATCGTATCGATTCCGACGACAGGTTCCAGCGCTCGTATCAAGATAGCATTAGGTTGTCCCGGAGCGTTGGTTACCACGTTAAACATATTATGCAAGCCGTAAACGAAATATACATAAGCATGCCCGCCGGGGCCGAACATCACGGCGTTGCGCGGAGTCTTTTTGTTCGGGTAAGCATGGCATGCGCGATCCGTGCAGCCCAGATAAATCTCCAGCTCTACGATTTTCCCTCCGGTCAGCTTTCCGCCAACAAACGAATACAAGGTCGCGCCCAATAATACATCGCGCGCGACCTGGAATGGGTCTCGTAAATATTCTGAAGATGGAATGGTTTTTTTCTGCATATTTTTTTGTCATTGCGAGCCCAAAGGGCGAAGCAATCCAGTTGATTTTGTTGCGCCGGCAAGCCGGCGCGGCTTTATTGTCTGGGTTGCCGCGTCGGTTTTGCCTGCGCAGGCGCAATACAAAACCTCCTCGCAATGACAAGTGTTATTTTGCAAGGATAAACATATTTGCCTTGTTAGCCGCGGCAAGCACCTCGTCGCGGTCGATTACGAAGCAGTTTCCCGCGTCAACGACGATCCCGCGCAAGCCCGCCGCCGCAATATCGCGCAAAGTGTCGGTCCCGATTGCGGGCAAGTCTATGCGCAAGTCCTGCTGGGGCTTTATCATCTTCGCGAAAACGCCGGATTGCTTGCGCCCTTTGCGGACTTCTTCCACGCGTTTGAGCATGCCCGACGTGCCCTCGGCCGCTTCCACGGCCAAGACCTGCTTGTCGACCACGACGCTCTGCCCGATGTCCGCCGCGCCGATTAGTTTTGAAACTTCGACCGCGCGCTTTATGTCGGCGAGATCGGCTTTGCCCGGTTTGGTTTTAGTCTGAACGCCCGGCTTGAATACCAGGTCCGGACATAGATCCTGGGCGCCGAAAATTTTGAATCCTTTGGATTCGATGCCGGCGATAAGCGCGGCGAACATAGACTCGTACCCTCTTTGGTTTTTGATGACCTTGGCCAGAATGCCGATGGACCAAAGGTCCGGGCGGACGTCGGACAGGTTCAAGTGCCCGATCGCGCCGGCAAAGCAGAGTTTTGTGATTCCGCGCTTTTTGCATTCTTTTGCGGCTGTGCCTCCGCCGCCGATGCGTATGACCAGGTCTGGCTTTAACGCAGGGTCGCAGAAGTTTCGCAGTCCTATGACGAAGACGTCCCATCCGTGCGCGCGAAGCGAATCGCGAACCAGAAAGGGCAGGCGTTTAGCTCCGCAGAACAGAGCTATTTGTTTATCGTTGTCTTTTGTGTTTTTCATTTTTTCCTCCAATTGATAATAAATGAATACATATATAGGTTCGGTATTTAAGACTGGATTGCCACGCCGCTTTGCGGCTCGCAATGACAATTCGGTGTTTGTTTTAGGCTATGTGCCTCTTCTTGTTCTCCCTTGTCATTGCGAGGAGCGCAAGCGACGAAGCAATCCAGAAAATAATCGAACCAAGTTGAATTATAATAATATTTATGGTAAAATGCCACTATGAAAAAAATCATATTGCTGTTTATGTGTTTGACATTGGTTGCGGCGGTTGGCGGTTGCGCCAAGGATAATGACGCCGCGTTGCTCAGCGAAATAGAAAGCGGGCTGTATTAATTAGCAATTAGCAATTATCAATTAGCAATTTGTTGCAACAGCGGGAAATGTCCAATATATTGGACAATGCTATTAACATTCTCCCAATTGCTAATCGCTAATTGCTAATTAAAAAAACCGCGGCGTTCGCCGCGGTTTTTTCGAATGTCCGAAAGGAAGGAAGGAAGGAGAAAAAAGGACATTCTAAACTGTGTTCGCTACTTGCTATTCTGGTGGCGTAAGCCACCCGAAGCTGCGCAGCAGCGAAGGGTGGGCGCCAGAATTAGAGGAGAGAGAATGTAGGAGGGAGTCTAACCCCGGCGCCCTGTAAAGCGACCGAAGCCTCTTTACGCTGATTAATATAATACAAAAATCCCTATTGTCAAGTAAAAATTGTCAAAAAAATCTATGGCAAGGGAAAATCTAGTAAAAACAAGGTCTTTTTGAGTCATTGGCGGGGTTCTCGGACGATATACGCTTTGTTGGGCGGACCGTCGTTGCGCCCCTGATGATACGCGCAGATAAGGTTTATCAAAGTAAAGAAATCCCTGTCAAACTGTATATGTTTCGCGATATATTGCTTCAAATATTTAATGAGTTCTTGCTTTCGGCGTTCTGCGGCGGCTTTGTCCATTTCCGCTATTTCTTGTTCTGAAAACCCCATTTTCGCCCCCTGTGCTTGTAAAAAAGCCACCAAAAAATGGTGGCAGGAGGTTAGTACCTACAACAAACCGTAGCGCGGCATATTCGGCCCGAGGGCCTTATTTTGCCAGCCCTCCTGCCTTTTGAGCAGAGGGCATTTCTACGAAAGAAGTTTGTTGGGGTGTACTAAGCCCCGATGCCGGAACCGGTTAGATTCCGGTGGAATTATAAGCGCCTTGGTCACTAAAATCAAGGCATTTTTGCTGGATTGCTTCGTCGCTTGCGCTCCTCGCAATGACAATTTATACCGACTTGTCATTGCGAGCCCGAAGGGCGCGGCAATCTAGTTAATAAACTTGTGAGCGTATCGAACACAAAAAGCTACGATTTCCTTACTATATGCAATCTTCCGCGGTGCCATTGAGCGATGAATACATCGTCGGCGTCCTTGATTTTCTTCGCGCTAAGCTGCTTTTTCAGCCAATTTTCGCTCTTTTCGATCTCTCGGAGGGCATATTCATCAACTATCCCGTTATCAATGATTATGATGGAGTAATCCCGGTCGCCCTTTTTTACGACGGTCAGCTCGCCTCCAGGCTCGATCTGGGCCATTTTTACCTCGGTCAGCGAGTGTATCTTCTGCTGGCGCAGAGCGGACGCGACCTCGTGTGCGGTAAGATTCAGCCTGTTTATCATTCTGTCGTCGACTTTGCCGTCTTCAATTATAACTTTCGGCCCGCCGATTAATATTCGTCGTCCCCAGTCGGTCTTTTTGGTAATCAAATTTATCAGATACACCATTGCGATATAGATCGACATTATTATGAAAAAGCTGAAAGTAGAAAGCCTGTCGTTGGCGACAAATCCGCCGATAATCGCGCCCAGAATCAGGTTGATGATAAGGTCCAAGGTGGTCATTTGCTTCATCTGATAGTTCATGCCGAAAACCTTCAGGAAAACCATGACTACTAAGAAAGCGCTGAGCAGTTCGATTGATCTTAGTCCGTAATATGAAAGGAGTTCGTACATGCCGATGATTTTATCAGAAAAGCGGAGATATGCCGCCCGGATAGAATTCCTAAAATAAAAACGCCCTGGGGCGTTTTTATTTCCAAAGTCGTTTATTTGCAAATGCTTGACCGGAACCTGATTTTAAGTAATTTTCAAAAGCTTTTGCGGATGCTTCTGTTTCAAATCCCAAATATGCTACAAGCTTCCATGGCATATATTTTTTTGTGTGAAAAGACTTTCCGGAATTATGGGCTTCAAGTCTTTGTTTTAAGTCAGAAGAAAAGCCGATATAACGTTGATTTGGGAAATTTATGCTTTGTATTAAATATACATAGAACATTTTAGTCTTAGTCCCCCTTCGCCTCTGCGAGGCTTCGGGCGACACTCCTTCGCCTGCTACTGCTCGTCATTTCTGGTGGCGTAGCCACCCGAAGCCTCGCAGAGGCGAAGGGTGGTGGCCTTGGTCGGAATCGAACCGACACTCCTTTCAGAACTTGATTTTGAGTCAAGCGCGTCTACCAGTTCCGCCACAAGGCCATGCGGGATTATTTCTTCGCTGCGACTTTTTTCGCCAAACGCGCCGAAATATTCGGCTTGTGCGCCGGTTTTTTCGCCGGCTTTGCGGGCGCGCCGACTTTCTTTTCAATCGCTTTTTTCACGGCCGCCATATCCGCCGACAAGCGCGATATCGGCTTTGCCATAACGTAAGCGTCCAGCCCGCCATGCTTGGTGAGCGTCCGCAGGCCCGCTGCGGATATGCGCAGCGCGAATTCGCGTCCCAGAATTTCGCTGCGGAACTTCATGTTCTGCAGATTGGGCAGAAAAGTCCGTTTCGTCCGGCGGTGCGAGTGCGAGACATTCATTCCGACTTCGGTCTTTTTTCCTGTAACTTGGCACATTCTTGGCATGGTATAATCCTTTAATTAGCGACGCACAAATTACACCCAAGCGACTTGAAAGTCAAGTTAAAATAACTATATTTTCGCGTAAAGGAGCCTGATATGAACCCCGACGATATGAAAGAGACGCCCGAGGCGGCGATTAAAAAATACACTACGGACTTCACGGAATTGGCCGCAAACGGCAAACTTGACCCGGTCATCGGCCGGGACGAGGAAATTCGCCGCGCGGTTCAGGTACTGTCCCGCCGCACGAAAAATAATCCTGTTTTAATCGGCAATGCTGGAGTTGGAAAGACCGCGATAGTAGAAGGCCTTGCCAACCGCATCATCGCGGGCGACGTGCCGGAGAACCTGTTGCGCAAGAAATTGTTATCATTGGACATCGGCGCGCTGATGGCAGGCGCCATGTTCCGCGGTCAGTTTGAAGAGCGCTTGAAAGCCGTGCTGAAAGCGGTGAAAGACAGCAACGGGCAAATAATTTTGTTTATTGACGAGCTTCATATAATGGTCGGCGCGGGTAAGGGGGAAGGTTCAATGGACGCCGGAAACCTGATGAAACCGATGCTTGCGCGCGGCGAATTGCATGCTATGGGCGCGACGACTTTGGATGAATACAGGCAATATATTGAAAAAGATCCTGCGCTGGCGCGGCGCTTTCAGCCTGTGTTCGTGGACGAGCCGAGCGTTGAAGATACTATTTCAATCCTTCGCGGACTGAAGGAAAAATACGAAGGGCATCACGGAGTGCGCGTTTCCGACGCGGCGATTGTTGCTGCGGTGCGCCTGTCCGAACGATATATAACGGACAGGTTTCTTCCGGATAAAGCGATAGATTTGATGGACGAAGCGGCTGCTCGTGTCCGTATAGAAGTCTCCAGCAAGCCCGAAAAGCTGGACGAAATCGACCGTCGCCTGATGCAGCTGAAGATAGAGCAGCAAGCGCTGAAAAAAGAAAAAGACCCGGACAGTAAAAAGCGTCTGGGCGACTTGGAAAAACTGATTGCGATCGTCGCGGCGGAATCGGATGCTCTGACGGCGGATTGGCATGCTCAGCAGCAAAAGATGCGCGGGCTGTCGGACGCTATGGCCGCATTGGATGCGGCCAAGGCCGAGGTTGCGTCAGCAACAAGAACGGGCGACTTTGAAAAAGCCTCCGCATTGCAATATGGAAAAATCCCGGAATTGGAAAAGCAAATCGCAGGATTCGAAAGCGAGAAAGAGTACAAGACGGTATTGCCGGAACACATTGCCGCGGTTGTAGGCCGTTGGACAGGCGTCCCTGCCGAGAAACTTACGGGCGACGAACAGTCGAAATTGCTGAACCTTGAAGACGAATTGCGCCAGCGCGTCATCGGCCAAGATACCGCGATCGGCGCGGTCGCGCGCGCGATACGCCGAAGCCGAGCGGGCTTGTCGGACCCGCGGCGCCCTTCGGGCAGCTTTATGTTCATGGGGCCGACCGGGGTTGGAAAGACGGAGCTGGTAAAGGCCTTGGCCGCGCAATTATTCAACGACGATACGGCAATGACGCGCATAGATATGAGCGAATACATGGAACCGCACAGCGTCAGCCGGCTTATCGGCAGTCCTCCGGGATACGTGGGGTACGAGCAAGGCGGCGCGCTGACCGAATCCATCCGCCGGCGCCCTTATCAAGTGATCTTGTTCGACGAGATTGAAAAAGCTCACCAAGATGTCTTTAATGTATTCTTGCAGATTTTGGACGACGGGCGGCTGACGGACGGGCAGGGCCGCACGGTCAACTTTACGAATACGATTATAATCATGACCAGCAATCTGAAAGACGACGCGGCGGTGCGCAAGCACTTCCGGCCGGAGTTCATAAACCGCATTGACGAGATAGTCTGGTTTAATGCGCTGGGCAAAGATACGATGCCGGGAATCGTGCGCATCCAATTGAAGAATCTGCAGCAGAGATTGGAGTCGCGCCGCATTACATTGCATGTTTCCGACAAGGCTGTAGCGTGGCTGGCCGACAACGGATATGATCCTATGTTCGGCGCGCGTCCGCTGAAAAGGATTATAATGAGCGAGGTCGAAGACCGCATAGCGGATAAAATCCTGGGCGGGACTCTCTCCGACGGCGGCACTGTTAGTGTTGATGTGAAAGGGAAAGAGCTGATTATAAATTAAATGAAGAATGAAAAGTGAAAAATGAAAAATTAATGTGTTCGCTATCGCTCACGATTTAATAACTGGATTGCTTCGCTTACGCTCGCAATGACAATTCGGTGTTTGTTTTTACTCTTCCTTGTCATTGCGAGCCCGAAAGGGCGCGGCAATCCAGTTAATAAAAAGCCGCGCGTAAGCGCGACCACCATTTTTCATTCTTCACTTTTCATTTTTCATTTCGGCGCGACCGTGAACTTCGCGGTCAGCGGGTCTGTCTTTACGATTTCTATTTTCAGCTCTTCATTGCCGCGCCGGAAAATCTGCCGGTCGCTGTCGTCTTTGATTTTTTTCCACCCCAGCTCGTCCAAAGCGTCGCGATAAAAGCGCTGGAATTGGCGGCGGGTGACGGCGTCGGATGCGACGGTGGTCTGGGCGATTTTTCCGTCAGGCTGGGAGTATACGAACCCGTCGTCTTCAACGACATAGGTCAAGTCCATCTTCGGAATGTCTTCGAAATTAGGCAGCCAGTCGTCGGCGCGCGCCGCAGGCGCGCAGAGTAAGAGAGTAAAAGAGTAAAAGAGAATAAAAAATTTCTTCATCATTTTTATTTTATCATAAATAGAAAACCCGCGCAAGGGCAACCGCAATGACAAAATCGCTTATTGCATTAAAACCAAAATATACTTTTTTCTCCCCAAATGTTGTGATATAATAAAGTAAATGTCAATGGAGTTTGGAATGAGGATTTTAACAAGCTTTGCAATAATTTCAGCGTTGTTCATGGCGGATGCCATTGCTGCGGGCGCCACCAGTCGCGGCCGTCCCGGCACAGTCCAAGGCGCGATGCTTATGAGCGCGCCAACGCAGGATCGCATGCCAAGTCTGGGCGTCAATACTTGCCCAGGACCGAATTGTCCTCCGGGGGCAGTGACTCCGCCGCCGGTGGGGCCCGGGCCAACCTTGCCGGATATGCGCACCGAAGAAAAGAACGCATGTCTCGCGAACAATCGCGGCATGGGAAATACCTTCGTGTGGGCGTCCAGGGTCGGCGGCGCGGGCGAATATGCGAATATGGTCGAAGATACCAAGAACCCGGAAAATAACGCATGCTTTGTCAGGATAGAGCTTAGCAGTTCCGAGTCCTGTTTCGGGCTGTCGAACATCGCGCCGGTTTATAAAGAGCTGGGCCAAGGCATTACTTGCGGAAGCTGGGCGGACGAGAAAAAGCTGGAACAGACGATACTTGATTGCAAGAAGAAGGGACGCGTGGGCGGTACTATTGCGGGCGCGGTCGGCGGCGCGGTGGTCGGGGTCGGCGCGATGGAGCTGTTCGGTAACAGATTGATCGGCGGCAAGGTCATGGGTCAAAAGGGTATCGAAGGGACGGAATTGCTGCGCTCTCAGTTATTGGTCTTGAAAAAAGAAAGCCCCAGCGAGTTCAGCAAGTTTATGTCTGATTTAAGAAAGCTGGAGGAAAAATGCGACGACAAGATATGGGAGACGCAGAAACAGCCGGACGAATGTAATCAGATAAACTATAAGGCGTTACTGTCCGACCCGCAGTTGAAAGGATAAAAGGTCCAATAAAATGGAACCACGAAGGAGATTTGAGATGAGAGCTTTTAAGATATTACCGGTTTTTGCAGTTCTTATGATGACGCTTAGCTTGCCGGCAGTTGCTGACGACTATATTATCATAGAGTTGCCGCAAAGGTTTGAACTTGCGCCTAACGCGGGTAAATATAACGATAGTTTTATTCTTAATACATATTCCGGCAGATTGCTTTTCGCATGTAATAGAGCTTGGAAATCTGTTCAGCAAAGAGTTGCGGGCTTGGGTATAATGGGTATAAATGTAGATGATAAATCATCGTTTCCGGTTTCAACCAGCCAGCACATTATCTGTAGTGCCGAAAGGGGAGATGTTTATACATTGCACCCTTTGGCTATAACAAGTTTCCAGACCCCCATAGTTGAAGGGATAGATATAAATATCAATGCTTTGAAACCGTTTGTTTATATGACGACTTTAAAGAACTCGGCAAGGGAACAAAACGTTAATCCGCAATATTTCAACGGTTGCCCAAGAAATCCAGTTAACTTGCCGAATAATTATTATCTGACTTCGACAAGACAATGTTCCGATATCTGTCCGGCAGGCTCGCCTCAAAGAGAAATAAAGGTTAATGGAGCTGTGACGGCGTTCATATTGTGCGATGATAAGGGCGCTAAGGAGGCGGAAGAAGAAAAGAAAAAAGAAGAAGATACGAAAGAAAATGAAGCCATATGCGCCGCCGGCAACGCAACTGGGACCTTCCCGAATTGCGTATGCAATACTGCCGGTCAGGTATGGACCCCCGCTGGCAGCAGAACCGGTAACTGTGTAACGCCTTCCAAACCAGTTCCGCAAGACGAAAAGAATTGCAAAGGCCTTGGGCCGCAGGGAGCTTTCGGAACGGTTTTCACTTGGGATTCAACTGCAAAAATTTGCAAATGCATAAATGGTTTTCCTTTGGTCGTTGTGAATAACACAGGCTCCTGTCCGGATCCGAATCAGGCTGCTATGGAGGCTTGCAATAAAGTCGGTCCGGCCGTTGCAACTTGGGATGCTGCGGCCAAAACGTGCAACTGCGTTGATAAAAATTTTGACTGGAATGGCTCGGCTTGCGTAAAGAAGCCTGGTGTGCAGGCGGAAGAAGATGCACAAAAGTGCCGTGACGGTGGCGGAGAGTGGGACACAACGAATAAAAAATGCGATTGCAGCAAGAAGGGCAAAGGCTATGAATGGAACGGAAGCAAGTGCGAGCTGACGCAGGATGCCGTCGTCGCCGACCTTACAACTTCAATTTCCAATACTTTCGATAACCTGAATAACACGATGGACAGCTTTGGCCGCAGCCAGTGGAAGAATGCCGAAGGCAAATTCAATACGGCGCGCTTGATATCGGACTCGGTGGCGGGCGCGGCGCTGGGAACGGTCGGAGGCCTGGTCACTCATACGATTATAAAGAAAAACCAGTTGAAGAAAGGCTTTGACGGCATCCATTGCAGCGTCGACGGTGAAACCGTGGCCGACTTCGGCGACGAGTTCCGGGTCGGGGTGAGGTAGTAGAAATGTAGGGGCGAATGAAAATTCGCCCTTTATAAAAAACGCGCCGTCGGCGCGTTTTTTTGTTTGTAAAATGGTCGCAGGTGGTGTTCCCCTCCTGTGGAGGGGTGCCCCCGGAGGGGGCGGGGTGGTTCTTGTAATCTTTAAGAAGTAATGCCGATATACGAA
>WRHR01000008.1 GCA_009783145.1 Alphaproteobacteria bacterium | reverse complement strand
GATCGCCGCGCCCAGCGCCACGACTTCGTCGGGGTTCACGCCTTTGTGAGGCTCGCGTCCAAAGAATTCTTTGACCGTTTCCGCAACCTTTGGCATGCGGGTCTGCCCGCCGACCAAGATGACCTCGTTTATAGCGGACTTTTCTATGCCGGCATCGCGGAGCGCTTTCTTGCAAGGCTCGATCGTGCGCTCGATAAGGTCCGCAACCAGGGACTCCAGCTTTGCGCGCGACAACGTAGTGTTGAAATGCACCGGGCCGGACGCGTTCGCGGTAAGGAACGGCAGGTTGATGTCGGTGGTTGTTTTGGACGACAATTCGATTTTTGCTTTTTCCGCGGCTTCTTTCAAGCGCTGCACCGCCAGCTTGTCGCCGGACAAATCGATGCCGGTCTGCGCTTTGAACTCCGATGTAAGATGCTGCAGGATACGAGCGTCAAAGTCCGCGCCGCCCAGCAAGGTGTCGCCGTTGGTGGATTTAACCTCGAACACTCCGTCCACGATTTCCAGAATCGAAATGTCGAAAGTTCCGCCGCCAAGGTCGTATACCGCAACGGTTCCGTTCTTATTTTTATCCAAGCCATACGCCAGCGCGGCCGCAGTCGGCTCGTTAACTATGCGCAGAACGTTCAAGCCCGCGATGCGGCCCGCGTCTTTCGTCGCCTGGCGCTGCGCGTCGTTGAAATAAGCCGGCACGGTAACGACCGCATCCGTGATTTTCTCGCCCAGATAGCTTTCCGCGTCCTTTTTCAGCTTGCCCAGAATCATCGCGGCAATCTGCGACGGGGCATATTTTTTGCCTTCGATCTCAACCCAGGCGTCGCCGGTATTATCTCCGGGGACGATTTTATACGGGACGTGTTTTTGAATCTCTTTAACCTCTGGGCTGTCAAAGCGCAGACCCATCAGGCGCTTGATTTCATATACGGTATTGGTTGGGTTAGTCACCGCCTGATTCTTTGCGGTGACGCCGACCAGCTGCTCGCCGCCGGTAGTAAAGGCGACGATGCTGGGCGTAGTGCGCTGACCTTCGGCATTTTCGATAATCTTCGGGTCCTTGCCGTCCATAAACGCCATCGCGCTGTTAGTCGTTCCAAGGTCGATTCCAAGTACTTTAGCCATTTTTTAAAACTCCTTAATTGCTTGTTTCAAAATATAGTAAAAAAAATCCCCGCGTCAAGGGGGATAAGAATCTTATTTTTCGTTTCTTTTTTTGATTCTCCGAAATGCTTTCCGCCATTTGAAGAACGCCGCAAAATCGGTATAAAGATACTCTAACATCGCCGCCAGCATCAGATAGGATCCCGACATCCAGAACAGCGCCAAGCCTGCCGTGTCGCCGGCAATATAAGAAACCCAGGCATCGGTTTTCTTGCGGACCAGCAGAATCATCCCGATAATTCCCGTCGCCATTACGAAATAATCAAGCGATCCGATCGTGCCGCGCGTGCCCGCGCCGACCGCAACGGCCGCGGCAATGGCAATCATTACGCCCGCCTGCCACATCGGATGCAGAAATGTCGGACGCAATAATTTATGAGTCTTTTTATCCAGGCGCATCCATGAATAAATTCCGGCAAAATTCAGCGCCAGATAAAACGCGGACAATATAATCTGGCCCGTCAGATGTATTTTCATAAAATAAAAAATGAATAAAATATTTGCGGCAATACCCAGAATCATTCCCGATATTTTTTCGCGCTTCAGCAAAGGTCGCGCGATTACCGCACCCAGGACCGCTCCCAATTCCAGCAAAGATACTTCCCCGATGCCAAGAAAATGCAAGGCCGCCGCCAGCGCGACGATTCCGGCCGGAAAGAAAACCAGATCGAAGTTTTTGCGTACAAGGCTCACTTGATTTCACCGACATACGCGCCTTGGGAAACCGCCGCGCTCAGCAAGGGATGATCCGGCGGGACGAACGAATTCGACACCATCATGTCCGGGATTTTCGCGTCCTCTGTCAGCTCTCCCGCCGCGAACATTTCCGCCAGTGGCACTGTTTTGACCGCGCCGTCCAACAATGACGTCATCACGTAAGTCTCGTTATTATCGACCGCGTCCAGGGCCGCCTCGCTAAAGCGCGATGCCAGGATTCTATCTGCCGCGGTCGTATCCCCTGCCCTTTGGATATGCTCGGGAAATGCGGCGCGCACTGCGAACCCGCGTTTTTTAAGCTCCCTCGCGATCATATCCGCGGCCGCGCCCGAATGTCCGCGCAAGCGGATTCCTTCGGCCGCTATGATTATGCCGTAATCGCGCGGAGACTTCTTTAGATGCTTTGCCAGGCTTTCCGCCTTGAATTTTATTTCCGGGATAAGTATGGCGTCGGCCCCGCATGCGACCCCGGCATGCAATGACAGATGCCCCGTGTCGCGCCCCATCGCCTGCACGACGAACCATCTGTGGTGGCTGCGCGCAGTCAGCATCAGCTGGTCGCAATAGGCCGCCAACTGCTGCATCGCCGTGTCAAAGCCCAGCGTCCTGTCCGTCAGCGGAATATCCATATCTATAGTTTTCGGAATGCATACAAGCTGGACGTCGCCGTAGATTTCGCGGTGCGTGTGCGTCAGCGAAAGGCTGCCGTTACCGCCGATTATGACCAGCGCGTCCAAGCCCATTTTTTCCAGGGATTTCTTTATTTGGCCTCGGAATTCTTTCTGTTTTCCCGTCTTTGCCGCGGTCTCGAAGTTTTTCGTATTGGCGTTTCCATTGCGCAAGAAACTGCCCGCGATGCGGGAATCTTCGGCCGGCAGGCTGCCCGCGGTCAGCGGGATTATCCCGGGCGGCGTACTGGTCAGCCCGTCCGTGCCGTCGACTATGCCGAACATCTGATGCCCGCGCTTCATCCCGCCCGCGACCAAGCGCATAATCGCGGCGTTCAGTCCGCTGCAATCCCCGCCCGTCGTCATAATTCCGATTTTCTTCATGGCCCACCTCGTTTTTGAAATTATATCATATTACTGATTGACATAGAAATTTATTTTGGCTATTCTGGCCGCGAGGGGCGGGAGAGTTTGAAGGAATTTATACCAAAGGAAAGGGCTCGCCTATGTGGTTCAAGAAAAAAGAACGCTTTGCCGATTTCGGCAAGACAAAGAAATCAACCTCCGCAATGATCAGTGAGGCCGTCAGCCGCCAGAATAGCTGGATGGCGCGCCGGCGCACCGCCGCCGCCCGCCTGCTGCGGAAACTGGGCTTGTTCGCCAAGGCCATCCCGTCGCGGCCAACAGCGGTAAAGAAAACCGCGCAGCCTCAGCCGAACGCGCGAAAGAAATACCGCGTAGTGGCGGAGTATTGGTTCCCGATTCTTTGCGCGATCGCGGTTACGTTTATGTTGATATACGTGGTCTTGGTTCCGCGCTGCTTCGTGCCGAAAGTGCCCGAGCCGATCATCAATCCGGTTCAGGCGGAAGCGGTACAGGCCGATATTCCGACTTTCGATATGGTTCGCATCGACGCGGAAGGCAAGATTATGATTGCCGGTCGCTGGTTGCCCGGCAGCGGCGTTTCGGTCAAAATCAACGGCAAGATGGTCGCGACCGAGCAGACCAACGCCCGCGGAGAGTTCGTTTATTCTCCGTCCAAAACCTTTGCGGCCGGAAATTATGTCATCCGCCTTTCCGGAGTGGAACAAGCGCGGGATTCCAAGGAAGACGTCTTCGTTTATATTTCTGAAAAAGGCGTGGGAAACTCCATGTCGCTTCTGATGACCAAGGACGGCTCGCGCTTTCTGCAAAAACCGAAGCTGCAAAGCGGAGACTTGACCGTCAGCAAGATCGATTACTTGGAGAACGGCCGCATGGTGGTCCAAGGCACCGCGATTCCGCGGACCCGCGTGACATTGAGCCTGGACAACAATACGGTCGGAATGACGCGCGTGTCGGACCACAAGAATTTCGGCATAGGCGCGGATATCGGAACTCTGGAGCCGGGCAAAGAATATACCCTGCGCGTGCGCCTGCATGACGGCGAAGGCAACAAGGCCCATACTATAAAGCATAAGTTCACAATGCCTGAAATGCTGCCGGGCGATGACACCTGGTATACCGTCCGCCGCGGCGATTCTCTGTGGATAATCGCGCGGAACTTTTTGGGGCAAGGCGTCAGATATACCTTGATCGTGGAAAAGAATGATATCAAGAATCCGAACTTGATCTATCCGAAGCAAAAGTTGCAGGTTCCGATAGAAAAGAAAAAATAAACGCGCTTTGCGCGTTTATTTTTTAGCGCAAGTATTAAAAGTTGTTTCTGGCAACCTTTACTATTCTAGTATACTAGAATAGCAATTATCTTGTGTATAGTCCTAATTGCTATTTGCTCTTTGCTAATTGCTAATTTCCGTTTATAATATCCCTATGAAACATATTCCGGTTCTTTTGGATGGAGTGCTGGCGACGCTGGGAGATATCCGCGACCAGACGATTATCGACGCGACGTTCGGCGCGGGAGGGTATTCTCGCGCTTTCTTGGAACGCGGCGCAGCCGTAATTGCGTTTGACCGCGACCCGTCTGTCATTCCGACAGCCAGGGCTTTCGCCCGCGAGTTCCACCTTCGCCAAGGCTCCGGCGGACAAGTCGGCGACAGATTTCAATTCATAAACTCGCCGTTTTCAGAAATCGGAAATCTTACCGAAACCGTAAATCATATAGTTTTTGACTTCGGCGTGTCGAGCATGCAAATCGATACTCCCCAGCGCGGCTTTTCATGGCGGTTTGACGCTCCGTTGGACATGCGGATGTCTGACGCGGGAATGACGGCGGCGCAGTTAATTGAAAATTCATCCCCCGCGGAACTTGCGCGAATCCTGCGCGATTATGGCGATGTTAAAAAAGCAATGCCGATTGCGATCGCAATGAAAGAGAAACTGCCGAAAACGACGCTCGAATTGCGCGATCTGATTTATAATCCGAAAGATATCGCGCCGGTATTTCAGGCCTTGCGAATTGCGGTGAATGACGAGCTGGGCCAGATTGAAACAGCGCTGAACGCGGTGCCAAAGTTGCTGGCGCCCGGGGGCATCTGCGCGTGCGTGACTTTTCATTCTTTGGAAGACCGTCTGGTTAAAAATAAATTCCGCGAATGGACCGAGGTCAAAGGCGATCCGCGATTGCCTGCGCCGGACATAACTGCCCCGTTCCGACCGCTGAGAACGATAAAACCGTCCGCGGAAGAAATAGCGGCGAATCCCCGCGCCAGATCCGCTCATTTAAGAGCGGCCAGGAAATTGTAAAAGTTGGCTGGAGCGACCCGTGCGGCTTCTTACTGCCGTGTGCCGTATTCAATATATTCCGACACCTTCCAACCATAGCGAAATGTAGTTGAAAGAACAGGAAAATCACGGAACGCAACGCGCTGCGTTCGACTTATTCTGACATCTTCCAACTACATAAAAACCACCGTAACTATCAGGAGAGAGATTAAGGTGGTTGGGGGTTCAAAGCAATCACAAGAATTGTATGCTTATTCAATATATTCAGCATACCCCCAACCCGGGTTGGAGTTTTCGTCCATTGGACGCTTGTGAGAGGCTTTGAACCTCAGCAATTATATTATCAGGAATTTTTGCTAGGTTCAAGGTCTATTATTCAATTGACGCCCTGCTCCGCAATCTGCTATTCTGCCCATCTAAAGGAAGAGATATGAAGAAAAGTTTGCTATTCGCGCTTTGCGCTATGCTTTTTGCGCTGCCGGCGGCGGCCGTATGCCCTGTCTGCACGGTCGCGATCGGCGCCGGGCTGGAAGGAATGCGCTTGTTGGGCGTCGACGATGTGATAACCGGAATATGGGCAGGGGGACTGACGCTTTCCGTTTTCTTTTGGACCGCAGGCTGGTTGAAAAAGCGCGGCGTAAACAGCGTTTTCTGGCAGATTGTCGCGCCGTTTATTCTGTATTACGGCCTGCTGGCGGGGGTGTACCTGCTGCCGAGCGTGAATTTCGGCGCTTGCACATTGTGGGGAATCGACAAGTTCCTTTTGGGCATAATCGCCGGCACTATCGCGTTCTATCTGGGCGCGATGTGGCATGCGAATATAAAGAAAAAAAACGGCGGGAAATCTTGGTTTCCGTTTCAGAAAGTCGTGTGGCCTGTCGGCGCGTTGCTGCTGGCAACGATAATTTTCTTAATAATATTGGATTGCTAAAAGGACAATGCTATGCCCAAAAAAGAGAAAAAGTTAACCTTGGAACAATTGATTGAAAAAGCCGACGCGGAGAAAAAGGCCAATCCCTTGGACTTGTCGTCCGACCAGGACTTATCCATCGCGCTGATGAACTTGGTGTCGTTGGAAGAGCATTTCTTTTTCAGCGGAGCAAAGACGGATAAGCCCGGATATTACGACCTTATCAACACCGTTCGCGAAATGCGCAGCGAATTGATGAAGCGCATTGTGAATCGCGACGGCCATGACGGCGCGGAAGTATGGTGCATTTCCAAACACCTGCTGGCCGCCAGCATGCGGTTGAAAGAGGTCGGCGACAAAGCGAATATGGCGGGAAAGCGCTCGGAGGCCCGAAATCTGTACGGCAAGGCTTATGATTTGTACTCCTTGTTCTGGGGGATAAATATGGGGCTGATAGATTTGGACGGGGTGAAGAAGATAGAAGGCGATATTCTGCCCTATTCCTCACCCTTCGCCGAGGCTACGGGTGACAGGCCGCCCGCGTGCGGCTGCACGATTCCAGAACCGGCGGCTAAAGGCAAAGCCGCAGCAGCTCCGGCCCCGGTAGCCAAGGCCGCGGAAAGAAAATCCACGGTAAAACTCCTGGGCGATTGGGTCAGGAAAGCGGTGAATTGCTGTATTGAGTAAATTGACTGGATTGCCGCGTCGCGCGTCGCGCTCCTCGCAATGACAAATCAGTATAAATTGTCATTGCGAGCCCAAAGGGCGAAGCAATCCAGTTTTTATTTGATTTTATTTTTATATCGTATAGAGTCTTATTTATTGCGAGTGTAGTATAATGGTAGAACAAAAGCTTCCCAAGCTTTGGGCGAGGGTTCGATTCCCTTCACTCGCACCACCAATTTTCGCTAATGAGCGCGTAGCGCGAATTTGAGAAAATTGAGTGCCCGCCGTAGCCGCGAGGGTCCCGCGGCCGAGCGTAAGCGCAGGCAGTGGGCGCGAGCCAAGGCGAAGGCCGGGCTGGCAAATTCAAAGGAATTCCCAAATGATCGACTATAACAAAATCGCGGGACAAGTTTTGGATACGGAAATCAAGGGCCTTGCCGATTTAAAGGCCGCCCTGCTGGCCGACCCTTCATTCGGTCGAGCGATCGAGCTGTTATTGAAACGCCGTGGCGCCATAGTTGTGACCGGCATGGGAAAATCCGGCCATATTGCAAAGAAGATTGCGACCACCATGTCCAGCACCGGCAGCCGCGCTTTCTTTTTGCACCCGGGTGAGGCCTCGCACGGCGATATGTCCATTATTTCCTCTGACGAAGTAATAATTGCTATTTCGAACTCCGGCGAATCGCGCGAGCTGTCCGATATAGTCGGCTATGCGAAAAGGTTCGGAGTCCCTCTGATTTCAATCACTCGCGCGGCAGATTCTACCCTGGCGCGGGCAGCGGACGTTTCCTTGGTAATGCCGGCGGTGCCGGAATGCTGCGTAATCGGCAAGGCGCCGACAACCAGCATGGTTCAGACCTTGGCGCTTGGCGACGTTCTGACGGTGGTGCTGGAGAACGCGAACGCCTTGACGCCGGATATGTACAAGAACTGGCATCCGGGCGGAAAACTGGGGGCATCCCTTATACGAGTATCCGACCTGATGCATTCGGGCGACGAAGTGCCGGTATGCGGCGAAGACGATACTTTCGAGATGGCAATAGCGGTCATGGGGCGCCCGGTGCGCTTCGGCTGCGTCGGAGTGGTTGACGCGGCCGGCAAGATGGCCGGAATTTTAACCGACGGGGATATCCGCCGCCAGGTGGCATCAGGCTTGGCCGGCAAGAAAATGCGCGATATTATGAAGAAAAGCCCGTTTACTGTCCGCGCGGACTTGATCGCGCTGGATGCCTTGCGGATTCTGAACGAAAAGCAGATTCAGACCTTGTTTATCCTGGACGACGCAAGCAAGCCGATCGGGATTATCAATTTCCATGATTTGTTGAAAGCCGGGATTGCTTGATTTGGTGTTCCCCTCCTGTGGAGGGGTGTCGGCGTAGCCGACGGGGTGGTTCTTGTAATGTGCGTAGATTAAACGAACCACCCCGGCCTGCGGCCACCCCTCCACAGGAGGGGAACCGCGACCCCGCCATTATATAAATATTTGACTTTCGGTAATTTTTATACAATAATTGCGGCAACCAAAAAAATCCTTCGCCTGTGGGCGCGGGACACCGATCGGCGAGTATCGCTCTCGGTGGGTTTTTATTGAAAAAACAAACAAAAGGACAAAAAATGGCAGTTGTAATCAGATTGGCGCGTCATGGCGCGAAAAAACACCCTTACTATCATATTGTGGTAACGGATTCCCGCATCGCGCGCAATTCCGGGAATATCCTGGAAACGATCGGCAAGTATAATCCTATGGCGGCCAAGGACTCGCCCGACCGCGTGAAACTAGACGGCGACAAGGCCAAGGCCTGGATGGCCAAAGGAGCGCGCGCTTCGGACCGGGTTTATAAATTCCTGGCGAACGCGGGCATTGTTTCGGCGAAACCGCACCCCGTCCAGACCAAGAAAAATCAGCCGTCTGAAAAGACCTTGCTGAAGCAGAAGGACAAGGCGGCAAAGCTGGCAAAAGTGGCCGAAGAGAAAGCTGCGGCGGCCGCCGCTCCGGCGCCTGCGGAACCAGTTGCAGAGGCCCCAGCGGAAGAAACCCCCGCCCCCGCCGAAGCTGCGGCGGACAAACCGGCGGAAGCTCCTATTGCAGAGCCTGTTGCCGAAGCCGCTGCTGAAGAAGCGCCTGCGGAAGCACCCTCTGAAACGCCTGCTGAGTAATGACCGAAACGAACAAAATTCTTGTCGGGAAAATTGTCGGCGCGCAAGGCCTGCGCGGCGAAGTCCGCGTGCATACCTATACCGAAAATCCTTTGGATTTTCGGGATTTACGCTTTGCGGACTACGATTTGAAGCTGGTCAGGACTCTTCCGAATTCCAGTATCATAATAATGAAAATCGACGGCGTGAACGATCGCAATGCGGCGGAGGCCTTGCGCGGGACCGAGCTGTTCATAGACCGCGCCGCCTTGCCCGTTCTGCCCGACGGAGAGTTTTATTATGCGGACTTGATCGGCATGATGGTTGGCGATAACAAGGTCGTCGCCGTGCATAACTTTGGCGCCGGGGATATTCTGGAGCTGGCGAACGGCGAAATGATGTCTTTTGACGGCGCGAAGGTAGATTTGACAAATAGAAAAATTCAGATAAAATAACCAATAAATCCAGGAGAGAGAATGGCAACTGAAAAGGATTGAAAATGAATAAAATAACCCATATGGAAATTGTTAAGGTTGAAAGTTATAGCCTTGAAAATGGCATGATAAAATTGAGCGCCGCATCTGTCCTTGAACCATTCAGGCGCGGAGAATATTTCTTACCGGATTCTATTTTCGATGTGGCATTGAAAGCGTCTATGAATCTCGACCCGACATTCAAAGGCAGAACCATAGCTATTTTCGGCGACTCTAAAATGGCGGGATTTCTTAATAATGAGAAGAGTTCAAAAAATACTCCTGCGTGTGGTTTCATAGATGAAAATATGAAGGTTCATCCGTCGTCCTTGCCGGAAATTCAAAAGCTGGTGCTTAAAAACAAATTTGTAGAAGTCTTGGCAAAACCGCTTGCGGTGAGATAACACGCAAGAATGTGGGTCGTTATTGAATCTTGGAAACGATTGCAATTGCCGGACAGGTGGGAAGTCACCACGTCCGAAGGCAAGACGGCGGAATATGACGATGTGGATTTCTTGAGATATAATCCTGGATTCAAAAAGGATCATATCATCACAAGCTGTCGGCATAGATGCGCGGAGGGGTTTCTATTGTGCGGTCGCGCGGACTTGAAAGGCCGCGATATCAAAGGGGTCTTTCAAAACAAATACTATCCGCATGATTTAGAGGTTCATTGCAGGCATCAGTTCTTAGAAGTAATCCCGCCTACATACCATGACAATGATTATGGGATAATCACGTCAGTTGAAGAGAAAAATTTCGAATGGCTGCTTAAAACGGACAAGTATCCGAATACCAAAGGCAAGACCACGTCCGAAGAAAAAATCGTTGGCGGATACCCACAAGTCGGCGACCGGTTGTTGTCCTGCGGGGCTAACCGTTACGATTGTCGATTTCGCGAAACGATAGTATATAGAAAATGGGAAAAAGGCGGATATTGGCTATCCAACGGTCACGAAGTCGACACCATGAGTCTGCGGGACGGCGACAAGCGTCATTACTGCACGGCTAATGATAGGAATTGCTATTGCGACGGAAAATTTTATATGATAAAACAAGTGAAAGGGAACGAGTATTAATCAAAGGAAATAAAAATATGGAACCCATTAAGAACCCAAAAATCTGGCCGCCTGAAAAAATAACCAATATGGAAAGGATTGTGGGAACTCCTTCAACTTCCAAGGGTGCATATGGCGCGCTGGTAACGGTGATAGAGAATGCGGTTTATCGCATAACGACTGATAAAGGTGTGTATGATATAGGCGATTATCAGATATTCGAGAAAAAAATACCGGCCAAAGGATATAGTATTAAATCTGATAAGATAAGAACAGCGATGTATTGGATTTTCCGGGAAAGATAAAAATGCACTTTAACATACTGACGATTTTTCCGGAAATGTTTCCCGGGACTCTCGGCGGCGGGGTTGTCGGACGCGCTTTGTCCGGCGGAATATGGTCTTATGATGCGATAAACTTGCGCGATTTTGGCATCGGAAACTACAAAGCCGTTGATGACGAGCAATTCGGCGGCGGAGCCGGTCAGGTAATGCTGCCCGAGGTCATCGCAAATGCGTTGGGCTCGCTTAAAAATCCGGGAAAAATCATTTATTTTTCTCCACGCGGTAAATTGTTGAGCCAAAAAATGGCGCGGGAGTTTGCGAACGCAGAATCTTCGGTCACCCTGCTCTGTGGTCGCTATGAAGGCATAGACCAGCGAGTCATTGACGAGTACGGCATAGAAGAGATTTCCATCGGCGATTATATTCTGTCCGGCGGAGAAATCGCGGCGCAGGTTTTTATTGACTCTTGCATCCGTCTGTTGGATAATGTGGTCGGCGGCGGGCAGCAGTCCGTCGGCCAAGAAAGCTTTGAAATCGGGGGGTTGGAATGGCCGTTATACACCCGCCCGTCGGTATGGCGCGGACGAAATGTCCCAGAAGTCCTGCTGTCCGGTCACCACGGCAATATAGAAAGGTGGCGGAAATCCCAATCGGACGAGATAACCAAAGAACGTCGTCCGGATTTATTGAAAAGTTATAAAGGATAAGTTATAAGTTATAATATGTCGGCGCATGCGTGCAGCGTAATTTATAACTTATAACTTATAACTTATAACTTTTCTGCGACTGCAAGGAGCAGAAAATGAATATCATTAAAAAAATTGAACAGAAACAAGCCGAAAAATTGACCGCGGACAAGAAAATTCCCGCGTTCAAAGCCGGCGATACCTTGAAAGTCTACGTCAAAATCAAGGACGGCGACAAATTCCGCACTCAGGTTTTTGAAGGCGTGGTGATTGCCCGCGACGGCAACGCGTCCTTTACCGTGCGCAAGGAATCTTACGGCGTCGGCGTGGAGCGCAAGTTCCCGCTGCTTTCTCCAGCGATTGAAAAGATAGAGAAAGCGCGCATCGGAAAAGTCCGCCGCGCAAAGCTGTTCTTCTTGCGCAAGCTGTCGGGTAAGAAAGCCCGCATCGTGGAAGATTTGCACGCGACCGCCGCGGAAAAGGCTGCGAAATAATGTTTAACTGCAAATTGTCATTGCGAGGAGCCCAGAGGGCGACGAAGCAATCCAGCAAAAAAATTCAAATGCTGGATTGCTTCGCTTTGCTCGCAATGACAATTTCAGTTTTTATCGCATTTAATTCTGCATTTGCAGATGAGTTTATAGATAGAAACACCGCCGTCGTGCGCGTTATGAACAAGGCCGCGGGCAAAGCGCAGACTTTGCAGATGCATGTCGGAAAAACTTCGGAATTCGAAAAGCTGTCCATTGCCGTGCGTTCGTGCAAGCAGACCGCGCCGTACAGCGCCGAGAACTTTTATATGTTCGCGGAAATCAGAAAAGGCGACGCGAAGGTTTTCAGCGGCTGGATGGACAGGAACGAACCCGGCGACAATCCCTTGCAGGACGCGGATTACGACTTGTGGCTGGTAAAGTGTGAATAGTGTCGGTGCTGGTGTCAGTGAGACGACACCACTGACACTGACACCAACGAACGGAGTGAATAATGAACTTCATCAAATCGCACATCAAATTGATTATCGGGATTCTGGCGCTGGGGCTGGCGGTGTTCGTCTTCTTTATAGCGATGAACTCGCAGAACAATCTGGAGGAAAGCGACTTGCGCAGCTGGCTTTCCGCCTCCGATTCCAGGCGTGCCGCCGCGGTCGAGATTTTGACCGGAACTTCGGAAAATTCGGATCTTATGGTCGCTTGCATCTCCAAAATGGCGACCCTGCCGGAAGCGATGAAAGTAAAAATCCGCGATGCGGCGTCCCTATGCGCGGTCGGCGTCGCGCTGCGGGGCTTCGATGCCGCCGCGGCCTTATAAGTTGCTATGTTATGTCTCGGTATTGAATCTTCCTGTGATGAAACCAGCGCGGCCGTCGTGGATTCCGACCGCAATATTCTGTCGCATATAATCTATTCCCAAATTCCGGACCATCAGAAGTACGGCGGCGTAGTGCCCGAACTTGCCGCGCGCGCGCATATTCTTGCCATCGACGAAGTCGTGCGCAAGACTCTGGCGGATGCGGGAAAGACGATTAATGATATCGATGTCATTGCGGCGACGGCGGGCCCGGGGCTTATCGGCGGAGTTTTGGTGGGGTGGGAATTCGCGGTCGGCCTGTCGCAGGCCACGAACAAGCCATTGGTTGCGGTGAATCATCTGGAGGGACATGCGCTTGTCCCGCGGCTGACCAATAATGTCGAATTTCCGTATTTGCTTGTACTGGCAAGCGGGGGGCATACCCAGATATTGCTGGCGCGCGGCGTCGCTGATTACGAGATAATCGGGCAAACGCTGGATGACAGCGCGGGCGAGGCTTTTGATAAAGTCGCCAAGATGCTGGGCTTGGGCTATCCCGGCGGACCGATTGTGGACGCTCGCGCCGGGTTGGGTAATCCGACGGCGTTCAAGTTTCCGCGGCCTTTGTGCGACAAACCGGGATGCGATTTTTCTTTCAGCGGCATTAAAACATCTGTGCGGACGCAAGTAACAAATAATAAAGAGCGGATAGCAAACGAAAGTTTCATAAACGATATCTGCGCGTCTTTCCAAGCAGCGGTTGTCGATTGCATTATAAACAGGCTACAAAACGCGCTGCGGAACGATCGCGTCAAAGCCGCAAATCCCGGCGCCTTGGTCGTTGCCGGCGGAGTTGCGAAAAACTCCGCAATTCGCGAAGCTATGGAAAAAATGGCGCTTGAGGCGGGGCTGGCGTATGCCGCGCCGCCGCTGAATCTTTGCACTGACAATGGCGCGATGATCGCCTGGGCCGGAATCGAAAATTATAGGCTGGGACGCATGGTAAAGGAACCTGTTGCGCCCCGTCCCCGCTGGCCGCTTACAGAGTTGTAAGAATATGCATATATCGGACGAGCAGTATATAAGGACATCACTTGAAATGGCGAAATATGCCAAGACATTTCCCGTGCCCGAAGATGCCCCGCATAAGCTGGAAGATGTCGTGCGCGATTTGAAACTGAAGGCTATCCGCCCCGAAGTCCGGCAGACGATATTAGGCTTTAACGACAGTTTTCAGAAAGATAATGTAATAATCGATTACTCCGAAAGATTGTGCTTTACCCTTTCCGGTGTGGTATGGTGGCTTTTCGGCAAGGATAAGTTTTGGGATTTTATGTTTATTTCCAAAGAAGATTGGGATGTCAGCGCTCATTACTATTTAAGAAATAAAATCAATTTGAAAGAACTTGATTTGACCGCCACCCAATTTTTAACTAAAGTTCCTTATGAAAAGGGCGCGCCGGTCGATATAACGCGCCACAATAACTGGACGGTGTTTAAAATGATGAAATACATAGGGATTTATTATAAATGATAATTCCAAAACCGGAACCTTTTGTGAAGCCCGATGTGATTTTCAGCGTGTCCGATGCTGCGAATTTATTGAAAACAGTTGTAGAAACGGCTTTCCCCGTTATAAAAATCCGCGGCGAATTGTCCCAGATCACAAAGGCCTCAAGCGGGCATATTTATTTGACCGTTAAAGACGAAGGCGCCGCGATAAATGCGATTATATGGCGCGGGACTCCGGTATCTTTTCAATTGTCGGACGGGCTGGAGGTCATAGTTTCCGGCAAATTCACGACCTATCCCGCGCGCAGCAACTATCAGATTATAGTCAGCGAAATCGAAATGGCGGGCGCGGGCGCTATCCTGAAAATGTTGGAAGAGCGCAAGCAGAAACTGGCGCTTGAGGGCTTGTTCGCGCCAGAGCGAAAGCGCCCCCTGCCCCGATTCCCTTCGGTTGTCGGAATCGTGACCAGTCCGACAGGGGCCGCGTTCCAAGATATCTGCAACCGCCTGCGCGAACGGTTTCCTGTGCAAGTGCTGCTGTACCCCGCGACCGTCCAAGGCGCGACCGCGGCGGCTGAAGTTGCAGAAGGCTTGCGGTATTTTAACGAGCGGAAGAACGTGGATGTAATAATTGTTGCGCGCGGAGGCGGTTCGTTGGAAGACTTGCTGCCTTTTTCCGAAGAGGTCGTGGTCCGCGCGGTCGCCGCGTCGGAAATTCCGGTGGTAAGCGGCGTCGGGCACGAACCTGACTGGATGCTGATAGATTTCGCCGCCGACATTCGCGCGCCCACCCCTACGGGCGCCGCGGAAATCGTAGTGCCGACAAAAATTTCGCTGATACAAGAGATTGAGAATATCTGGCACCGGCTGCATTCCAGCTTTGCGACGCGATTACTGAGCGCGCGCGAACGCCTTGAATCGATCACCGTGAAGAGTCCGCGCCAGATTATTATGGAACAGCAGCAGCGCCTGGACGATGCCAGCCGCACGCTGGGCATTCTTTATATGAATAAAATCGCCGCGGGCCGCCAGGCTGCGGCGCGGTTCGATAATTTTAAAAGTTTGGTAAAGAACCGCTTTGCGGCGCTGACCCAGAATGTCTCGCACTGCGGGCAGATGCTGAACTCGCTGTCTTACAAGAACACCTTGGGGCGCGGGTTCGCAATAGTGCGCAGCGGCAATAAAATCATCAGCAGCAAAGCGAACTTCAAGCGTCCCGCGGAAATAGAATTCAGCGACGGTCTGGTCCAGGTATGACCGGCCCCAGTTTCACAATGTCATTCAAAGGCTTCGGCGCCGATTGCGGAGACGAAGTCTTGGCATGCAATTTCTTCAAGTTCGGAACCGTGCCGGGCAGTTGGTAAAAATGCATGGTATCATAGTTTTTATCGCCAATCTGTATCGGCGCGACAAAGGGAGCGAATTCAAAGCTTATTTTTTTCTTAAAGTCCATAAGCGCCCCAAAGTCGAATTGTCCTTTATCGCTGGCGACTTCCATATGAAATATTTTTCCAAGGAACATTTCGTGAAAGTCTTTGCTGCGGAATAATTTCAAATGATATTTGACGCCCGCATTGCCGTCCGTGGCGTTCGTTTCCAGCAAAAGTTCGGAATTTTCCGTCAGTTCCTGCAATTTTTTCATACTAGAATACGCGCCCGGATAAGTGAATAAATGCTCGTGATTTGCGGTTTCTACGACTTGGCGGGCATCGGGCAGAACGTACAGCTCGGTGCCGTTGTACGGGAAAATAGCGTTTTTCATAGCCTTGATTTTCGCCAGATTCAGATAAACCCGCTTTGATTGATCGGCGAATATAAAGCGCGTGTGGTCAAAATCGCCGGTGCTGGAGCTCATCATGTACCATTCGTCGCCCGGGGTCGAAAATTCGAAATGATATCCGGTAAGCAGATGCTTGAAATGCGGATATTGGGCTTCGATTTCTTCAATATTGGTAATTTTGCGTATTTTCATGCTATATATTATAGCATAATCTAGTTTTTTATCAAAGTTTTTGCGGAAGCGATGGATTCGGACGTGATTTTCGCGCCACTGATTATTCGCGCGACTTCCTTTGTGCGCGCCTCGCCCGAGAGTTTGCTGACGCTGGTCGTGGTGGTGTTGCTGGTGGCATTTTTCTGAATTAGGAAATGCGTGTCGCCGTACCCCGCGACCTGCGCGCTGTGCGTTATCACCAAAGCCTGGCCCCCTTTGGCCAGCCGCGCCAATCGCGCGCCCACCGCGCTTGCAGTCGCGCCGCTGATTCCGGTATCGACTTCATCAAATACGAAAGTTTTGGTTTCCGTGCCGCGCACCCCACTTCGCCCTTCCCCCTTCGCGCTTCGCGCTTCGGGCGACTGGTCGGGCTTCGAGGGGCGGGTCAGTACAACGCGCAGCGCCAGCATAAGACGCGCCACCTCTCCCCCCGACGCGATTTTATGAAGCGGCGCAAACGGAGTGCCCGGGTTCGTCGTTATCAAGAAAATAACGGTATCGGCCCCCAGGGCGGCAGGAGCGCACGGGTCGATTTGAACCATAAAATCTGCTTGTTTCAGCTTAAGGTCCGGCAGCTCGGCCAATATCGCGTCGCGCAAGGATGCCGCCGCCGCAGTTCTCGCCGCGGTCAGTTTTTTTGCGAAACCGTCAAACGCCGATTTCTTTTGAGCCAGGTCTTTTTTTGTCTTTTCAAGCTCGGCGTCATGGTTGTCTATCGCGTTCAGCTGCTGTGACATTTGTTGTAATTTGGCGGGCAGCTCATCCGCTGCGACGCGATGCTTGCGGGCGCTTGCGCGGATCGCGAACAAGCGCGCTTCTATATTTTCCAGGGATGCCGTATCCGTGTCGTGCGGCGCCACTGCCGCGGATATTTCCCCAAGTTTTTCAGCGATTTCGTAAAGCCGGTCGATCTGCGGCTGATAAGGATTCGGCGCGGTCTTTATCCTTTCCAGAATATGCGCGACCGCAAAAACTTGACCATCCAGTCCCTGCCCTTTTTGATTTAGGTTTGCTGCAGCCTCGGCCAGAATCGCAGCGTTTTTTTCCGCATCCATCAGCGCGGCGCGCGATGCGGCGAGCTGCTCTTCCTCGCCCGGCTGCGGGTTCAGCGCGATCAGCTCTTTCACATTATGTTCCAGAAAGTCGCGCTCGACCGCGCTGCGCTCCAGCAATTCCTGCAATTCTTTCAGCTTCTTTTCGGACGCGTGCAGCTCGGCATAAGCATTTCGTACAGGCGTCAGATCATATCCGCCGAATTCATCAAGCGCGGCGATGTGAGTCGCCGGGTCCAGAAGCGAGTGATTTTCGAACTGGCCGTGAATTTCGCACAATTCATCGCCGATAGTTTTTAGTGTTTTTACCGAAACGGGAACATCGTTGACCCAGGCCTTGCTTTTGCCGTCGGAGGACAAAGTGCGCCGCAATGCGACCATATTTTCAAACTCGATACCCTGCTCTTCCAATAAAGCTGATAACTGGGGATTTATAGCCGGTAACTGGAACTCTGCGATTACTTGCGCGCTTTCGCATCCATGGCGGATGAGTCCGGCGTCGCTGCGCGCGCCCAGCGCCAATGCCAGCGCGTCCAAAAGGATGCTTTTCCCCGCGCCGGTTTCGCCGGTCAGTACGTTCAACCCACGGCCGAATTCCAAATTCAGCTTGTCAATCAGAACTATATTGGAAATATGCAGGTTTGTCAGCATAAAGGGATTATAAATTAGTCCCCGGCTATTAGTCAATAGCCTTTAACGCTTCTAATATTTGCGGAAATTGGGTATATCCGGACCCCGCGTTCAAGTGTCCGCCGTTCGGAATAACGGTCAGCGGGGTTTCCAGCGCGCCGGCCAATTTCTGCGCCGCTGGCACAGGTACGTAAGGATCATTATCGCCATGGAACAATGTTATTTTTCCAGCATTCTTTTTTATAGTTTCCCAGTCAAACTTGTGATTCACAAAGGTTTCGTTCAGAGTATCAAAAAACTCATTCCCCAGCTTGTCTATAAACCCGCTGACAAAAATTGACCCAGCGATTGGTTCTTTCAGCATTTCCAAAATATGCAGAATATAAGTCGCACCTATGCTGTGGCCGATGAATATGGAATCTTTACCAATGCAGGGGACCTGTTCGTTCAGGACTTTGTTCCAATTCTTTACCGATTGGTTTTCAGGCGTTGGGAATCGCGGAACATATACATTGCGTCCCGCTGTCCCTAATTGGTTTTTTAGCCAAGGAAACCAGTTTTCTTCCGGAAAGCCGTCCGTTCCGTGTAGAATTATAATATCGTGTTTTTTCATAGTTCTTTCTCATTTGTAATTTTTTCTTTATAACCCACCCCGTCAATCGCTTCGCGATTGCCACCCCTCCCGGGGAGGGGAATTAACTCCAACTCCCAATCATGCAGCCACAGAATATACCCGCTGATATCGCGTCCCGGATAAGCCCCTTGCAGCAGTCGCGCATATATTTTCATTGTCTTTATATAGTCATCTCGGCGCGCCCGCGAGATGTCGGTTTTATAGTCCAAGAAAAGGATTTTCTGCGGGAATACCACCAGCCTATCAATCCGCTTGCTATAAAACTTGCTGTCGATAAAGCCGGCAATCGGGACTTCCGCTCGCGAATCTTTGTCGAAAAATTTGGCAATCTCCGGGTTCTTTCTGATTTTCTCAATCAAGTCCGCATCGCCATGCACATTCTCGCCATCGATAAAAATAAACTGCAACCGGCGATGGATTTCCGTGCCATGCTCTGTTGCGGATTCTTGCTTTTTGCGACCTGCCAAAAACTCAGCCATCGATTTATTCATTTGAGATCCTTATCGCGTCTTCATTGCAGACCGCTTCGGGCATCGATTGCAAGGCTTCCCAAAGCCGGGTATGCCAAGCATCAACCGGCGGGCTTTTAGTAGTGCAAAACCCATGAATAAATAATTTGTCCCGCGCCCGGGTCATCGCGACATAAAGCAACCGCCAGTATTCCGCCATTTTATTGTCCATATCGACGTTCGCCGCCGCTGTCCATCTTTCGGAATTCGTAGATTTTGGCGACCACAGCCATCCGTCTTCGCGCTGCCGCGCTACGTCGAGACTTCGCCCGCTTGTGATTGGCACCACCTTTTCCGGCTTGTCCCGCGGCGTGCGGATGGTATCTATCAAGAATACTATCGGAGCTTCCAGTCCTTTGCTGCCGTGTACGGTCGTGATTCGTACCCCGGTGGCCGCGCTCAGCTCGCGCTTGATTTCGCTGCCGCCTTCGGTAAACCATTTCAAGAAGTGTCGCAGAGCGCCGGGTTGCGTTCGCTCATAAGACAGGCAAATGGTCAGGAATTCTTCCAGCGGCTCCACAATTTGCGCGCCTAGGGCGGCAATCATTTTCTCGCGCCGATTGTTGGTATTCAGTAAGCGCATGAAAAACGAATACGGCGCCAGCGTTCGCGACCATTCGGAAATTTCCGAAAGCTGGGAATGTATTTCCGGATGCCGCTCGCGCAAAATATCATAAATACTAGCATCGCCGCGATTATTACACAGCGCATATAAGCCGCTTTCGGAAAGTCTGAATAACGGGCTTTTCAGCACGCAGGCCAGCGAGTAATCATCCATTGGGTCAATGCAGAACCGCGTCAGGTTCATCAAGTCGCGGATTGCAGGAAATTCGGGCAGGATTATGCGGTCGCTGCCGGCGACAGGGATCTCGCGCTTTTTCAGCTCGTTAACCAGCGGCGGGACAAACGGCGCGCGGCGCTGCACCAGGACCATTATATCGCCGGGCGGTGCGCCATTGGCAACTTGGGATTCGATTTCGTCCGCAATCTTTTTGATATATTCTCGGCGCGCCAGGGCGGATTTTTCTTCGGATGCGGACAGGGGGTGCAATTCTACAAGCCCCGGCGCATCTATGCGAAATACTTTATGGTCGCCTGCCGCAAAACCCGGCAAAATTCCGAAAAAATAATCCACGGTTCTCAAAATAGCTCCCGCGCTGCGAAAGCTCTGTTCTAAAGGGATTTCTTGAATTGCGCGCAGATTGTTCTTTATCTGCGCGCTAATGGCGTCTTTGGATTCGGCGAACGCGTTCGGATCCGCGCCTTGGAATCCGTATATGGATTGCTTGGTGTCTCCGACGACGAACAGAGCGCGCGGATTTTCAGCCTGACTGCCATCGGTGAAGAAGTCCGAGGAAAGCGCTTTTAAGATATCCCATTGCGGCGGCGAAGTGTCCTGCGCTTCGTCCACCAATATGTGATGCAGAGATAAATCCAATTGAGACAAAACCCATCCCATCGCGTCAGGTTTTGAAAATAGATTGCGCGTGTATAAGATAAGGTCCTCAAAATCCAAGAGGTTGCGCCCGGCTTTCAATTCCTTGTATTTCTGCGCGAAAGCCGCGGAAAGGTCGAATAGCGCGACGGTATCCTTGAAAATCTGCAGGTTCATATTCCGCTGGTTGAGGCTGTAAACCCGGTCTTGCTCGGCCGCCAAATAATCTTTTTTTGCTACATTAACAATTTTACTATCGGTCGCAGTTAAGTACGCTTTTTGGTATTCTTCAAAATCTATAGACTTATCAATGAACTGTTTTGTTAAATTTACGATATTTAAGAGGTAGCCTGCCGGCTTTTTCGAAGATTTCATATCATCTTCGGTACATTTTATGATTTTTTGCAGGTTCTGGGCTGAAATTTCGGTCTGAACCGGCATATCCAGCTCCAAGAACTCTTTAGCTGTATCAAGGAATTGTTGCCTATAGTTAATAAAGTTTTCAACTTGGAAAAATTGCCTGTACCGGCCTGTCAGGATATCCAAAAGGTCGTCCAACGAGTGCTCGGACACCCTCCCGACGATCTGGGCGAAAGCATCGCTTACCGCCTGCCCCGCATCCGAATTTATCAGCGCGTGAAAGGCGTCGTTCAGCAATCGCTTTTGATTCGCGTCGGAAATCAGCCCCCAAGCCGGGGCGATGCCCGCTTCACACGGAAACCGCCGCAGAATTTCTTCGCAAAATCCGTGGATGGTCTTGATTTTTAAAATATCGGGGTTGTCTATATAGGCATAGAAAATCTGCCGCGCATGCGCCAAGTCTTCATCGGTCGGCACTTGGTTATACGCAATTCCCGTCAGAACTCCGCGCAAGGTATCGTCATCAGACATAGCCCATTCGCGCAGAGCCGCCAGAATGCGGTTGCGCATTTCGCTCGCACCAGCATTAGTGTAAGTTAAACAAAGAATTCCTGGCAAGCTCGCGGCATTCGTTCTCATCGCGCTTTGCGCGACTGCACTCGCCTTACGGCTCGCTGACTCATTGTCCGACGCGCCGGCGTTTGTATAGGTCAGGCACAAGATGCCGCCCATATCGGGGTCACGGCGGAACAGAATCCGCAGCAAGCGCTGCACCAGGACGCTTGTCTTGCCCGTACCGGCGTTGGCCTGAACCCAGACGTTCAGTGTCGGGTCGGAAGCTTTGTTTTGCTCATATGATAATCCGCGCTTTGACAAAAACTTTTTCCTTGTATTTATATATGAATTCTAGCACAATGTCTCGCGAATGCAAGGGGGCGTGGGGGTAAAAACTGAAAAGGCAACTATAATGAGAAAATGCAACGCTTCGCGGCAAGCCGGCATAAGGGCCCAGAATAGCAAAGCAAAAAAAGACGCCCGGCAGAGGAAATGGGAAGCGCGGAAACAACAGCAAGTACCGCTAAATCCATATTATTCCAACTATACCCCTCCTGTCCGGACAGGTCTTGATCATCAGAAATATGAAGAATATCTTAAGAAGCTCAATACAAACCCTGAAAGCTTAGTGCTACGCTTTAAAACAGTTTGCAATTACTGGGATAGAAACTCTGATGTATGCAGCAAAGAAACATGTTCAAAGACGCCTGATTCTTATTGGGCCAGAAACGAATACGATACGCAATATGAATACTGCAAAGCCTGCAACGTGCGCTGCGTGCACGGATGCAGGGTCGCTATTAAAAACTAGCAAATGGCCCACCTTATTCCTAATATAATCCGCGTTTTTGTCCCATTTTAAGGTTGCTTTAATTCCTTGGATTGTGTATAGATTTTATGTCAATCCAAGGAGGCGAAGATGCCAGAAAAGCTTTTTTATATCGATATCGGGTCCAGCACTATAAAGACTTATGCGCTTGACGGCGCGACATTGGATTTAATTGATGAAAAATCCATTTTATTCAAGAATGGATTTACAGCAGAATCTGGTGTCTCGGCGGAAAATATAGGCGCCCTGCTTTCGTACCTGAAAGAATTAAATCTGCCGGGTGCGAAAACATTCGCAACCGGCATTTGGCGTGAAATTCCCAAAGCGCAAGCAGAACACCTTGATATTATATCGCCATATGGGTTCAACATAATTTCTCATGAAGAAGAAGCGGACTATCTTAAACGCGCCGCCGATCTGAATTTCGGCGATAAAAAAGTAATGATTATAAATATGGGCGGAAAGACAACGGAAATTGTTTCACGCAAGAACAAGGACGTGGAAATAAAGACAATCAAAGTCGGCGTTGCTGATTTGTTGAACGCTTTCCCCCAACAGAATGAGGAGATTTCAGCCGCCAAATTGGAAGATATGGAGAAATTCGTCGCCGATAAGCTGGCGGGGGAAGAATTCGATACGGATTATGATTTCGCGATTTTTACGGGAGAGCTGCGATTTCAAAAATTGACGGGCTATCCGCATTCTCCGAACAAACAGTTCGTTGATAGCAATCATCCGGTCGAACAATCCTTGGATGACTTTATCTTTGGCACGGAACGCATATTTTACGAACTCACCTATACGCAATTGCGTGAATTGATGCCAAAGAACCCCACCTGGATGAGCGGCGCGCGCGCCGGGGCTGTATTGCCGCTGGCAGTATTTCGCCGCGCAAATATAAAAACGATTGTTCCCAGTGATTTGAACTTGATAAACGGTGTTATAAAAGGTTAAGAATATGCAAAAACTTAAACGCAACGATTCCGGCATGTGGGTAATGGTGGCGCACGAGGGTGAGTTTGCTCATCCAAACGCCAACATTTGCTATACCGGCATAGGCAAAGTCAATGCCGCGATTGCCACGCAGCATATTATTGATACCGAACGGCCCCGTTTGATTTTATCTTTGGGGACGGCGGGGTCCAGTGTATTTGATTATGGTCAAATAGTAAATCCCGTGGGCTGGGTTCAGCGCGATATGAATACTACGGAGTTCTTCGCGCCGAAATATGTAATCCCATTCAGCAATGATGCCCCAGTCTTGGAATATGGCCGGCGTGATCCGCGCTATGCAGCGGCGGTTTGCGGTTCCGGGGACACTTTCGTTCGCAATATTTCAGAAGACATTTGGAATTGCGTGGAGATGGAAGGCTTTGCGATGGCCTATGCCTGTCGCGCGGCGGGTGTGCCTTTTGCGGCATATAAGTTCATCAGCGACGGCAAATCCGCGGACACGACAGACCATGAATGGGCCGAAACCTTGGCCGCCGCGCAGACCGCTTTGCATAAAGTTTATGAGGAGATAGAAAAATGACCGAAATAGAATTGAAATTTTATCCTGTGAATAAAGATGAAATTCGTGAGAAATTGCACGCAGCAGGATTTGAAATGACAGTGCCGGAATTTATGATGACTCGCGCGACTTTTGATGCACCGCATTTGCCTGGTTCTTGGGGTCGCGTGCGAACTGAAAAAGACAAAGTAACGATGTCCATCAAGTGCGTGAAATCGCAATGCATAACCGGCATGCTTGAGGCTCAGGTTACGGTTGATAGTTTTGAATCGGCGGTTGCTTTTATGACTATGGCCGGATTTATAAAGAAATCAATGCAAGAAAACACTCGTGAAATATGGTCGCGCGATGGCGTGGAAGCGACAATTGATACTTGGCCTGGTTTGGAGCCATATATGGAAATAGAATCCGAATTGCCGACCGAAGACGCCGCAATAGCCGCGGTTTATAAAGCAGCGAGCGATTTGGGTTTCAATAGAGATGACGCGATGTTCGGCAGCTCGGATTTGGTATATGAGAAAGTCATCGGTGTTCCGTCGCGCGAGATATGCGCCCTGCCCGAAATAACTTTCGCCAACCCACCAATGAAAAAATGAACTTGCAGCTGATACATCTTCATCCTGAATTTGATCGCTTGCAGAAAAAGCATGGGGCGCAGGGGCTGTGCAGTATTTATGGCGCGGGTTGTACCAAACGTCCGCGCGCGTGTTTCGTATTTATAAATCCGACCGGACGAAATCCTTCAGCAAGAAAAGAATGGAATGGATTTCGCGCGCCTTGGATTGGAATAAAAAATGCTTGGAAGCTATTCAATCAAATCGGAATAATCAGCGATCGCACGGCCGAGATAATTTCCGCGATGCCGGCGGATATCTGGTCTTCGGACTTGGCGGAAGAATTGTATTCGGAACTGGCCGGGAATGGGATATATGTAACCAATTTAGGGAAATGTACCCAAGTTGATGCGCGCTCGTTGAGTGATAAAGTTTTTTCGGAATATGCAAAATTGCTGGAAAAAGAAATAAATGAAATTCAGCCAGAAGTGATAGTTACTTTTGGCAATCAGGTCAGCTCTATCTTTCTGGACCGCACGATTGCCGTATCCAGCGTCCGCAGACAATCTTTTGCAAAAAATATAATGGGACGGGAATATAAAACTTTTCCGGTATTCTATCCCGTCGGCAATGGATTCCGTAATGTAAATAAAGCGATTGAAGATTTGAAATTTATACTATGCAAAACAAACAAGAAATCTTAAATAAAGTTTTTCGCCTGATGGAGCTGCATCGCGCTGGAGCCTTGGGCGGAGAAAAGATGCCGGAAGACGAAAACCCCGGCCTGCCCCGCGGCTGCGCGGAAAATATGCTTTATTTTACTTTACCAATGGCGTTGAATTACCAGCGGGATTCTTATAAGCTTTGGGCGTCGGCAAACAAAACTTGGGCAGATACGGCGACATGCGACGCATTCAACCCCGCGGCAGTCAGCGGGATGTCGGATGAAGGCTTGCGCGCGGCATTGCTGAAATACGGCCTTGCCTTGCAGCCGAACAAGCACGTTGAAATATGGCGTACGATCGCCGCAACTTTCGCGCGAAAAAATATAAAAGACTTTTTTAAAGAATTTGACTTTAATGTGGCGAAAATCAAAGAATATATTTTGTCTCACAAAAAAAGTTTTCCATATTTATCCGGGCCGAAGATATTGAACTATTGGCTATATGTTATGGGCAATTATACTGATCTGCAATTGCGCGGACGCGAGCATATTACCATAGCCCCGGATACTCATGTTATTCAGGCCAGCGTCAGGTTGGGGCTGATTGCCAATGCATCGGATACGCGGGAACAAGTTGCAAAAGCTTGGTCGGATTTGCTGACTGGCACGGAAGTTTTACCAATAGATGTTCATACTCCGCTGTGGCTATGGTCTCGCGGCGGGTTCAGAGTGATAGTATAAATGATAAAAGCAATTACTCTTTGGCAGCCGTGGGCCAGCGCGATCGCGCTGGGTTTAAAGAAGTATGAAACCCGATCTTGGGCGACGAAGCATCGCGGCGCTTTGGCCATTCATGCGTCGGCTCGGCCGATGACTGCGGCGCATCGCGCCTTGGCCGAAAGATACGGAATGTGCGATGTTCCCGGCGGGTGTGACTTTCTTCCCCTGGGCGCGGTTGTCGTTATTTGCGATCTGAAAGACTGCATTCAGATGACGCAGAAATTTATCGACGACCAATCGCAGATGGAGCTGGCTTTTGGAGACTGGGCGCTCGGGCGCTTTGCGTGGGAGTTGGATATTCTTAATGTTTTAACCGCGCCCTTGCCTGTTTGCGGGCATCAGGGGCTTTGGAATCTGGGCGGATTTGAAGAATATGACACGAAGCGGCAAATGGAATTTGACTTGCGATAGAATTTTTTACTATGCTTGCATAATCGGAGAAGAAAGTGGAACTGACGAATGTAGTTTTAATTGGCGGAGGAATCGCGGGACTGTTGGCAGTCGGGGCAGTGGCCGCGTTATTTTTCGTATCGCGCAAATCCCAGAAAGCGATGGAATCGATGCTGCTTTTGCTGACGCGTCCAGAGCGCGCCAAAGTCCAAGATGCCGCGCGCGTATTGCAAGTCATCATGTCGGATGAGATTCAAAAGATAGAGGCTTCGTTCAAGGCTATGCAGGATACGTTATCCGACCAAATCGCCCAGGCGGCGGCGTTGGAGAAAGACCTTGGCGCGCGCAATGACGCGCTGGTGGAACTTGCGGACGATGCGGCGAAAAAAATATCGCAGATGTCGACGCGCCTTGAAAACACGGCCGGCGGATTCCAGAAAGTCGTATCTTCGAAAGAGTGGGTACAGGTTGAAGAGTCTTGCGAGCAATTCCAAAGCCGTATCAATGAACTGTTAAGCAGGATTGACTCGGTTTCCGTTGATGCGACGCAGCAGGCGAAAGTTCTGCAGGGCCATATCGACGGCTGGGTCGAATCGGGCAAGACTTTATCCCAGCAATTGCAATCGGAACTGGAAAGCAACACCAGCCAGATAAATTCAATGGTCGTGGAATCCGAAGCGATGCAGCAAAAACTGACCGAGCTTTCCACATCCGTCGCCGGCGGTTTTGCGGACGTCAAAAAAGAAGTCGCCGATTATGAAAACCTGATGACCGCGAACGACAAACTGCTGGGCAAGCAGCTGGAAAAGATGGACGCGTTTACCAAGCAATCCAAAAAGCTGCTGACTTCCCAATTAAACAACCTGACCAGCACGGCGAACGCCGTCGGCAGCCAGATACGGCTGGCCGAGGCTTCCATAGAAAAGCGGGAAAAAGGCCTGACCGAAACAATCACGCACTTGATGGAATCATCGCAGACGACGGAAGGCTTTATAAAAACGATTGCCTCTGAGGTGGCGGGACTTTCCGGCAAATTCCAGATAGAAATCCGCGATTTCGCAACCGGCGTCGTTGGAGAATTGAATACGGTGCATGGCGTTGCGACGACGACGCTTGCCGACACGAAAACCGCGGCTGGGGCATTTTCGGATTCGGTGCGCGCGATGACCGAAGGCGTGCGTGAAACCCTTATCGAAATGAATGCCGCGCACGCGCAATTAACCGGCCAGTCGCAAGAATTGGTTAAGGTGTCGAGTGAGACGACCGAGCAATTGCGCCCGCTGTCAGAGCTGATTGAAAAGTACTATTCCGCCCTGCCCGAGCTGACGCGCGGGTCGGCCGAGATGACATCGCAGCTGGGCGGCGAGATTGAATCCTTGGATACGAAAATAAGAGAGCTGGCCATAGCCGTGGAAAAATCGATTCTCGGCATTGCGGATTCTTCGTTAAAGTTGGAACACTTGTCCGGCCAGTCGCGCCAGCAGATGATAGACTTGCTTTCCGATTACGCCAAGGCGACGGATACTATGCAGACGCTGAACCGTCAAATGACGGAAGCGCGCGCGGCCGCGCCGATGGCGGCGGTGGCCAACCACCCTTCGCCAAGGCTTCGAGCGGCGGGGGCGCCCGCTATACCGGCAGGCGATTTTATAAAATACACCGAAAACATAATGGAAAAATTGCACGAATTGTCTGTGGATTTAACCCGCGCGGTCGGCGCGGAAATTCCTGCGGCGGTATGGAACAAATATCATTCGGGAGACAGGACCATATTCTCCAAGTGGTTCGCCAAGATGCTGGGCGCGGCGGACAAGCGCAAGATACGCGAATTGTTCAAGAACGACGCGGTATTTCGCAGCCAGGCGACACAGTTCGTGCGCGGCTTTGCCAAGATGATGGCGGGCGCCGAGCAGACCGATAACAAGGAAATGGTCTCGGCCACTCTGCTGAAAACCGATCTGGGACAGATGTATTTAGCATTGAAATCAAATTTATAAAAAACGCCGCGGTTGCGGCGTTTCTTTTATTGTTATCTCATTTCTACCCATTTATATTTACCCTCTCCAGCAGTAACACAGGCGCAGATTGTTGATCCACAAGCGGCTAATCCACCAGGGTCAGAGCAATTTGTGCCTGCAGTCACCTTCAACGTAACGCCTCCGCCGTCACCGCCGCCAGCCGTGACACGCGGGGCAACCGCAACATCTGCTACCGCGCCGGATATTGTAAATACTGCAGCTAAAGCGCCCAGCATCATTATGTTTTTTATTTTCATGAGGTACCTCCTTTAGGATACGGAGGCATTATAGCATTTGCTTGTCATAAACTCTTGACGATTTTGGGTGCTATCTTAAGTTTGTAAATCCCCGATGATTTTTATTTCCGGCTCCAGCGCCACATCGAATTTATCCATAACTTCTTTCTGGGCACGCTGCAGAAGAGCCTCCAAATCCGCCGAAGCTGCGCTGCCGTCATTCATCAAAAAGTTCGCATGCTTTTCGGAAAAATAAGCGCCGTCCGAATTCACACCTTTCAATCCGACTGCTTCTATCAGCCTCCCCGCGAAATCGCCCGGAGGATTTTTAAACGCAGACCCAAGGGTCAATCCCGCCGGTTGCTTTTCTTTGCGCGCGGTTGCGTATTCCAGCATCCTTGCCCTTATGTCGTCCGGGTTTGCCGGCATTCCTTGCAATTCCATTCCGACAATAATACATCCCTGCGGCAGTTCCAGATTTCGATATGAATATTTTAATTCATCCGCGGACAGAGATATCAATTCTCCGGCGCGATTTACAATATCAAGATGCTGCACGATATCTGACATAGCCCCGCCATAAGCGCCCGCATTTCCGCGTGCCGCGCCGCCGATTGTCCCCGGTATTCCGCAAAGAAACTCTAACCCCGAAATTCCAGCATTGGCTGCATTCGCCGCAACAGCCGCGTTTTTCGTCCCTGCCCCAGCTGTTATTTTGCAATCATCTGTAGAAATCTCGCATTCCAAGTTTGCGGTCCATATTACCGGAGCGCGGATTCCCGCATCTCGTATCAAGACATTGCTGCCTCCGCCAAGAATTACAGGATTCAGCGCGGGTGGCAATGCACGTAAAAATTCTTGCAATTCTTGAATTGTTTCCGGTGCAAACAGCAGGTCGGCCTCGCCCCCGGTTTGAAACCCGCATTTTGGCGCCATCGGCGCGTTCAGTTGTATCCGCGCGCCCAAGCTTTTTTTGATATTGTCGTAAAAATCCAATACTTGTTTTTGCATTTACGATATTATACAATAAAAGCCGATAGATAAACAAGGTTGTTCATGTCAGGCTTTTTCATCCCAGATTATATGCTCATTGACGGCGGCGTTCCCGTATCCGGAACCGTTCGGATTTCCGGCGCAAAGAACGAGGTCTTGGGCGCGATGGCAGCAGCCGTTCTGACCGATCAGCCGGTCACATTGCGCAATGTTCCGCATATCGCGGACGTGCTGAATATGGGCGTTTTGATGGAAAAACTGGGCATAGATGTACGCTATAACCCTGATTCCGGCGAAATGCGGATACATGCCCAAAAGATAAAAACTAATATTCTGTCGGATGAGGCTTATGCTTTCCGCGCCAGCTATTACATCTGGGGCGCGCTGCTTGCGCGATTCCGCATCACCGGCGAGTGGGACGGCATAGTCGTGCCAAAGCCGGGCGGCTGCAAGTTCGGCGCGCGCGACCGCGGCATAGACTTTCATCTGGGCATACTCTCCAGCGTGCTGGGCGTTACCGATACTATGGACGATGTCGGCCTGAAACTTGAACTGACGGGCGAGCCGGCCCCGGCTCCAAACATTTTTTCCACAGCGAAGCCTTCGCATGGCGCGACTTTCCAATGGATGCTGGCCGCGGCTGGAGCGGATGGAATCCAAGCGATTTACAATGCCGCGCAAGAGCCCGAAGTCGCGCATCTGATGCATATGTTGAACGCAATGGGGATGAAGCTGCGCGGCGGCGGACATACGGCGATAATTTCCAAGCCCAGAAAACCCGGCCTGCTTCATGGCGGCGAATTCAAGATTATGCCGGATAGATTAGAGACTGGATTCTACGCCCTGCTTGCGTGCGCGACGCGTGGGAAAATATCGCTCCAAGGTATTCATTCGGAGTCTTGCAAACCCTGGCTCAATTCCCTGATAGAGCAAATGGGCGGCGCGGGCGTAAAGCGTGGCGGTTGGCTGAAAACCCACGATAACAGCACCGCTATGGATATGGATTTTTCCGGGCGCGGAAAATTACCGGGAATGATTATGCTATGTTCGCCCTTTCTGGGCAAGGAAACGGATATGCACCAAATTTGGGCGCCGGTTATGGCCGATAGCGCCGCTCCGACCGTTTTCCTTGACCCGATTTGGGAAGGACGCAGCAAGCATTTCCCGGAACTGGCCAAATTCGGGCTGAAATCCGAATTCGAGGTGCGAGAAACTAATATAAAATACCTGTCCGCAACAGTATTCCCGTCCGAATTGCATTCGGCGAGCGCGCAAGGCATGGATTTGCGCGGCACGGCGGCGCTGGTAATCGCGGCGGCAATGTCGCCCGGACAAAGCAAAATAAGCCTGCCGGACTTTGCCCTGCGCGGCTTTCCGGATATGGTGAAAAAGCTGCAGAATATCGGCCTTGGCATTTCAGAATCCGAAACCGGTCATACGATGCAGCCTTTGGCGGCGCTTTAGCCTGCTTTTTTGAAAAAATCCCCTTGAAAATGCAAGATAAATGCACTATATTCGCGAAGCTAAATAAAAAGGTTTCCCATGAATTATCCGTATATGCCGAAATCCACCGCTTTGTGGCTGGTTGAAAATACCTCTCTGACGTTCGAGCAAATCGCCGATTTCTGCGGCTTGCACGAGCTGGAAGTTAAAACGATCGCCGATGCCGAGCGCAGCAAGGTCCAAGGCCTTGACCCCATCCTGAACAAGCAGCTGACCGCCGAAGATATCACCCGGTGCGAGGCCGACACGTCCGCGCGTCTTGCTTTGCGCGACAATGTTGTCCAGGCGCAGAAAAAGCAGAACAAAAAAGGCATCGGATATACGCCGATGCTGCACCGCCAAAACCGCATGGGCGGAATCCTGTGGATCATAAGGAATTATCCGGAACTGACCGACGGACAGATTGCGCGCCTGATGCGCAGCACCAATCCCACGGTTGCCAGCATCCGCAACAAGACTCATAAAAACTATTCCAATATACAGATACAAAGCCCGATCGTGCTGGGCCTTGTATCCGAAAGCGCCCTGCGCGAGCAGCTGGATAAACGTGACGCGAAACGCGAGACGCGAAACGCGTGAGAGCGAATATGAAAACGATAGAAGATTTAGATGTTTATAAGGTGGCGTATTCTTTGGTGTTGAAAATATACAAATCAACCGAAGAGTTCCCCAAAACAGAATTATTTGGTCTTCGCTCTCAAATGACAAGGGCGGCCGTATCCGTAGTTTCTAATTTATCAGAAGGCGGTGCGCGGATAACAGACGGAGAGAAACAACATTTTTATGGTATCGCTCGTGGCTCTGTTTGCGAACTTATAACTCAAATTAACATATCAAAAGATTTGTCTTTTATTATGGAACAAAATTTTACAGAGCTATTAGAATTGGCGGAACGAGTACGAATGATGCTTAATAAAATGATAAAATAACGAATTTTATACGCGTCTCGCGTTTCGCGTCTCGCATCACGAGGATAAAACATGCCAAAACAGATCGACGAAGCAACCAAGTTTTTAATCGATTCTCTGCCCGAGAATTTGCGCAAGCTGGCCCAGTCCGCGACTGACGCCGGCTTTCTGTCGCAGATGGATTTCGATACCGCGATCGCTGCGGACGAAATCAACGACAGCGAAAAAGACGAAGTCTTATCTTTTTTCCAACAGGATTTGGCGCTGGAAGTCTTGGAATCTTCGGTTTTTGCCGATACTTACGGCAATATGGACGATATGGAGGATTCGTCGCCTCGCGATAAAAGCCGCGACGCGCTGAATAGCGATGCCGAGCAAGTTTACGCCAACGACGAAGATTACGAACATTACGCGAAACAGCTGGAGCGCAGCACCACCGGCGGCCTGACTCTGGGGATTCAGGATTCGGTGCAGTCTTACTTGAAGTCTATCGGTACGGTGCAACTGCTGACCGCCGCGGGAGAAGTCGCGATTGCTCAGCGTATCGAGGCCGCGTCGCGCCTGATGGTATACGGCCTGTGCGAAAGCCCGATGACTATACGCGCTATGTTGGATTGGTATCAACAACTGCTGGACGACGAAATCAAGCTGCGTTATATCGTGAATCTGGAAGTGATGTATTCTTCGGATCACGAGCAGAGGACTTTGGCCGCTTTGGCGGACACCCTGAAGAACAAGGGCGTGGAAAATATCGAAGAGCTGGAAGACGACGACTTGGACGATACTCTTGGCGACGAGGAAGAGGAAGAACCCGCCGAAGATGCAGACCAGCCGGCGAAAGACGAAACTCCGCGCGGCAGTTCCGGCGTGCCGATTCCGATGATGGAAGAAGCCCTGATGCCGACCGTTTTGGATGTATTCGCAAAAATAAAGCGCATTTTCAACAATCTTGAGAAACTGCAGAAACAGCGCTTGGAAAACCTGGTCAAGTCCGCAAAGCCGGACGAGGCGCTGGAAAAGAAATATGCGAAATCTCGCCTGGATTTGTTCGAGCACGTCAGCAAAATCCGCCTGAACGACGAACGCGTTGCGGAAATCTTGGAAAAGCTGACCGCGCGCACCGCCCTTTTGATGGGGTTGGAAGGAAAACTGCTGCGCTTGGCGACTACGTCGAAAATCAAGCGCGAAGAATTCCTGGCGGAATACGCGGGGAACGAGCTGAACAGGAACTGGGCGAAAAAGCTTATGAAAAGCAAATCTCCGGCCTGGCAGAAATTCGCGACCAAATACGAAAAGGATATCTTGAAAATTCAAGAGGAAATCCTGAAAGTCGCAATCGAGACGGGACAGCCGACAAGCGAATATAAAAAGGTCGTGGATCTTGTCCGCCGCGGCCAGCAGGAAGCCGCGCGCGCGAAGCACGAAATGATAGAAGCGAACCTGCGCCTGGTTATCAAGTTTGCGAAACGTTCGTCGCCGCGCGGGCTGGGGCTGGACTTTTCCGACCTGGTCCAGGACGGCAACATCGGTCTGATGAAAGCGGTCGACAAGTTCGACTATCGCCTGGGGAACAAGTTTTCGACTTATGCGACGAACTGGATTCAACAGGGTATTTCGCGCAGCATCGCAGACCAGGCGCGCACTATCCGCATCCCGGTTCATATGATCGATAATATTCACAAGATACAGAAAGCCCAGCGCCAGTTTATGCATAAGCACGGTCGCCAAGCAACCGCGGAAGAGCTGTCCAAAGTCATTTACTTGCCGGTGGAGAAAATCCACAAGGCGCTGAAGGTCAATCTGCGCCCGGTGTCGCTGGAAGCGCCGGTCGGCTCTGAGGACGACAGCAGCCGCATCGAAATCATCGCGGACGAGACGGCGAAGAATCCGTTTACCAGCGCGGCGCAGAAAAACCTGCGTAAAATAGTGACTCAGATTCTGTCGGAACTGGACCCGAAAGAGGAAACGGTCCTGCGCCAGAGATTTGGGATGAGCACGAACAAGACCAGCACCCTGGAAGAAGTCGGCGAATATATCGGCGTGACGCGCGAACGCATACGCCAGATAGAGCAGAAAGCGCTGAACAAGCTGAAGCACCCTACCCGCGCGCGCAAGTTGCGTTCGTTCCTGGAAGAATAAAAATCGCCCAAATGGGCGATTTATTTTGACTGAATTGCTTCCTATTGGTCAGAAACTTATTTTCATCCATAATTAATCGATGAAAAAATTACTCTTTGCATTATTAATGACCGGCTGCGCGACGGTTATAGACGGCGGGCCGGACGCCATAAATATGATGACCAGCGACGGAAGCCGCGTGACGGCCGAAGTCACCACTCGCATGGGTACCCAGACGGTAATCCTGCCCGGCTTGGTGATTGTTCCAAAGTCCTGCAGCGGCGTCAAGATTACGGTCCTGGAAGAAGGCAAAATCAAACAGTCTTACGCAGTCGTGCATTCCGGCGTCAACCCATGGATATTCGGTAGTATCGTCTTCGGCGGCGTCATAGGGATCGGAATAGACGCAATCAGCAACAGTATCTGCACTTACGACCGGACAGAAGTCGTGCCGATAGTCAGAAAATAACTACCGGGCATTTGACAAATGTCGTATTTATGATAATCTGCGCTCCAAAAGGGGCGCTTTTGTATAAAGTCTCGATTATTACGAATCCGAACGGCTACTCGTCTTTATCTTTGGTAAAGGGCAACAAGTCCAATTGCGTTGCTGAAATCGCGCCCGCAACCGAACCGCCAAAAACAGAAACTCCGTTGCAGCCTGATAGTGATGTTGATAGCACAAAAAAACTCATTGAGGAATGTAAAAGATTAGCGGCCGAAGCCGCCGCCCTGAACGACAAACAAGCCTATAAATACACCCCGCAGCCAGACAGGTTTTCGGGAATGAGCATAAACCAACTGTTAAAACCTTATGACGAAAATTTGATGCCAGTTCCGTCCGAATTGGGAAAGAAAGCCAAAGGCTCCGCAACAGCCAATTTTTACTCTAAATCCAATTGAATCGACTATTATTTGCGAGTAATTTTATATCCGTCTTTTTCATCTTTCACTATATAGCCGGCGGTTTCGATTTGCGCGCGCAGCTCGTCCGCGGCAGCCCAGTTTTTTTCAGCTTTGGCTGCGGCGCGTTCATCCGCCAGTTTTTGGATTTCGCTTGGAATCGGCGCAGTATCTTCCGCCAGCAGCTTTTGCGCGCGGTCGATAAACTGCAAGCCCAATAAATCATCAACGAATTTTAATACTTCAATCCTTGTATCTGGACTCATATCCGAAGCTGTTATCAAGTCTTGCACCATTGTCAGAGCTATCGGGGTCCCAAGATTGTCATTGACAGCAGATAATATCGCGCCTTTACGCATATCATATTGCGATTGATCAAAGCGACCGCAGGCTTCTTTCATCAATTCCGCCACCTTTCGCGCTATGTTTTTATATCCTGAGGCAGCGGCGTCAAGGGCTTCCCAGGAAAATGCGATTTGCGACTGGTAATGCCCCAACATCAGCAGATATCTGAACGCCATAGGGTCATAGCCTTTTTCTTTCAATAATGAAAGCGTCAGGAATTCTCCGCTGGATTTCGCCATTTTATCGCCGGATTTATCAACCAAAAATTCGTTATGCACCCAATAATTTACCCACGGTTTTCCCACGATAGGTTCGCTTTGCGCGATTTCGTTTGCGTGATGGATTCGCGAAAGGTCAATGCCGCCGGTATGAATATCAAAATGCTTGCCCAGCAGAGATATGCTCATAGCGCTGCATTCCGCATGCCAGCCCGGGAATCCGACGCCCCAAGGACTGTCCCATTCCATTGCGCGTTTCGTGTCCTTGGGCGAGAATTTCCACAACGCGAAATCTGTCGGATTGCGTTTTGCATCGTTAAAACCCACTCGTGCTCCCGCACGATTGCCGGTAAGCGCGCCGCCAGTCAAAGCCCCGTAATTCGAGAACTTGCTGGTGTCATAATAAATTCCGTCGCCTGGAATTTCATAAGCATAGCCCAGCTCTTCCAGCTTTTTTACCAAATCAATTTGTTCTTGAATATAATCCGTGGCCTTTGGCATTTCCGTAGGCGGTAAATTATTTAAATCTTTCATATCGCGCAAAAATTCATCTGTATAAAACTTAGCGATATCCCAAACGGATTTATTTTCGCGCGCGGCGCCTTTTTCCATCTTGTCTTCGCCGCTGTCGTCGTCATCGTTGGTTAAATGCCCGACATCCGTGATGTTCATGATATTGCGGACCTGATACCCATTCGCCAGGAACATGCGTTTCAATAGATCCGCCAGCACGAATGCCCGAAGATTTCCAATATGCGCATGATGATATACCGTAGGGCCGCAACTATAAAAACTCACCTGCCCCGGAACCAGAGGCTTGAATTCTTCCAGCTTGCGCGTTAACGTATTATAAAGCTTTATCATCATTTTATCCGTTGAGTTTGCGATTATTTGCAACTATAATAAAAGAAAATGAACAAAGAAACAACAGATTTTCTAAATACCGACCTGCAGTTTATCAAGGGAGTTGGACCCGTGTTGGCCTCGCGGTTCGAAGAATTGCTTGGCGGGCGCCGGGTTCTGGACTTTCTGTTGCACGCGCCGCGATATGTTAAGCCTCGCGGGATGTCGGAATCCGTCATAGACGCAAAACCCGGCGAAGTAATAACTATTCCGATCCGCATAGAATCTCACAAAGCCGGCGGAGTTTTCAAAAATGGCCGGCGCGCGCCGACTCAGGTAATATGCAAGGACAAGCTGGGCGCGAATCTTACTCTACAATTTTTCGGGACCAGTTTTTTGGAATATTGGCTGGAAAAATTACCAATCGGAGAATGGCGCATAGTCAGCGGGAAAATGGATTTTTCCGACCGCGCGGGTGCAATCATAAATCATCCGGACTTCATAGAAAAAACCGAAGACCGGCATAAAATCCCGGAATATCAGGCGATTTATCCGATAAGCGCGGGGCTTACCCAACGGATTATGGCCAATGTGCGGAACGCGATTTTTGATAAGTTATCAGTTATCAGTTATCAGTTATCAGTTTTTGATGATTTGAAAAAAATTCATTACGCAGAATCAAATACCGATTTGGAACCCGCCGCGCCGGCGGTTGCTGAGGTTGCATATGCGGAATTGCTTGCGCATCAGGTTGCGATAGGCCTGACGCGTCAGCGGCGCAAGCGCGGAATTTCCGGCCGCATCGTCGCGGGAGACGGAAAACTGCGCGAGAAATTGTACGCCGGACTGCCCTTTAAACTGACCGATGCTCAAAATACCGCAATAGAGGAAATCGAGGCGGATATGGCCAAACCGGAGCCTATGATGCGCCTGGTTCAGGGCGATGTCGGCAGCGGAAAGACACTTGTCGCGCTGGCCGCCGCTTTGAATGCCGCTGAGTGCAAATCCCCCTTCGCCAAGGCTACGGGGGACAGGTTGCAGACGGCGTTAATGGCGCCGACGGATACCTTGGCGCAGCAGCACTATGCGAAAATAAAGCCTATTTGCGATGGCCTCGGCATAGTATGCGATATTCTGACCGGACGCGACAAAGGCGCGGCGCAAAAGGAAAAGCTGGTTTCTATCCGATCTGGCCGTACGAAAATAATTATCGGCACGCACGCGTTATTCCAGGATACGGTCGAATATAAGGACTTGGCGCTGGTTATTATCGACGAGCAGCATAGGTTCGGAGTAGCACAACGCGCGGCATTGGCGGCAAAGGGTGTGAACCCTGATTTATTGGCGCTGTCGGCGACGCCGATCCCGCGGACTCTTTCAATGACGATTTACGGGGATATGGATATCTCGATCATCGCGCAAAAGCCGGTCGGACGCTTGCCTATAAAAACAACTACCCTGTCCGTTTCGCGCGTCGGAGCATTAGTGCAGCGATTGCGTCCGCAGATTGACGCGGGAGCAAAAGTCTTTTGGGTCTGTCCGCTGGTTACGGAATCCGAAGACTCCGATTTCGCTGCAGCGGCAACGCGGCACGAGTACTTGCGTAAGCCTTTCGGCGATGCGGTTGGCCTTGTGCACGGACAGATGGATAAAAAACAACGCGATAAAGTCATGGCCGGGTTCGCGGATCCGGCAGGGGCGATAAAACTTCTGGTCGCGACCAGCGTTATAGAGGTCGGAATAGACGTGCCGACGGCAACGATTATGATTATAGAGAACGCGGAAAAGTTCGGCCTTTCGGCGCTGCATCAATTGCGCGGGCGCGTTGGGCGCGGCGCGGCGCAGTCTTTCTGCATCCTGCTGCATGGCGACAATCTATCGGAAAACGGCGAGAAAAGATTGTCAGTGCTGACCGAAACGGACGACGGATTTCTGATAGCAGAGCAAGATTTGATGATGCGCGGCGCGGGAGAATTACTGGGGCAGAAGCAATCGGGCTGGGTGCCGTATTACTTTGTGGATTACCGCGAACATAGAGATTTGTTCAAACTCGCTCAACGCAACGCGCTGGAACTGCTGGAATCCGACGAAGCGCTGATATCGGAGATGGGGCGCAACGCGCGCGATTTGATGCAAATATTTGGAACATTGGCCGAAGCGGCGAAAAGTTAAAAAATATCTTGAATTTTTTTGGCCTGCTGTTATTATAGGCGGGCCCGTTTGTTAGGCTACGTAGCTCAGTTGGTAGAGCAAGTGACTGAAAATCACTGTGTCAGCGGTTCAATTCCGTTCGTAGCCACCACCCTTCGCCTTTTCGAGGCTTCGGGTGGCAGGCCACCCAAGCCGAGAAGCGAAGGCGAAGGAGTGTCGCCCGAAGCCTTTGGCGTAGGGGGACGGCAAGCCACCATTTATATAAGGAGAAGCAATATGCCATCATTAAAAGGAACCCAGACCGAGAAAAACATTCTTACCGCTTTTGCCGGGGAATCTCAGGCGCGCAACCGCTATACTTTCTTCGCGTCCAAAGCCAAATCCGAAGGATACCAAGCCATCGGCAAGATTTTTGAAGAGACCGCAGCCCAGGAAAAAGAGCACGCGGAATGTCTGTTCAAGATGTTAGAGGGCGGAGAAATTGAAATCACCGCGGCTTTTCCCGCCGGAAAAATCGGCACAACCCTGGAAAACCTGCAATCCGCGGCTTATGGCGAAAACCACGAAAACACCGTGATGTACCCCGAATTCGCGCAAACCGCGGCCAAGGAAGGGTTCGATGGCATCGCCGAAACTTTGAAACACATCGGAATGGCGGAGCGCTATCACGAATCCCGCTATCGCGCCCTTATTGAAGCCATCGAAAAAGGCACATTGTATAAATCCGACAGAATCGTCATGTGGCGCTGCACCAACTGCGGCAACTGGTTCATCGGCAAGGAAGCGCCGACGGTATGCAGCGCTTGTTTGCACCCCCAGGGCTATTTCGTGGCGGAAAGCACTCTTGAAAAGTGCGACACTACGGAAGGCTTCTGCGAATACGCGAACCGATAAAAAATGCCGGCATTGCCGGCATTTTTTATCGGAGAGTAACGCAAACGCTTCGCGTTTGCAGAGTAACGCCGACTTCGTCGGCAGAGTAGGAGAGTAAAAGAGTTATAGATACTCTCCTACTCTCCTACTCTGCGAGCGAAGCGAGCGCCGGCGAAGCCGGCTTTACTCTTTTACTCTTTTCTGCTATAATTCCCAACATGGAATTATCCAGGCGGAGCGTTTTGAAAATCGCAGGATGCGGGGCGGTGGTCATCACTTTCCTGCCGCGTATCGCGTTTGCCGCGCGCAATAGCCTGCAAGGCCTGCGCACCGGCGCGCAACCCGGCGGCAAGACCCGCCTTGTCATCGAAACCTCCATTCGCCCGTCATATTCCCTTGATTATTTATCCGAGCCCGCGCGCCTGGTCGTAAATCTTTCAAATACCGCCGGCGCTTCCGGGGTAAAGCCCTCGCTGGCGTCCGGAACGCTTATAAAGTCCCTAAGCCAGGAACAGGTCGGCGACAAGCTTCAGATAATCGCGACCCTGACCAAATCCATATCGGAAATCCCCAAAAGCCAGATTATGATTCTAGAGCCGAACGGCGATTCCGGGCATCGCTTGGTGTTCGATTTTTCCGCCGGGACTGCTCCCGCCGCCACAACAACAACGACCGCAGCGGCAGCGCCCACAAAAAAGACCAGGCCGCCGGTGATCGTAATCGACGCGGGACACGGCGGCAAGGATCCCGGTGCGATCGGGAGAACCGGCATCAGAGAGAAAAACATCGTTCTGACGGTCGCGAAAAAATTAAAAACTCGGCTGGACGAGCGCGGGTACAAAGTCTTTCTGACGCGGGACAAGGATATATTCTTGAACTTGGATACGCGCGCCGGAATTGCCGAAAAGAATCATGCGGACTTGTTCATTTCCTTGCATGCGAACGCTAACCCCAGCCGCGATATGAAGGGCTTTTCAGTCTTTACCTTGTCAAAGAAAGCGTCGGACGAAGAGGCGCAGAAGCTGGCGGACGCCGAAAACGCCGCGGACAAGATCGATGTCGACGGATTCAAAAAGTTCGAGCCGAATATCAAACTGGCCTTGTCGGCGCTGCAGCAGCATGCGGTGTCGGAATTGTCCGTAGAGTTCGCCGCCGGAGTGTCGAAGTCTTTCAAGAGCGCCGGGATAGCCCAACAGCCAGGACCCGCATTGCGCCAGGCGCCGTTCGGAGTGCTGCGCTCCACGATTCCCGGGGCGCTGGTAGAACTGGGGCATCTGTCCAATGCTGCGGAAGAAAAACTGCTGAACAGCAGCGATCATCAAGATAATCTGGTAAAGGCGATCGCACGGGCGATCGGGAAATATGATTTTGATATTTAGTTTTTGATTTAAAATGGCGGAGCGTGTAGGACTCGAACCTACGGACCGCTAAATCACGGTCACAGATTAGCAATCCTTTCTGCCCGTTTTTACGCACAATAAACCGCAACACTTTACCACTTGCAACAATAGGGTTTCTGCGGCATTCAGCGATTCTGTATTTATTGCCATCTTTTCTGGTTTTTTGTGATTTTTTGAAATCGCTGCACCAAATCCGCACCAAAAAAGTGGCGGAGCGTGTAGGACTCGAACCTACGCTGGGCTAAGTCGCCCAGATGGATTAGCAATCCATTGCATTCAACCACTCTGCCAACGCTCCGAACTATGCTAAAATCAGGGATTTTTAGGACATTTGGTTGCTATCCCTAGTCCTGATTTTGCTTTGCTATGCGAGTGCTATTATAACCTAAAAATTCTAAACTGCAAGCATAAATAATTGTCCGGCTGCCCCACACCGGGGAGGGGGTGGAACCCACCGGTCTTGTAATGGGGGGTATGTAAAAACTATTTTGAAAAAATGGCTGCCAAGGTTTATACTAAATCTTGCAAAAAGGGCATAAATGGTAGAAAAGCATGATAAATTACTTCTTGCTGAACAACAACTGGAAGCTGCGTGTGTTTCATATTCCGGATACAATGAATTCAGGGATTACATTTCTGCCATAACTCTTGCTGGTGTTGCCAGTGAGATTTTTCATCAATATCTCAAATTAAATAAACAGAAAACAATAGCCATCGGAGTTGCGGATGTCTTTAAAAGAACCGGTGATTCTATTGCCGTACCAAAAATATGGTCTGCATTAAGAAATCTATCTATAAACTATCTGAAGCACCGAAAACTCGATGACCCATTATATCTTACTATGAATAGTCAAAAAGAAGCACGAATGATGATTCTTATGACAATGATTGACCATCAAGAGGCGTTCAAAGGACAACAGAATCCCTTTATACGTGTATGTGCCTATGGGCTAGAACAAGAATATATTAAAGAAATTGATAAGGAATTCCCCGAAGAAAAAATATATTATAAAGATATAGCCGTGGAACAATTAAAATCATCAATGAGAATGTTTTTGGCTGGACAATACGCTGCTGCGATAACTCTTGCTGGCGCGGCGGATAGTGTATTAACTTCATTATTAGAAACAGACGGCAGAGAATGCTTTTTAGAGCATGTTAAAAAAACAGATGGCTCATCGGGTGCGTTAGGAGAATTCAGAAAAGAAGTCAATGATATGATGAGCATAAATTCTATAAAGCACTTGGACTCACTGGAAGACAGGTATATAGAAGCTGATATTTTGCAAAATGCTGTAGGAGCTATACTAAAAACACTGCCTAATTATAAAATTCTTGATGAAGAAGCGCATAATAAAAGTGTTGAAGTCAGAGCATTTCTGCGATGGTGCAAAACAAATCTAGACCCAGCAATTTATCATGTAGATAAAATCTAGTTTATAAGAATAATCCAATTATACCTAAAAACAATGAAATCGCAACAGCAAGCAAAGATATATAAAGTCCTGTTCGGGATATTTTAAGCATTCTCTTGGCTGTTATTGCATTTTCAATTTCCATACTGCGAGCTTGCTTTTGTTCTGTCCCTTCCAAGGTCAAACCTTCACTGCCTTCATAAGAGAAATGAAATTCACATCTTTTCTTGCCTAAATCTTTTAATTCTGTGGTAATTGCACCTTGAATATATGGTTGATGCTTTTGCGATGTCGGCAATTGGGCTTTATAACACGACAAGCGGGCTTGTTCTGCGAACGAGAGCCTTTTTAAGATTTCATCATCCCCAGATTTTAATTGCTTACGAGTTCCATTATCCAGTTCAGAATAAGTGCTATATCGTAGTTTGCATAAAAACACACAGTTTAGACAACAGGGATACGCTTCATTAAATTTATTTTTAGGTTTCATTATCGTTCGCCCCATACAACCAAATGGCTTAATAAATGGTCAAAGCGTTTTTCTTCAACCTTAATTCCTATTTTTTTATATAAAGCCTTCATCAAAACCAAAAACAACAATTCACATAAATTGTTTATAGCAATTTCATTTTCAACAATATGTTTATATTTTGGATACAATGGGCTTTTCTTATGCTCTAAACAATTTCGAACATTGCCAATCTTTACACCAAGTTTATTCAAGCTATCCGACTTACAAAATTCTTTTTTGAGCCCCTCTACAATCTT
>WRHR01000007.1 GCA_009783145.1 Alphaproteobacteria bacterium | reverse complement strand
AACCGAAAGATTTTATATAGAAAAAAAACACTGTCGCTCTGCGAACAAAGCGCGAGTAACTCTAGATTTTGCGAAGCAAAATCATCACTCTGATTTTTTCCTTGCTTTGCAAGGAAAAAATCGCTAACTTTTGTCAAGAGAGAAAGAAGAGGTGTCAAAATGGCATTGGAAGAAATCTGTTTTCCAAACAACATCAGAAACATCAGGCTGTCGCGCGGGATGCGCATGACGGCTCTGGCAAAGAAATCGGGCTTGTCGCTGTCGGCAATGTCCAAGGTTGAAAAAGGCGTGCGCAGGCTGAAGCAAAGCCAGCTGATGCAGCTTTGCGGAATCTTGGGCTGCAAGCTTTCGGATATCTTTATCAAGGCGGATGATAGCAAGGCTTCTTTGTGGAAGTCCGAGATGCAGCGCCGCTTGGTAGAAAACGAAACTTCGGGGCTGAAAGTATTCGGCGCCGGGATAAGGATACTGCGCCGCGGGTTGGGCAAGACGATAGCCCAGGCTGCGAAAGATGCCAAGATGACTTTGTCGGTATATCATAAGATAGAAATCGGCCAGCGCGAAGTTTACGAGCGCGAGATCGATAACTTGGCGAAAGCGTTGGGCAAAACCGTGGACGGAATGTTCAAGGCGATTGCGGAACTTTATAATTCCGGAGCGTTAGCGAAACAGATCGACAAGGCCGAAGAGCGGGTCCGCGAAGCGCTGACCGTCGGAAAATCCGCGACGGGTTCGGATATCGGCGCGTCTATTTACGGCGCGACGGTGTATGATTCGGTGCGCAAGAACTTGGTTCCGGTATACGGAACGCCAGAAGGAAAGAATCTTTCGTTCGCGAAGTCCGACGAGAATATGATAGCGCTGCCGGCAAAGCTGAAGAACGGCGGATCGGTCTATGCGGTGCGCGCGCCGGCGAATCGCTTGGGCGCGATGTTTCCGGCGAACTCTTATCTGTTCGTGAGTCCAAGCTTGATGCCGTCCGCGGGCGATCTGGCGGTTGTGTTCGAAGAAGATTTCGAGAAAATAAAGCCCGGTGCCAAAGCGTCGGCGCGCGTCGTTATGCTGAAAGAAGACAAAAGCGGCAATCTGATCGGAGTTCTGACTAATCCGGAAGAAAAGATACAGATTAAGAATCCGAAGAATCGCTTGCATAAAGTCGTGCAGGTCGTGCTGGAATAAGAGATAAAATGAGAGAGAGAGCTTCCATAATAGCCCAGCGATTGGCGAACCTTTATCGTCAGGCGCATGTGATCGAAGGCGGCTGGGCGGTTGTTAATCGCGCGCTGGTCGCCGAATCCGACTCCCAGATTCTTGAAGAGCTGCTGAAGCTGCCGAACGGCGAAAAGCTGTCCGCGCATATCAGAAACTTGCAGTCGGGAAGAACGCCCATGGACGGGATAGAGCGCGAGCTGATGCCTTATGGGGGCATGATGGATCGCGCGGCAAAGGGAACGCAGATTTCCACAAGCGATTTGAAAGAATTAGAAAGCGCATTGGCCCGGTTCCAACCGGATGAGGATCACCTCGAAGAAATCAGAAACTTGCCTTTTGTGCAGTCGTTCGGGGAAAAATGGGCAAGCGGGGTGCGTGCGGCGATTGCCGGACATCCGGGATTGGTTGAGCAATGGCGCCAGGTGCAGCAAGCGTCAAGGGCATATGAGCTGTGGAATCGCGGATATGCTATGTTAGAGCCGCCGGTGTCCGATCGGGCGCGCGCGGAGATACAGGCGGAGTTGTCCGAATACGAAACCTATCTTCCGATGTTCGGGGAAGAGGGTATGAAGCTATTGGCACGCCTGCGCGCATTCGTCAGCAGTGTGTAGCTATATGAAAAATATATTTGTAATTTTTATCTTATTATTCGCCTTTTCGTCTTCGGCTAACGAACAGTCCAAAACCCTACACCCATCATTAAAAGAATTCATAAAAAATGAACTTGTTTTGAAAACGGAAAAGTTTTTAATTCGTGTTGATACAACGGAAGAAATACTTCGGCCAAATATGCGGGATGAAAATAAGTATCGTTATGCTGCGTGGGACATCAATAAATCAATGGGCGAAACGCCGGATATAATTATTTATAACGGCGAATTGGTACTTAATGGAGGTGGCAGCGGATACAAATACTATCAATACAAATTTAAAAATGGGGAATATATATACATAGTTTCTGACAGATTACATGGAGTATATACAGAAATAATGGGCCCCTATAGTATACAAGTATATAGGGGCGAAACATTGATATTGGATCAGCGCGCTGAAAGGTTTGATTTACCTTAATATGTGCCATTTTGAAATAAACTCCAATCATCATTTCTGCGGTTTATTAGTCCAAGAAATTATTTTTCGGGATAATTGTTACAGAAATCATGAATGTTAAGCTTTTCAGATTCTTCGCACTTTGTTTTCATATAATCTTCATCACCGGTTATTGCGGCATATACGCCAAATTCGCCAACAACGTCTTCCAGGTGGATTTCATTACATTGTCGATTTTCTTGTTTATGTATTTTATGATATTCCAAATAATTCGAATATGCTTCGTAGCATTCTTGTGAATATGTTGACCCGTCTGCCATTTCCCATGCAAGGAGTATAAATTTTCCATCTTTATCCAATTTTGATATTTCGCGGGCGGTATTGATATTTATAAGCTTTTTACTGGTTTCGGGCATTACATATGCAAATTCTCCACCGCTGCAATCTCCGCGATAAAAAAGTTTTTGCACTCGGTCATCATCTACCAAAAAAAATGTCGAACGGCATCCCGGTTCATCTGACCAGTATTCCCGCATAATGATTTTGCCTTCAAGCTCGATGAATGATAGAACATGAAACCCGCTCATTGTAAATAATACTTCTGATGGCAACTCCTGGTCGTTTCTAAATAATCGTCCTTTCATATTCCATGAATGATTGGATTCAAATCGGATTGTATATTTATTGCCGTCGACTTCAAAAAAAGCCACGGGATTAGCGTTATTAAACATAGGCTCGGTCATTGCTCCTTTGCCGCAAGCAGTAAGCAGAAAACAAGATAAAAACAATATGGCTTTTTTCATAAGCGAATTCTGCCATATTGCTTATTACTTGGTCAATCTATTTGAATGTAAATCCGTCAAGATATTCTTTCGGGTTTATAGTTTCCCGATTTTCTCTGGTCCACTCCGGCGTTCGTACTTCGAAATGATAATGCGATGTTATTCCCGGATATTTATCTGCGATGTTTTGCGTATATCCGATAAGATCGCCCTGATTCACATTTGTTCCTGGAACGATGGCTGGGGTTACGTAAAAATACAAATTTATGTTACCCACAGAATCTTTAATATTTAATCCGTTATAATTAGGGTCATTTGTGTAAGGTCTATGTTCATGCATGTATTTCCCGTCTTTCAGAGCATAAACTGGGGCGCCGGGTTTGCTTATAATATCAATTCCGGTATGTTCGCGGATACCGCCGTCGCGGCTTTTGCCGTATTCGCCATTGCCTTGATCGTCCTGTTTTCTGATTTCTAACTCTTTTTCACCATTTTTCATTTCCTCTTCCTTTTTCAATTCATTTGTATATGTTTGTTTATATGAATAAGTTTTTGAGGCCCCCCATTCCATTTTCTTTGCTTTCAAATCTTCGTACTTCTTCTGTTTTTCCGGATCAGGTTTGCCATATAGTTCTTCGTATTCTTCCTTGGTCATCGGAACGGCAGTGCATCCGCAATTCGGATGTGCGCCAACATCTCCTGGACCGTCAAGGATGGTTCCCGCCATGCTTGCGCAGAAATCGCATTCTCCACCTTCTGACCACACATAGATTATTTGGTCATCTTCTGAATCTTCCTCGTCATCATCATCTGGCTCCAGATTATCATCCGGCAGATCAATGTCATAAACTTCCAAATAATCTATATCTATTCTTCCGTCCGGATGCAAGACTTTAACTGGTATGGACTCTTCCAATTCGATATATTGGCTTACATCTATTATGATGCCGTTTTCTTCCATTTCCGCTTCAATCTCGGCAATCGCTTCTTCCAGGTCATGGTCTAATTCATTCCGGGCTTCTATAAATTCCGTTTCAGTCATATCATAGTTTGGCTCTTTCATTCTGCCCGTAGGGTCGTATTCCATTTGGCCTGGGTAAAATATTTCTAAGTAATTAGTAACTTTTTCATTGGTGCTTTCATAATCCGGATTGCTTTTGTTTATGTATGCATCCGATTGAATCATTTTTCTTAAAAATTTAGGCATTTTTATCATAGTTTAAGCCTTTTGGTAATGGAAAAAGCTCCGGTGGTTCGCGGGCCCCGCGCGTGAGGAACGCAGCGCATGGGTGGGAAATATCGGAGCTAAATTTCAGTCCTGTAAATCGTATCGCTGGTGTGCGGCGTGCCGATGTAGATCATCGTGCCTTCGGGGGAGAGGATGAAGTCCAACTCGCGCAGCCTTGTCCTCAGGATTTGTCGTTTCTGGACGGTATTGCTGGTGTTGGGAACCTCGACGTCGTCGCAGATTATCATATCGGCGCGCAGCCCCGTGATATTTCCCTGAACGCCTTGGCAGATTACCGAAGGCTCGCGAATGCCAATGGGGCGAGTTATGGTGATTTTATGCGCGCCCCATTCTTTTTTTACAGAGGGAAGCAAGTCGCGGCAGCTTGGGTGATTTTCCAAGATATGCTTTATATGCGATACCATTCGCGAGGCCAAATTTGATTCGGCGCTTAGTACAAGGATTCTCGTCTTTGGCCGAACCATCAAAGCCCAGGCGGCGAATATTCCGACGACCGATGATTTTCCCGAATGCCGGAACGCCAGCAAAAGTGCGCGATGCGGCGGGGTTAGATACGCATCTACCAAAAACCGCAGGATGTCTTGGTGATGCTTTGGCGTTTCGAAGCCCAGCATCTGGTTCCATGCGGCAAGAAATGATTGGGCTGATTCATACAGTTCCATAGTCGTCTATGTTTTCTTCCGCCGATTCCGAAACAAGGCCATAGTCGCTTATCATCCGCGGCAGGGCCGTGCTCAGCACCGCCAGCAGGTTGTTATAAAGTCCCAGCGGCGCCGCCCCCGTCTTGTCTTCGATTAATTCTTTGATCGCTTCCATCTGCCGGATGACGTTATCATGAATGTTTTTCCATTGGGTCAAGTCCATGTCGATGGCGTTCAGGTCGCGAAAGGCTTCCAGCAGAAAGTTGAAATCCGCGTTCAGATTTTCCGGGTCGATTTTAGCGACGGGCTGATAGTCGATGAATCGCGACAGATTTATTTTGCGAAATATATCGATTCGCACGCCGGCATCGGGAGCGGTTGCGAAAGTTATCGTTCCGCCGGATAAATCCTCGGCATATTGCAGATTGTATTGCGAAGCGTCCAGCAAGACTTCGTCCAGCGCGACGCGAACGTCATCCGGCTGAAAGAAGGGAAAAGCGAATGCGAACTGCAGCGCTTCCCCATCGCCGGTGTAAGAGATTTTATACATAATGTAACTCCTAGCTAGGTTAATAAAAACCGCCGGAAACCGGCGGCAGTGAAATTTTAATGATAGTCTTTACATATCGATGCTGACGGAATATAATCCGCATATGAAAAAATTGTTTTTAGTTTTAATTTGTTTGCTAACGTTGTGTTCATGCAGGGCATCGGATGACTTTGCTAAGTCGTTAACGACGATAAATATAAACCGTGCACAGCCGAAAGAGAACAAAACAAAGCCGTGCAAAGAAGAAAACTGCGCGGATGCCGAAACAAAAACTAAAAAAGTGCCCGTTGTGGATTCTGTCGGAACAAATATCGTAGATTTCCTTAATTACGAGATTTTACCAGAAGAGTTAACTCTTTGAACCATTTTGAGGAAGCGGGTCAAAAGCTTAATGCAAATAAAGACGCTATTAACAGTATACCAGGGCATATTGACCACAAAAGAGCTTTTCCATATTGTTTTTTTATCATTTTATACATACTCAAGCCGGTAAATAAACTTATTATGGTTATTATCAGAAGTCCGTGAATCAAATAAATTGTTGGACTGCCCCAAACCCAGCCCATAGACTCTGCGCCCCAATAACACCCCTTGGTAGGATTGAACCCACCTGTACAGTCAGTAGTGAGTACATCAAATAAGTCATAACTAAATGCGAAAACAAACAATAGATTGGTAATATTAATTATTGAAAATAAGAATATAACAAAATATTGTTTCAATCTTTTCATTTTATACTCTTAATTTTTAGTACCTCACCTTAAGTATAACATCTTTTCCATTGCTTTTGAACCATTTAGAAAACGCACTCATAAGGGACGTCAAGTCAATACACCCTAAAGAGCCCGGGTCTTTTCCGCCATGGATAGAAAATCCAGATCGACCGAACATATTGTTTTGTTTTGCCGGTTCTAACCAAACACGCTGATTGCCCCACGAATCAGTTCCACCACGCCATGAACCGGCTAATCCAGTTGAAGATATTCTTTTATCAAGCCAAGAAATATCCTTATGTTCCTGGTACCCTTCTTGCTTTGCTATATAAATGCCTTCTGGCAAAGGTCCTTTGTCTTTAATATTTTGAAATTCTTTTGTCTGAAAACCATCTTTGCCGGCCACCCCATTCCAAGATTGTATCTTTTTATCATTTTCATAAATGGATAGAGATTTACCATCAAAAACAGCAATCTGATTTTTATTTACATTTATTGGGTCTTTGAATGTAAAGCCTTTGAATTCGAATTTATCATTCAGCGCTCTTTCCGTCGGGCCGCCTTTCATTATCACTCCATCTGCCACCAGTTTGTTGTCGCGTTGGAAACCTTTGATTGCGGTCATTAAATTATCATTCGGATATCCGTGAAATTTCCCGTCTGGTTCGCTTCGCGGATCGGATTTATAATAGCCGAGTTTTGATAAGTTCTGTTTTACATTTATCACATCGCCCGTATTTGCCGGCCGATTCGAAGAGATGTCCTGTTTGACTTCAAAACTTTTTTCGATGTTTTCCTGTCCCTTGCCATCATGCGGATATGGGCAGATTCGCTCATAAGGCTCTACTTCTGTCCCATTTCCCTTGGTATATCCGCTGACTTTTATTATGCCATTGCAATCTTTGCCATCCGGCATTTCCTTCTTGATGGCATCCGATCCGCCGATACCGGGAATTGGCCCGCCTGCGCCCATATAAATCTTCGCAAGAATGCTGGCCATCGTAACATAATCTTCAAAATCTGGTTTAAAATAGGACATAACTATTCCCTTTCCGTTTTGTTGTTCCCCCGGCCTCTACCGGGGGAATTGATTCAGCAAAAACAATCAAAACATTCCGTCGATTTTTGAAATTATCATTTTCAATAAATTTGGTTTTTTAACCTTGATTTTAGAAAGTCTTTCCTTGTTTGCTTTTTTTCTTAAATCGAACGGTTCTTCGGTTTCTTCGCGGAGGCGTTTAAGAACCGCTTCTTCGGTCATTCCTTTGCCGGACATTCCGCCGGCGCCGTATTTCGCGCGCTGGGTCGCCAAGGTTTTTTTGACCAGGTTGGTTTTTGCCTTTTCATCGGCCGCCATTTGCTCCAAGATTTTTTGGCGCTCGGTCGCGGCAGTCTTTTTGCCTTTATTGTAATTTAATACATCGGTTACATCCGATACCAGTTGTCCCATTTTTTTCTCCTTAGATTAAATACCATCCTTCGACGGCGATGCTTAAGACGCTAAGCGGCAGCGGTTCGCTGCCTGTGATCGTCCAAAGCGGATTTATCGTGTCCATTGTCGTGCCCAGCATTCCTACCGCGACGTCGCCGGAAAACCCTGGTTCTCCAGCGGCGTAGATTTCATTCGGCAGCTTTGCTCGGCGTTGGTTTATGAACAAAGATTTAGTGTCCAGAACGCGCGCGGAAATTTTATGAACGCGGATTTTTTTCGGCGCGTTTCCGCCCGCGAACAATGGCATTGCGGCGGCGGTATGCGAAAATCCGAATTCGCCGGAATCAAGCGCTTCGCCCGCGTCGAATTTTTCTATAAAGGTGTCGCCCGCTCTTGTGACGGTTACGAAGGTCTCGCCATTCATAACTGCGACGGATTTGAATTGCCCCAGGGTTTTATAAGACCCCCATGCGGAAATCTCCAAAGCGGAATTCTTGTTCAGAACCGCCATAGAGCCGTCCGTCATCACGATGAATAACTGGCGCAAGCGGTCGTTATAGGCCAGGTCCACGGGGTCGTTTATCAAATGCGCGGCCAAAGCGCAAAGATTCGGCGCGTTGTAGTTTTCGCCCAGCTCGTCCAGAACCATCTCGCGGATCTCGGTGCCGCCTTTGGATACGAATACGGTCCCGCGGTCTATTTTCTGCGGAGGCAGATAGATTTCGGAAACGCTGCCGGCGCTGGTGTGCTGGCGGATATCTATGGTGGACGGGGTCAGCGGCTTTGCGCTTATCGCCCATTCGCCCGCGGTGGTCAGGATTTGCAAGTTGTCGCTGCTGACCACGGTGCATATCTGCTGGCGCGCGGACGACAGTAAGGTCAAGAAAATCGCTTCGTCGTCCAGACCGGTCCCGACGCTGAAGTTATGGTGATCTCCGACGCGCGACATCCAAACTCCGCAAGGCCATTCGCGCGATCCGCCGAACACCAAGCGGTCCTGGTGAAAGGTTATGCTGCGCGGCCATCCGCGGCGCACGCCGAACGCGGCTTCGCGCCAGTCGGATACCGGCGCTCCGGGCAGGGTGTAGGTTCCGTTCGTGCTGACGATAATCACGGTCGGACTCACGTATTGATAAATCGTCCATTGCCTGTTTAGGGCCAGCAGCCTGCCGTTTACATTTTCCGGCGTCCAGAACGGCGCTTGGGTCGTAAAGGTAGCGAAGCTGTTGCCCATTGAACTGGTGGTGACCGTAATTTTGATATTCGCAGCATCGTCGAATTTCATAAACGGCATGTTGCGCGACATATCGTCGTTCGTTGAGAAATCGAACGGGGTAAGCGAAAATATGCTGCCGTCTTTTTTCAAGACTTGCGGCTGAAAGTCGGGATGCACGAAAATCATAGTTCCGAATCGCTGAGCGTATTGCAGGCTTCGCAGAGCTTCGGCATTCCACGGCGCGATTAAGTTCTGAATGAAATTCTGGCCGTCGTAAATTTTGATATGCCCGTCGGAGAGCGCCAGCAGATAGTTTTCCGAATCGGAGATGGAAAAAGGTATCAGCACGGCATCGGTGTCTGCCGCTGCGATTCGAGCCAAAGCCGGCCGGCGCGAAATCGCGCCCGAGGCCAGCACGTCCATGTTCTCCAGCCGGGACAAGCCGCGGGCTGCGACGGCCAAATCTCCGCGCGCGAAAAACTCCGGCGATATTTCGCCCAGTGCGAAAGAGTTCTGATTGTGAATAAATTTACCCATTTTAGTCTCCTTAAATAATTAAAAAAGAGATTAATATCTCGTTGAGATTAAAGAGAAATCCGGAATGTCACTGCCCGCGGTCATGGTGCTGTCTATGAATTTGGCGGCGCGCAGCTCGGACTCGAACAGCGCGGCGATGGTGCGCAGCAGGTTCTGGTCGCCGATAAGCGGCATGCAGAACTCGCGCGCCAGCGCCAGCGCAGCTACATTCGCGAAATATGGCGGGTAACTTTCGGCGCCGACACGCACGATGGCGGAAATTGAAACTTTATCCGCCGGCGCGGTAAGCCTGTTTCCGCTTATTTGATAAAGCAGACAGTCGCAGTCCAAAACGCGCAGCACTTCGACAGGCAGCAGAAAATCGCCCTCGGAAGTTTTGCTTAGCGTGAATTTTTTCTGCGCGAATTTCCAAGGATGCGACGCCAGCAGCGAATCGATGGCGGTCTCAAACAGAGTCCGCGCGACTTGCGCGGCGGAAGAATCGTCGTTAAAGGACTGAATGGGCTTTTCGCCCAGCTTCAGCAAGGCGATGGAGCAGATGTCGATTTTTGTAAGCATAGGGAAAACCTTTATATGGCGGCAGTCGTTATATTCTGGGCCGTGACGTTAATTTTTTTAATCGCCGTATTGTCGGACGCGTTGATGATGACTATGTCTCCGATATTCATCAGAGTGCGGACATTGTTGAAATATCCGCTGGCGGAAATAGTCGCCATGGTCTCGTTGGCGGCGTAATGCCAAAGAGTGAATCCGTTCGCATACGCGATTACGGATAAGTTTTTGTTTTGAAAAGACATGAAAAACTCCGTTTTTTTAAGTAGGAGGTAGGAAGTAGGAGGTAGGAGGTAAATAGAATAAGAGCATTCTTTCAATTTATAGAATAAGTTCTTAGTCACCAACTTCCTACTTCCTACCTCCTACTTCCTACTTGTTTTTACTCAGCGCATGGTACTTTGACAATGCCGTCCTGATCGATCAGCACGCTGCCTTGAGACATGCAGTTGCTGATGAAGTGGGCGGCGCGCTCGCCGTGCCAAGTTATGTCGCTTTTGACTTCCTGGCCGCAGGCGTGTCCGACGCTGGATGCGTGGTACATAAAGCAGTCGCGCTTGCTGGAAGCAACCGGCAGGCTGTTATGCATAATCCAGTTGATACCCAGCCACTTGCGAGTTTCATACCCGCCGACCAACGGGGTTTCGTTTCCGACATATTCGGCGGATACGAATTCATCGATGGCCAACAACTCGTTCCATTGCTGAACTCCGACGACGCAGAATCTGCGTCCGTCATCCGGCACGTCTTTGGCATTCAGGGCTTTGACAGCGGACAGAATCAAGGTCTTGGTCAAACCGGTTGCGCCGGTTCCGATAAGGTTCGTTGCCGCCGCCATGGACGCGATGATCAAATCGTCGGTCTTGCGCCCCAGCGCGTACGCGCCTGCGCTTGCTACGACGCGACGCTCGTCGATGTTGGTTTTGAGTTCGTCCAAAGCGTCAATCCAGTCGCCCGCGTAATAGTCCGTAAGGTTGCATACGACCGGCTCGTGGTTCAAGTTCATGACCGGAACCAGGCCATGACGGGTTTTGGTGTTGGCGGCGCCTTTGCCTACTTTCTGGAAAGTGGTGCTGGAGCCGATAACGCCGGATTTGCTGCGAATTGTATTGCGCAGCTTTGTGCCCATCTGCTGATAAGCAAGATGAACGTCGGCTTCGAATTGTTTTACGAATACCTGAGTTATTGAGTCAGACATAAGTCCTCCTTTTATTAAAGTAAAAATAAAAAGGCGCAAATGCGCCTGTGAAAGATTTTATCATACGGTTATGCGAACGCGCCGTTTGATAAAATATGCGGGTTCATAGGAATTGTCCGCAAATATGAAATAAAAAATCCCGCATAGCGGGATTTTTTATTTCAACAATGCGATTGCATTATTTCTTTTTCGCCGGCTTTTTTACGGCCTTTTTGGCGACAGGCTTTTTAACGGCCAGCTTTTTCACTGTCGGTTTTTTCGCAACCGGCTTTTTCTTCGCCGGAGCTTTTTTCGCGACAGGCTTTTTTACCGCCGGTTTTTTCGCCGGAGCTTTTTTAGCAACCGGTTTCTTCACCGCCGGCTTTTTCTTCGCCGGAGCCTTTTTGACAGCCTTTTTTGCAACCGGGGCTTTCACCGCCAGTTTCATGACTTTTTTCGCAGCCGGCTTTTTCTTCGCCGGAGCTTTCTTTGCGACAGGTTTTTTGACCGCGGGTTTTTTAACCGCGACTTTCTTCACTGCCGGTTTCTTTGCAGCAGGTTTTTTCGCCGCCGGCTTTTTTGCCGCCGGTTTCTTCGCCGCCGGTTTTTTCGCCGGAGCTTTCTTCACCGCTGGTTTCAAGAATGAAAATGCCATTCTTCTCTCCTTCCTTTTTTGTTTTCATAGAACAAAAAATTTTGTTCTTGCTTACTATTGTATCTGAAACTGAAAAAATAGTAAAGCGAAAAGAAATTTTTTACGAATATAATTTTTTAAAGCCGCTTTCTATCTTGCGAACGTATTCGGGATCGCGGTCGCGCCAATATTTAGGGTCGCGCATCATATTCCGCAGGTCGTTGTCGGACAAGTTTTCTCCCGCGTGGCTGCCGGTCGAAACGGATGGCTCCATCGACTGCATCATGGTCCAGACGCTGCGGATTCCAAGGGGTGTGGCGCATAGCGACTCGAACGCCTCAAGGGGCAGAAACTTCTCGCCGAACGCATGTATTGCCTGCAGGGCGTCCTTTAGTTTTTCATCGCTCCCAAAGAACGATTTCAATTCGGCGACGGCGTCGGATTCATGTTTGGCCAAGAAGATTTCCGACAAGGCGGGCGATAAAAATTCTTCCGCGATCGCGTAAATTTTTTCGACTTGCGACGAGGTAAGCCCGGCATCGCGAAATTTCTCACGAATCGCTTCGTCGTCGAATAAAGCGTTGATGGGGTAATCGCCGGCGTTTTCCGGAACGCCGATCGCGCGCATGAATTTTTCGCGCGCGTCAGGTTCGGAATCGTCGCCGGGGACGGAAATCATCGTTCCGATTTTCTTTTCCAGCTCGGAATATGACTTCATCAGAGCGTCCGCGTTCAGGGTTCCGTCATCGTTTTGGAATTTTTCTGGAATTTGCATTCTGGTTCCTTTCTGTTGATTTGCGCAAGAAGTAAATCCCGCCCAAGGTAAAGATAGTGTTCATGACATTGAAAATATTTTCGTCGCCTATAAGATAAGCGGCGACGGCGGAGATTATGCCGATACCGGAGACGATGTAAGTGCGGCGACCCGCGACGAAGCCGCCTTTGATTATTTTTATGATGTTCATATAGGTTCTCCTGGGTAAAACAACAGCCCGTCGATTTCCGCGACCCAGCCGCGGTTTCGCGCCCATTCGGGGGAATTTTCCGTGCGGTGAAAGCGCGCGGCGCCGCGGATGGTATCCGCAAGCTGGTGGGCAGCCATTCTTTTAACGACTCGCAGGCACATTTGGAATTTTGGATCGTCCGAGCTTATCAGCAGGTCGCAGTGGCGTTGGGATTTTTTATCCAAGGACTCAAAAACGGATTCGTCCGCGATAATGTCGGCAAGCGGCCGGCCAGATTTCCTGCAAAGGTTTCCGACCATCGAGCAAAGGGCTTCGACAGCGGGCAGGCTGACGGCGCGCGTTTCGGCATAAATAATCCGCGCAAGTTTATATAGAGCTATTTTTTCGTCGTCGTTATTCTTGATAAGCGTCAGTTGCATGCGGATTCCTTTTGGTTATAAAAAAACCCGTCGCAAAAGACGGGGATGAAAAAACGCAATAAAAAATGCGCCGGCGGCGCGATTTATTCTTTATTATTTGGTAAGATAAGCATATCACAAATTCGCATAAAAATCAATAGAAAAATTTTTCTGGGGGCTATATGCTGATTTCGTCCCCGTACGCCATTATATATTCGCGGCCCGAACGCAGCACCAAAGCGCCATCGTCGTTAAGCCCGCACAGCACCGCATCGCGGCCGCGATAAGTAATAGTTTTGTTCAAGTTCGCAGCCAGCTGAGTCCAGCGCTTTCGCACGGCGGGAAAATCGCGCGGCAGCCAGGCGTCCATTTTCTGCATCAGCTCTGCCAGCAATTTGTCGCGCGTAATATGGGGCGCATAATCCGCGGCGCGTCCGGTCTGATAAGACCGAACGGTCGGGTTAGTTGTTATATTTATACCAATTCCGACGATTACGAAGTCCTTTGCGTATTCTATTAAAACGCCGCTGATTTTTTTGCCGTCTATCAGAATGTCGTTGGGCCATTTGATGGCAGGGTTGATACCGAATGAAATCAAAGATTCGGCGACGGCGACGGCGACGGCATAGGAAAGGCGCGGGTCGCGATGCTCGGCCTTGTAAATGAAACTGGCGTAAAGGTTGCCGTGGTGCGAGACCCAAGTCCGCCGATATCGGCCGCGCCCGGCGCTTTGCGCGTCGGCCAGGATAATGGTGCGGTCGGCGCCGTTGCCGGCGCGAATAGTCTCTTGCGCATAAACCTGGGTGCTGGGGATTTTATCGAAAGAAATCAATTTATAATTAGCCAAGTTTGTATTTTCCATTGTCGTTTATTATAAAGTCCCGGCCTAAAATTTTCCGTAATTGATAAATTGCGGTGTTTACGGCATTAGTCGCGGCATCGGATGCATAGCCAAGCTGCTGCTGCAAGTCTTCGGCAGCGACGCCGTTCGGACCGGCGCGGTGCAGGGCGACGAGAATTTTTCTTTGCGGTCCGGAAAGCGGTGCGGAATCTCCGCAGATTTTTTTAATGACTTCGTTTTCGCGGGCGGACGCCAGCCGCAGGATTTCTTGTTTTAATTCCAAGGGCGAGAGTTTTTTGCCGGATGAGAAAACCACATCCGCGGATTTCTTTTCCGCGAACTCTGCGCCCAGGTCGACTAAAATATGCCGCCATACCGCGTCATCCGTCCAAAATGTGATTCCATTAAGCATAGGGGGATTATAGGACAAAAAGACCGCCCCGTGCAATAATTATATGTCAATTCCAATAAATTTATGTTATAATATGCATAAAAGAAACGTCCCTTTGTTTCTAGCAGGGGGTGGAAGAGAGAAAACAAGGAAAAACACAACAAAAAAACGCCCAAAAATAGGGGACGTTTTTTATAACAAAAGAGGCAATCATGGTATCAATAGTCAAGAAAAACGAAATCAAAATTAACAAAAGACAGAAACCAGAAATTAAATTCACAAAATTGATAAAGCAAAGCGCGATTAAGATCGAGAAAAAATTGAAACCCGAAATCAAAATAGAAAAAAAAGAAATCAATAAATCAAATATTGGTTCTTATAATAAGAAGCTTACCAAAATCATCGGATTGATTGACGAGTTGCGATCTGAACTGGATATGGAATATGACTCCCCCGAATTACAGGCTAGTTTGAAGGTTGCGGGGGAATTATTTGTGCTAATGAATAGTTCTTTGACAGCTATGCAAGCACAAGCGATAGAGCATTACAGATAAATAATAAAATAAAACAGCGCCATTCGGCGCTGTTTTATTTTTTCGGATTTTTAACCGCGGCTTGTGCGGCCGCAAGTCTTGCAATCGGCACGCGGAACGGGCTGCACGATACGAAATCCATTCCGACCTTGTGGAAGAATTGGATGGACTCCGGGTCGCCGCCATGCTCGCCGCAAACGCCAAGGTGTATACTATGTCCCTTGGCCTTGCGCGCCAACTGCACCGCGGTGTCGATCAGCTTCCCCACGCCCGCAACATCGATGGACGCGAACGGGTCGGCGACATAAACTCCGCGCGCGCGGTATTCGTCCAAGATCACGGCGGTATCGTCGCGCGACATCCCCAACGTTGTCTGAGTCAAGTCATTCGTGCCGAAGCCAAAGAACTCGCAAGACTCCGCAATCTCGTCCGCCAACAGCGCCGCGCGCGGCAGCTCTATCATGCTCCCGACTTTATATTCGACGGACGCGCCTTTCTCGGCAAAAATCGTCGTCGCGGTGGCATCGATGACGGCCTTTACCAAATCGACTTCTTTCTTGGAACCGACCAGCGGGATTTCAATTTCCGGCAAGACTTTCACGCCGGCGGATTTGCATTCCAGCGCGGCCTCCAGAATCGCGCGAGTCTGCATTTCGCAAATCTCGGGATAAGTAATGCACAAACGGCAGCCGCGATGGCCCAGCATCGGGTTTTGTTCGTGCAACTCGGCGGCGCGCTCTTTCACGAACTCTACCGATTTCCCGATATGATCGGCCAGCGCTTTGGTGTCTTCGTCCGTGTGTGGCAGAAATTCATGCAACGGCGGGTCGATAAGGCGCACGGTAACGGGCAGGCCGTCCATGATTTTAAACAGATCAGCAAAGTCCGCGCGCTGATACGGTAAAAGTTTGTTCAAAGCGTTGCGGCGTCCTTCGGTGGTTTGGGCAAGAATCATCTCGCGCATATCCATGATGCGGGCCGGATCAAAGAACATATGCTCGGTGCGGGCCAGACCGATTCCTTCGCAGCCGAATTCGCGCGCTTGTCGGGCGTCGCGCGGAGTTTCCGCATTGGCGCGAATTTCCAGCGTCTTTATGGAATCGACCCATTCCATTAATTTCCCGAAGTTCCCGGTCATCTCGGCGGATACGGTCGGAACCTGGCCTTCGATGATTTCGCCTTTGGCGCCGTCGATGGATATCCAATCGCCTTCGTTAATCACCGCGCCCGAAGTGGTCTTCAAGGTCTTTGCGGCATAATCGATTTTTATATCGGCGGATCCGGAAACGCAAGGCTTCCCCATTCCGCGCGCAACCACTGCTGCGTGAGATGTCATTCCGCCGCGCGCGGTGATGATTCCTTGGGCGGCATCCATGCCCGCGATGTCTTCGGGCGAAGTTTCAATGCGGATAAGCATTGCTTTTTCGCCGCGTTTGGCCCATTCAACGGCATCTTCGGCGTTGAATACCGCGCGTCCGACGGCGGCGCCGGGGGACGCGGGAAGGCCGTTCGCGATAACTTTCTTTGCAGCCTTCGGGTCCAGCATAGGATGCAAAAGGTGGTCCAGCTGATCCGCGCCGACGCGCAGGATCGCCTCTTCTTTCGTCAGTAATTTTTCTTCAACCATCTCCACCGCAATGCGGACGGCGGCGGTTGCAGTGCGCTTGCCATTGCGGGTCTGCAGAATCCACAACTTTTTATGCTCGATGGTGAATTCCATGTCTTGCATATCTTTGTAATGCTTTTCCAACTTGTCGCGTGCGGCGACCAGCTCGGTATAAACCTCCGGCATAGCTTCTTCCAGCGACAAGCGTCCCGAATCATCTTTTGCCATAGGCTGCGGGGTGCGTATTCCTGCAACAACGTCTTCGCCTTGCGCGTTGATCAGATATTCGCCATAGAATTTATTTTCGCCGGTGGAGGGATCGCGCGAAAAGCATACGCCGGTCGCGGAGGTGTCTCCGGAGTTTCCAAACACCATCGCTTGCACATTGACTGCGGTGCCCCAATCGCCGGGAATGTTGTTCAGCTTGCGATAAACGATTGCTTTTTTCGACATCCAGGAATCGAATACCGCACCGATGCCGGCCTCCAGCTGCACCCAGGGATCCTGCGGAACGGGCTTACCGATTTTTTCTCCGATTTCTTTGAATTTTACGATAAGCTCTTGCAAGTCGGCCACAGTCAGCTCGGTATCGAATTTGTACCCTTTGTCTTCCTTCATGCGTTCCAGGGTATGCTCGAACAAATCCATATCCGCGCCCAGAACGACGTCGGAAAACATCATCAGAAAGCGGCGGTAAGAATCGTAAGCCATCCGCTCGTTATTGGTAAATTTCGCCAACGCTTTGACCGTTTCATCATTCAAACCCAAATTCAAAATAGTATTCATCATGCCGGGCATAGAGGTTCGCGCGCCGCTGCGAACGGAGAACAACAGAGGATTTTCCAAATCGCCGAATTTATGTCCCATAACGGATTCCACATAAGCAACGCCGGCCTTTACCTGGTCCATCATCTCGGCCGGATAAGTTTTGTTGTTCGAATAATAATGAACGCAAGCGTCGGTGGTGACCGTAAAGCCCGCGGGCACGGCCAGTCCGATAAGATTCATCTCGGCCAGATTGGCACCTTTGCCGCCCAGCAAGTTTTTGTCTTTCGCGCTGCCCTCTGCCGCGCCGTTTCCGAAAGTATACACGTATTTGGCCATAAAATTTTCTCCTTAGTTAATCGCGCGCAGAATATAAAGAAATGTAAAAGAAAAGGCAAGAAAAAACCGCCTGTCTTGGCGGTTTTACTTTTCTATAATCACCATCGCGGCGCAATAATCGCCTTGGTCGCTGATGGAAACGTGAATTTTCGCGTCCGGGCCCGCGGCGGTTTTCATGGCCGCCTTGGCGCCGCCCGCAATAATCAGGTCGGGCTTGCCTGCGTCGTCATGAGTCACGGAAACATCGGAAAAGTTTATGCTGTCGCCGAATCCGGTGCCCAGGGCTTTCAGAAAGGCTTCGCGCGCTGCCCAGAAGTTGGCCAGGTGTTTTTCGCTGTTGGCGGAATCGTTTTCCGCGAACTCCAGTTCTTTTTTTGTAAATATGCGGGATTTTTTAAAAGGCGACCAATCCAAAAAGCGCCCGCAATCCACCAAGTCCAAACCGATTCCGACAATCATCGCGATACTCCGTTATGACGTATGCCGAAATACTAACCAAATCATTCCGATTCGTGCAAGAAGAAAATTCGTGCAGGTGCAAGTGCAGGTGAATGAGTGCAACAATATGCATTGTCCATTATAATGGACAACCGCATTCGTGTTCTCTAACCCACCTGCACTTGCACCTTCACCTGCACGAATTTATACCTATGTATCGTCCATCAAAAAATTAATAAAGTTTTTTAATGGCAAATAAATTTCCGATATGTTTTGTATTGCTCTTTTTGGCATCGCCGGCGTTTGCTACGGACCGGTATGAAGAATTCAAAAAAGATCTAAAAGAAAACATCGGGCTTGATTACTTACTTAATATCTCGACCTTGCCGCAATATGGAATACCGGGCGCGCGTGCATCTTGGCAGAATATGTATCGCTCCGACGCAAATCTGGATATAACGCAGGGTTTGTCCGCGCAATGGGGATATACCTGGGTCCGATACTTCGGCACGGACGCCAAGGCGGTATCGGATAGCATGGGCATAGTTTCGCCGATAAACGATTATCCGAATAATTTGCATATTTTTGAAAAGCTAAGCTTAACCTATGAACTGAGAGGCTTTTCTTTAACGCTGGGGCAATTCCCGATAGATGGCTTTGATGGGAGGGCAATAGACAGCGACCAGCAGATAAACTTCATAAACTATTCGCTGTCCCAGAACGGAAGTCAAGCATATCCCCAGGCAAGCATTGGTGGATATCTGTCTTTTTCCCCGAATCAGGAATGGACTTTTACGGTTGGCGCGCAAGATGCTACGAATATATCCGGCGGCCGCGTCGATGCGTCGAATTTGGGCGATAAAAGAATCACCAGCTTTGGATACGCGTCGTACCAGCCGTCGAAAGACGGGCAGTACAGCTTGCTGCTGTATTATCAGCCGTCGGTTGAACTGCAGCCGGAAGAGTCTTTTGGTTATAGTTTTAATGTCCTCCAAAATCTCGGCAGATGGGGGCTTTTCGGCCGAATAAATGGAACGAGCGAAACATATCTGCCTATCAAACAATCTTATGTGCTGGGGACGGTCTATAATAATCTGCTGGGCGAAAATCCGCTGGATCAGCTGGGTTTTGCATATGCATTGAATAGATTGAATACGGAAATAACCCAGCGCGCCTATGAAAATATTTTGGAAGTTTATTGGACCTTTGGCATAACGAAATATGTTATTATTACACCTGATATACAATTTTTTATAAACCCTGGAAATGATAGAAACCGCGGCGCGGCAATGGCCGCAACCTTGCGTTTTACTGTGATGCTTTAATATCTTGCTTTACCGAAATTATTTTGTATAATCCGGCGCGTGTCGGGGTGTAGCTCAGCCTGGTAGAGTACTTGCATGGGGTGCAAGGGGTCGCAAGTTCGATTCTTGTCACCCCGACCACACTTCGCTGCTGCGCAGCTTCATGTGGCTTTGCCACGCGAATAGCGAGCAGTTTACAGCGAAGTAGTGTCGCCCGAAGCCCATAGGGCGAAGGGGGACTTTGAATATGAAGATTTCATCTATGCTTAAAATTCCATATATTTTTTTGGCAGGCGCCTTGTTGTTGTGCGGTTGCGCGACAGACCTTATGACCGGCAAGAGCACCATGGCCTTTATTCCGAATAACCAGATTATATCTTCTGCGTCCACTCAGTACGCCCAAGTGCTTAATAAAAGCAAAGTAGTAAAGGGTACGCCGGAAGCTGAAATGCTATCAAAGGTTGGTTGGAAACTGGTAAAGGCTGCAGAAAAATGGGTTGCCGCCAAGGGTTCGCCCAACCACTTTAAAGACTATAAATGGGCGTTCACTTTGATAGAAGATAAAAATATAAACGCCTGGGCCATGCCCGGGGGCCAGATAGCGTTCTATACCGGCATTCTGGGTGTTACGCAAAACGAAGCCGGGATCGCGGTGGTGATGGGACACGAAATTGCTCACGCAATTCTTAACCATGGACAGCAGCGCATGAGCGCCGGACTTCTCCAACAGGCTGGGATGGCGGGGGCATCGCTGGCATTGAGCGGCACCGGCATGTCGAAAACAGCTCAAGACTTGTCGATGACCGCGTTCGGGGTGGGCTCGAACGTCTTCGGCACGCTGCCTTTCAGCCGGAAACATGAAGATGAGGCCGACTTGCTGGGGCTTATACTTATGGCCGTTGCGGGTTATGATCCGAACGAGGCGCCCAAGTTCTGGGAACGCATGAACGCGTTAAGCGGCGGCAGCAGCAGCGGCCCCGCATGGCTCAGCACTCATCCGTCGCATAAAGATAGAATTAAAAATCTTAAAGATTCGATTCCAAAGGCACAGCAGACCGCCGCCGGGTTCGGCGTTTAGAGTTCGCAAATCATGCGCGAAGCAGAAATCTTTTTCGCACAAACTTACGGCTTTTGCGGCGGCGTCATAGGCGCGTTGAGAATTATCGGCGCTGCCTTGCATAAATACGGCGCTCCGATTTACGTGTATCACAAGATCGTGCATAACGAGCGGGTGGTATCAGACCTTGAAAATCAAGGCGTGATATTTATAGATGCCTTGGCTGATATGCAGGATTTGTCGCGGCCGCTGGTTTTATCGGCTCATGGCTCGTCGCTAGCGCTGGTGGCCGAGGCTGAAAATCGCGGGATAAAAACGGTGATTGATTCCGTCTGCCCGCTGGTGAAGCGCATTCATGAATATGTCCGCGCGCAAATAGCGGAAAGCTTTAATGTAATCGTCATCGGCAACGATGAAAAGCATGATGAAGTCACCGGTACGATGGGACAATCGAATCATAATATATTTTTTGTGAAATCCGCTGATGATGTTGCGAAGCTCCCGATAGCGGAAGGCGCCAAGGTGTGTTTTGTAGGCCAGACGACGCTTTCGCGCGCCGAGTTTGAAGAAATCGCCCAGGCAATATTTTTGCGTTTCCCCGAAGCGGAGTGTCAGTCAAGGTCCGGCGTATGCGCCGCGACCTCGCAAAGGCAGCAAGCAGTTTGGGATTTGGTTCAGAAAAATAAATTGAGCGATGTGATAGTAATAGGCTCAAGCACTTCGTCTAATACGAAAAATCTTGCGCAGGTCGCAAGGGATGCGGGCGCAAAGAATGTCTGGCTTGTCGGAAGCGCGGGAGATATAGATTTTCCGATACCGGACAGAATCGGCATAACCGCCGGCGCCAGCACTCCGCAGATTCTTATAGATGAAATAGTTGCTAAAATCAGCGCGCTTTAATCTCTGCTACAATCTCTTCCGGCATTGGGCGGGCGTCAATGTCCAGGAACTTTACGCCGGGCGCAGTGCGCAGAAACTCAATCGCCGGCAAAGTCTGTTTTTCAAAATTCTTAATCCGGCTGCGAATGATATCTTCTTTCGCGTCGTCCGCGCGGGCAGAGCCCTCGGAAATTCGCGTATGAATTCGCTGAATCATTATGGACTCTGGCAAGTTCAAATAAATCACTGTTATGGGGTCCGTAAAATTCTTCACCAGCCATTGGGCCTGGGGCAGGGTGCGTGGAAAGCCATCAAACATAATATCGTGATTACTGTTGTTAGCTTTGCTCTCTATCAGCGCGAACATTTTCTCGTCCGGAACCAGAGCGCCGGATTTCATGATTTGGGCAATCTCGGAATCGCCGGGCAGGCTGCGCAATAAAGAGCCGGTTTCAATATAGTTAAACTCGCGGCCATCCATCAGCATGCCAGAAATTCTGCCCTTGCCGCTTCCCGGCCCACCCATAATGATAGTTATATTTTTCATGACGGATGATATTATAACATAAAAAATAGAAACTTTGTAGGGGCGAATATTACTCGCCCCTTTTTTTAATCATTCAGGGATACTTATTTCGGATGCTGACAGAACATCAGGGTCGTCTTTCTTCACTAGCTCTTGTTTAACTTCTTTTCTTTGCGGTTTTTCTTTCATATCAATTTTTTCAAGTTTTTTATTAGCTTTTGCAATTTCTTTTCTGGTTTGAACGGCTTCTTCGCTGTTAAGCACCTCTTTAAGCACAATTTCATTTTTTATTATATTTTCTATTTCTTCCATAGATACTTTCACATCATCAAACAATCTTTTTATATTTCGCCTTATAACATAATAGACATCTTCGGATGCCAAAAGAGCGCCAATCATATATTTATTCTTAATTTGTTTTTGGGAATAGTATTCTTCCAAGCTGTCTTGCTCTTCTCCTTCCTTGCTTATTATGAACAGATTCTCCAAATCTTTTTCATTTTTAGAATTCAAATCCATAAAATTAAATTCGCAAATAAGCTCTTTATCCACCGGTCTTGCGTCTGTTAGTTTATAAAGTTTCCATGTTTTAAGATTTGTTAATATGATCCATTTTGTGCCTGTGTCGGCGCCGTAATCCACAACTTGTTTCAGATGTTTTTCATTCAGGTCTATCGTTATGCCTTTGGCTTCCAGCATAATACGGACTTTGCCGCTTTTACCTTTTATGGCCAGATCGCAATATGCGGTATTAAAAGTCTTTTTTATCGCAAACTCCGAAGTAATATCCCCATATGGGTCATAGCCGAAGATTATTTCCAGTATTTGGGTTATGCACCTGACAGTGTTGGATTCATCAACCTGCCGTTCATCAAGCGATTGAACAAGTTTTTGGCATTGTTTAAGTTTTTCATTTATGCGGTTTTTAAATCTTGCGGGAAAGTTCATTTTTTACTCCTAACTAAGGTTATTTTTCTTATTTTACTCCGATATCAATTTGAGTTCAAGGTGTTTTTGCAATCAAAATGCTATCAAATGAAAACCAGTCCAAAAACCATACATAATCCCCGATACAACCGACTTGTTGCCGAGCTGGTTAAAATGCGAAAAGCCAAAAAGCTAACTCAGCGGGATTTAGCCGAGAAATTTCAAACATCTCATTGTTTTATTGCAAGAACTGAAATAAAAGAGCGCAGGCTGGATTTAATTGAAACCATAGATTTGATGAAAACTTTGGGATTTTCAAAATCAGAAATATTAAAAATAATTGAGAAGTTAATTTAAAAAAATCGCGCTAAAGCGCGGCTTTTTATCAACTGGATTGCCGCGCCCTTTGGGCTCGCAATGACAATTCGGTATTTGTTTTTGGCTGTGCGTCCCGAATAAACTCTTCCTTGTCATTGCGAGGAGCAAAGCGACGAAGCAATCCAGTTATAAAACCGTGAGCAACGCGAACACATTAATTTTTCATTAAAAAATCCGGCTTCCGCCGGATTTTTATTTTTTGCTCTGTTCTATCGCGGCGCCAAGAATATCGCCCAATACCGAGCCGCTGTCGGCCTGGTTCGCGTAATCTTTAACCGCCTGTTTTTCCATCGCAACCTGCAGCGCGCGTACGGACAGCTTTACCTCGCTGCCTTCTACGGAGACCACACTGGCCTCAACAGTATCGCCAACTTTGAACTTCGAGGTAGCTTGGCCTTCCTTGTCGCGTGACAGGTCGGTCTTGCGGATGATGCCGCGCGCGTCACCGGGCAGTGCAACAACCAGCTCGTCCGGTGTAACCTCGGACACAGTTCCGCTTAACACTGCGCCTTTCTTCAGCGCTACCTTGCCATCGCCGGAACCCGCGGTCATCTGTTTGATGCCCAAGGTGATGCGCTCTTTCTCGGGATTGATGTCCAAGATTTTCGCAGTGACTTCCTGGCCGCGAACGAACTTTTTCAGCTCTTCCTCGTCCAGTTTGTCCCACGACAAATCAGAGATATGCACCATTCCGTCCAAGTCCGGCGTCAATTGAACAAACAAGCCGAATTCAGTGGTGTTCTTAATCGGGCCGGTGACGACATCGCCGACATTGTGAGCTTCGGCGAATTCCTTCCAAGGGTTGCCCTGCAATTGCTTGTATCCCAGCGAGATGCGGCGCTTGTCCTGATCGATGCCCAATACGATAATGTTGATTTCCTGACCGTTTTGCAAGACTTTGCCGGGGTGGACGTTCTTGTTGGTCCAAGACAGCTCGGACATGTGAACAAGACCTTCGATGCCGCCGCCCAGATCGATGAACGCGCCGTAATCGGTAAGCGAAGAAACTTTACCGGTCACAGTGTCGCCGATGTTGAACGCGCGCGAGGCAGTGTTCCATGGGTCTTCTTCCAATTGCTTCACGCCCAGGGATACGCGGTGAGATTCCGGGTCGAATTGAATGACTTTGACTTTGATTTTCTGTCCGACATGCACCAGCTCGCGCGGGTGATTGACGCGCTTCCAGGACAGGTCGGTGACATGCAAAAGGCCATCGATGCCGCCCAAATCAACGAACACGCCATAATCGGTAATGTTCTTGACAGTGCCTTCGATGATCGCGCCCAGAGCGATATTTTTCATTGCTTCTTTTTGTGCGGCGGCGATTGAATCAGACTGAATCGCGCGGCGGGAAACAATAGCATTGGTGCGCAAGGCGTCCATTTTCAGAACGCGGAATTTGTCGGTAACGCCAACAAGTGATTTCGCATCGCGAATAGGACGGCTGTCGGCTTGGCTGCTGGGCATGAATGCAAACACTCCGCCAAGGTCGACGGTATATCCGCCGCGAACGGCTTCCATAATTGTGCCGGTGGGGTCGGTTCCGTCGGCGACGGCTTTCTCCAGCTCTTTCCAAGCCTTTTCAGCGCGTGCCTTGGTATAAGACAGAATTGCAGTGCCTTCGCGGGATTCATAGCGCTCTACAAAAACATCGATAATGTCGCCGACTTTCGGAGGGTTCGCGCCGAATTCACGCAATGGCACGCGGCCTTCGGATTTCAGGCCGACATCGACAAGTACGAAGTCGGTACGAATATCTTTAACGGTACCCTTGGTGGCATAGCCCTGCAGGGTCTCTTGTTTGCCGTATGATTCGTCGAACAGTTCCGCAAAGTTTTCGTTGGATATTGGGTTAAATAATTCTTTGGATAAATCTTTCATAAGAAAATACACAAAGTTTGCCGTCGCATAGATACGAGGTCTTGTGGGATTATTCTGATTGCAATCACGCCCACCCGCGAAAGCCAAGGGATTATAGGGGAAAGAATCACCAATTGCAAGTTTTTATTGATTTTTTACCGAACGATATTCCAAAACTGATGCAAGGTTAAATTTTTTGCGAGTTTTAATTTCAGCAATTTTCTTTTCGCTTCCATTCGATCAAAACCGACGCGCACGTTATACGCGGCCAAAGTGCCGTCGCTGTAAAATGCGTGGATAAATAGTTCGTGTCCGTAATCACCACCGGGGATAGGGGATAATCCAATACTTTTCTCAAGCCTGATATCGGTAATAAATACGGTTTTCTGCCAGTTAAGGTATTTTTTGTGGCATTCGCCGAAATCCGCGCCTTCGAAAAATTTATTGCCGCACAAAAGGATGAATTTCATGGCATCGCCATTTTGCAATAACAAAAGCTTTTCATCAAGGTTCCATGTAATTTCGTAAGTGCCCGGACCAACCGTATCCACGTGATAATAATAACCATTCTCCATAAATACAGTTTTCCCATACACATTGTAAATTCCCGGGCGCGCTTGGGCATTTACACCGCCCCGAAAAGCATGGTTCTTGAAATCTCCGCCCCTTATGTTGTGGGTCTTGTAGAATCCCCTTTCTTCGTAACCCGGCAAGCTGATGAGTTTTTGCCCCGATGCCAGCGTCAATTGCGTTTTGTTATCGAAATAAAGCTGGCCCACCGAGTTCAATAACGGCGCATTAAATTTGTGAGGAAAATCATAAAGCGCAAGGTTGTATGTGCTTTGCAGACCCGGCAACGAAACATCGCTTCTGCAACCGTCCAGGCCAAGTGTTCCGGTCTTTCTTAATTTATCCGCTTGTAAATGTTTGTCATACCCGGCCAATTCGAAGTTATTGATTTCTTCCACATCAGGAAGGACCAAATTCCAGTTATACCCGGCTAAATAAAGGTAATGAATCTTTTTAATGCCTGAAAAATCCAAAAACGGCGCGTCTTTCAGCACGGGATTTAGTAGACCCAAGTAGGTCGGAGACGATTGATCGGCTTTGCCGATTTTGGCCAAGTACTCTAAAATATGCATCTCAGGGCGCCTTTTATCTGTCGCTCTCCACGCAGAAGGTTAGCAAACAAATTCTGGTTGTCAAGTTTTTATAAATGTGTTATGTTCTTGTTTGACAAGAAGGAACCGGGCATGATTTATAAGTCTTTGTTGGATATAGCGGATAATTTCGATACTTTTTTCTTTGATGCATGGGGAGTGTTTAATATAGGCGGCGGCCTGTCGCAGTCTGCGATTGCGGTAATGGCGGATTTGGTCGCGCGCGGCAAATCCGTGTCGCTGATATCAAACGCGGCGCAGACCCCGGATGTTATTGGCCAAAAATATAGCAAACAAGGGCTGATTCAGGGCACTCATTACGGACATATTTTCTCTGGGGGCGGATTGTATAGAGACGCGGCGGCCAGGGGCGAATTGCCCGTGCCCGGCAAAAGATATTACATAGCATGGAATATAGACAATCCCGCTTTCAAAAGTTTTACAGGTTTACTGGACGGCTTGGATTATCAGAAAGTAGAATCCATCGATGATGCGGATTTTGTGTATTGCTGCAATCCGAATATAAATGGCGCGCCGTTTTCGGATGAAAAAAAGCTGGAGCCGGAATTAAGCAGGGTTATAGCGGCGGGCTTGCCGGTTGTATGCGCAAATCCTGATATGCGGGTGTTTAATAATGGCGAATCCGTTATAACGCCAGGCTTTCCTTGTAAGATTTTCGAACAGCGCGGTCTGAAAGTGATTTATTATGGCAAGCCGTATCCGGAAATTTATACATCGGCAATGTCGACGCTGGGTGATTTGGAACCGATGCGCACCTTGATGATAGGCGATACTCTGGAGACGGATATTTTGGGCGCGACGCGCGCGGGAATAAAGACTTGTTTAACATTGGCCACCGGCATCAGCGCGGATGATTTGATGTCTGCTGGCATCGCGCTCACCGAAGAAAATATTATCGCGGCCGGAGAGAAAATCGGCGCCCGCGTGGATTATATAATCGAAAAAGTCCCAGCTGAGGATTTATAGTTTAATAAAAAATCGCGCCGAAGCGCGATTTTTATTTCGGATTTGCCTGTTTGAACAGCTCGTCCGGTTTTACGGTTTTTTCTTTGACTTTTACATGTTCCAGCATGGCGTCCAGCGCCTTTTGCTCGAACAGCATTCCGCGTACCATAGACACCGCGTTCGGATTTTTATTGTAAAAATCAAATATCCGGTTCGGATCCGGATAGCGCGCGGCTTCCGCCCAAATCGCGCGCTGCAGGTCTTCGTTCGTGACTACAACTTTGTTCGCAGTGCCCCATTCCGCCAGGATAAGTCCCAGCTTTACGCGGCGGGCGGCATCAAGGCGCTCTTGCTTTTCATCAAATTTTTCCGCCGATTCCGACCGCTCGAACTCGCGCTTGGCCAAGTCAAACTCTTGCTCTACCAAAGTTTCCGGCAAGTCCAGCTTTACCTTTTCGCCCAGCAAGTCAAGCAATTCATTGCGCATCTCGCGCTGAGCGGCCTCGGTATATTGCTCGGATAAAATCTTGCGAATATGGTCTTTCAACGCAGCGACAGATTCCTGTCCGACCGCTTTTGCCAATTCGTCGTTCAATTCCGGCAGGATATGATGTCGGATTTCATGAATTTTTATTTCAAAGCGGGCGTCCTTTCCGGCCAAATCTTCGCTGTGATACTCTTTCGGGAATTTGACTTTTATGTCGAACTCTTCTCCGACCTTGTGCCCGATGATCTTTTCTTCAAAGCCAGGGATAAAGTTGCCGCTGCCCAGAATCAAATGATGCTTTTTAGCCTCGCCGCCTTCGAACGCTTCATCTCCGACAAAACCTTTGAAATCGATGACAACGACATCGCCGTCCTCGGCTTTATATTTTTCATCCTGCTTTTCGGCCTGAGCGCGTGACTTGCGCAAGTTCTCAAGCGACTTTTCAACTTCGGATTCCGGAAGCTGGGCGACTTTTTTAGTAACGGAAAATTTATCCAGCTCGATGGTCGGCAAAAAGGGAAGAATATCGAATTCTAAGGTATATTCCAAATCTTTGCCGGATTCATATTTTGCGACATCAGCTTTCGGACTGCCCGCCAAACGAACCTTTTTATCCGCCACGAATTTTTCCATATCGGCGTTCATCATTTTATCGACGGCCTCGCCGATGGCGGATGCGCCGAATTTCTGACGCAGGATATTCAACGGAATTTTTCCGGGACGAAAGCCGGGCATTTTGGCTTTTTTGCCATGCTCGGTCAGGATTTCATCCGCCGCGGCGTTTATATCCGCCGCGATCAAAACGCCATTCAGCGAATAATGTAAATCTTTAATTTTTTCTTTTGTAATCATAATTTTCTCCGTATCAGTGCCAGTGTCGGTGCAGGCATAATCGCACCGGCACTGGCACTAAACGCATTAGCGTTTCGAGAACTGAGTCGAACGGCGCGCCTTGTGGAAGCCATAGTGCTTGCGCTCTACCACGCGGCTGTCGCGCGTCAGGAATCCGGCGGCCTTCAGCGGTTTGCGCAAATCGGGCTCGCGCGTCACAAGTGCTTTGGAAATGCCGTGTTTTACTGCGCCTGCCTGACCGGAAAGTCCGCCGCCCATGCACATCGCAATGACATCATATTGCCCGTCGCGCTTTGTAACGCCGAAAGGCTGCGCGATAATCATCTGCAAAACCGGACGGCGGAAATATTCCGCAATCGGCTTGTTATTGACGGTGATGTTGCCTTTGCCAGGAATCAGATAAATGCGGGCAACGGAATCCTTGCGCTTGCCGGTGGCATAGGTCGCGTTGTTCAGTTTTGTTGCGCTGCCTGCCGCTGATGCAGTCTTTGGCGCAGTTGCTTTTGGTGCAACCTTCGGAGCCGCCGCCTTTGGCGCGGCGACTTTAGCTGGTTTTTCCGCTACGGTTTTAGCGGGGGCTTTTTTCGCGACCGGCTTTTTTGCTGTTTGCTCTTTGCTATCTGCTATTTTTTTATCTGCCATTATTCGCCCCTTTTATTTTTAGGATTCATATTTGCGAAATCGATAACTTTCGGGTTTTGCGCGGTGTGCTTGTGCTCGCCGCCCGCATAGACGTGCAGTTTTTTCAAGCGCTTGTCCGCCAGCGCCACCGAAGTGCGCCGTCCCATCATGCGCTTGACTGCGTTGAAGATGAATTTTTCAGGCTTTTCGGCGCGCATCTGACCGAAAGTGCGTTCTTTGAGGCTTCCGGTCCAACCGGTGTGCCAATAGAACTTTTCGTTTTCGGCTTTTTTGCCAGACAAAGCGATTTTTTCAGCGTTAATTATGATGACATGATCGCCGCAATCCATGTTGGGCGTAAATGTCGGCTTGTTTTTCCCACGGAGCAGGGTGGCGGCATATGCGGCCAGGCGCCCCAGGGTCACGCCGGTGGCGTCGATTAAATACCAATCGGCATTTAATTCTTTCGCTTTCAGCGATTTAGTTGATTTGGTTAGTTGCATTGTTTCCTCGTTCGTAATGCGAGACGCGAGACGCGAGACGCGTGATTCATAGAACTACAAGCAATACTGTTCATTAAACAATATTGTCCATTATAATGAACAACGCTTATTGTTGCACGAAATACGCGTTTCGCGTCTCGCATCACGATTTTCTGGGCCAATTATGCCTTGCGAATGCCCAAAAGTCAAGAAATTTTAATAAGGTATTATAATACCACGCTATCGCGCCAGGAAATTATTTATTGACAAACACCGGCAGTGTGCTATCGTTCTCGTGTTATGCCTGAACTGGAAAACAACCGCGATTTTTCCACCGAAAATGAAGTCTTCTTCGAAGGCGCCGACAAATTCGCCATGGCCGAACAGCTTGATGAAATATTCCCGCCGGAAAACGGAAAAAGTCTTTATGCGGACGAATATAGGGACGATGCCACGTTCTTTGGCGCGATGTTTGATGGCGTGGCGCCGCCTGTCGCCGAAGTTCTGACTTGCTTGTTCTCGCCATTAGAGGAACATCGGCTGGCTTTGAATTCGGATTTTATCTGGTGTTCTTCAAAAGACATAGCCAAGAAAGCGTTATTCGGAGGAAAAGAGGAAGATACCGAAGAAAATCCCAAAGAATATATAGTGAATGGCATAAATGTTCTGGCCGATTATGATTTGGCGCCGTTGCGCGATAACTGTTACTATACTCATTCTTATGTAGACGATGAAAATGGCAATTCCGAAAAAATCATATTGATCAAAAACGCGGCGGATGATAAAAAATATTTTCTTTATGAATCCGACGGTTACAAAGTGTTGCGTCCGTTCGACAATACTGTACTTTTTGAAGGATGGAAGTACAAGAATTGGGACCAGGAAGTCTATTACAACTTGCGCGGCGCCCGCGAATTCATATACAAAGGCAAAGACTTGCTTGCCGGGCTGCCGCTTGCGCCTTGGCACACGGACGCGGACCGCGACACCGGCGAGGTAAAAGTAAAATCCTGGTTCAAATACGACGGCGAAAGATTGCATTATAAAACGACGCGCGGGCAGAAATATTTTCTTTTGCGTTCAGAAGATTTCGAAATTCCCCATTGGTATAAACTGTTCTGGCCGATGGATTACGGGACGAAGATTTTTGACGGCGGCGGACTGCGCTATGAATTGCACGACCCGAAAAAAACTTTTTTCCTGAACAATATCATGGCTCATAACGAAGATTTTCTGGATATAATATCGTATGAGAAAGAGTATAATAAAGATTACGCGAAATACGCTCTTTTGAAAAAAACGATTTTCAAATTGCTGAAAAGTATAATCTCGTCCAGTTGCGAATGCGATAAAGAAAGAATATATCTGCCGCATAAAATGATATCATGCGTGTTTAGACGCAATTCGGATAAAATCACAGACCTTGTCATAGAACATTTGCGCATCCCAGAGGGCAAGCGCGCCAAGGCTGGGAAAAAATCTGCCGGTCGCAAAAAAGTCGCATCAGTGCCGATCGACCCCCGGATTATGGACGCGCTTTGGGAACATGTAAAGACAGGCGGAAACGCGTGCGATTTCAAACCGCCCCGGCTTTCGTCTCTCCCGGCTGCAGAGGTGCGTAGAGAAGAGCCCGCCCCGGTCGCCGCTCCCATGGAAACATACATTGGAACGCCGGCGGAACTGTCACATGTCAAAGAAGTAATCGACGCAATCACAACCTTCACCAAGATGATAAACTTCGGGCAAAAACCCGACACGAGATTTTATGATTGCGCTATTTGCACGTCGGAATCCGTTTGCATGTATAAAGAAGAAATGGCGAAGCATCGCGAGCAATTGGATGCCAAGCATAAAGCGGAATTGTATGAGCAATACCTGCAAAAAAGCAAAGGCCAAATCCCCCTCTATCCGGAAATGATATACGGAAGATGATTGTATCCCTGAGAGAGTTAGTCAAAATAATCCAGTTTCATCGCTTTTTTTACTCGGGCGACAGTGGCGGCGGCGACCTCGCGAGCATGGATTGTGCCGCGCCGTAAAATTTCCATAACTTCGCCCGGATCTTTTGCGAATTCTTCGCGCCGTTGCCGTATCGGGCGCAAGATTTCCTGCAATACTTCGTTCAGGAATTTTTTGACTTTGACGTCGCCCAGCCCTCCGCGCTCATAATGCGCCGCCAGTTCAGCATAGTTTTTGTATTCCGGCAGAAATGCCGTGAAATGCTCCGGCTTTGCGAATATGGAAAGATAAGTGAAAACCGGATTGTTTTCGGTATGCCCCGGGTCTTCGACGCGCAAATGCAGCGGGTCGGTGAACATGGTTTTTACCTGCGCAGCGATTGTGTCCGCGCTGTCGCCCAAGTTTATGACGTTGCCCAAGGACTTTCCCATTTTTGCATTTCCGTCGGTGCCCGGTACTCGGCGGGCTTTTTCATTTGCCTCTACCAAACCACGCGGCATCGCCAAGGTCTCGCCATAGGTCGCGTTGAATTTATGCACTATTTCCTGAGTCTGCTCTATGACCGGCATTTGGTCTTCACCGACCGGGACGACCGTGGCGTCGAATGCGGTTATATCCGCCGCTTGGGATATAGGATAAGTAAAGAACCCGACGGGCACGCTGGAGCCGAATTTTTCGCGATTAGCGGCGATTTCCGATTTTACCGTCGGATTGCGCTGCAGCCGCGCGACGGTTACCAAGTTCATGTAATAAAAGGTCAGTTCAGTCAGCTCCGGAACTTGCGATTGAATGAACAAGGTGGATTTTGCGGGGTCGATTCCTACGGCCAGATTGTCCAAGGCGACTTGCAAAACATTCTCGCGAACTTTTTGCGGGTTGTCGGCGTTATCGGTCAGCGCCTGAGCATCAGCGATGATTACGAAAGTCTTGTACTTTCCGCTGTTTTGCATGTTGACGCGGCTTAGCAGAGCGCCCGCATAATGTCCGATATGCAGGGGGCCGGTAGAGCGTTCGCCGGTTAAAATAATTTCTTTAGACATAATAAAACTCCATTATTTATTAATGATATTAGATTGTTAATGAAAATAAAAGCGCAAAATAAGGGCGCAGAAAAGAGTTCAGGCGGCAAAGCGCCATCCGCCTTCGCTACGCTTCGGCGCGACTTGGTGGAAAGAACGGAGAAAATCAAAGTCTACTTTAATCATATTTTTTGTTTTTATTTGCCTTTCGCGCCGGAGCGTAAGCGAAGGCGGATGGTGGGCTTGGCGGGACTTGAACCCGCACGACTGCAATAGTCAAAGGATTTTAAGTCCTCAGCGTCTACCATTCCGCCACAAGCCCATGGCGCGGTTTATACTACATTTCACCGCAAAAATCAACTGCTAACAGCGCCTAGAATATAAACTTTGTCTTCGCCATTATAAAGAATTCGTTTCTTCCCATCGGGTTATCGATGAACGACGCCGTAAAGAATTTATATCCAAGCGAGTACTCCATCGGAGGGCGCTGGGCCAGATTGATCTCGTTATTCGCGAACAGTAAGTCGCCGGATGCGGCGCGCCCGACCGGCAAGTTCAGGCTCATCCGGCCGGAAATTATAGTATCCAGCGCGGATACCGACAGCTTCCAGTCATGGTATTTGGCGCCGAACTGAAATTCCCCGCTGATGACATCGGAAAATCCGGATATGAAAGATTCCGCCGCGGGGACGGGCCGCGAAAATCCCATGCGCGCGTTTTGGAAGAACGTGAAATTTCCGTATTCGAATTCATTGCGCGCGCCGACAAAGCTGATCGGATGGTTTCCGCTTGTCGCCAGGAATCCGTCGGCAGACAGCAGGTCGTCATTCTTGAGTCCGATTTCAAGACCTCCGAAATTGACCGCTATCTGTTGATCGTCCCCGCGAAGCCTTTCAAGTCCGCGCGGACGGTCGATGAATGATACGTTGTCGTTGAGTTTCGCTTCGAACGCGCGGCCGAAGCTGTCGAAGAATGCGAATTTCAGGTTCGCCGAGGCGATTTTCTGACCGATGATTCCGCTTGCGCTTGCGCGCGGCATCGGCAGCATGCCCCCATTCAGCGGCACCAGCGGGCTGCCTACAGGGCGCGTGGCGCGCTCCAGATCCAGCATGCCCCAGCCATAGACTTCATCAACGCCTTCCTCGCCCAAGTCGCGCGCCGTTACGAACAGCAATTGTGTGATTTCGACCGCGCGCATATAAGGGAAGGCTTCCTGTATGACGGCAATCGCGCCGGATACCATCGGGGTCGCAAAGCTGGTGCCGCTGGCATAGCCGATTTCCACATCTATTTTCGTTCCTGGCGCGGTTATGCAATAAAATTTCGTTACGCCGCATTGATTGCTGTAATCGGCCAGCGCGCCCGTCGAAGTATCCCAAGCAACCACGTTTATGAAATGACCTTCCAGTTCCGGAATCACCAGGGGCATGGCGGACAAAGCGTTGCTCTGCGCGGCGCCGTCATTGCCGGCGGCCCAAACGAAGATGGCGTCGCGGTTTGCGGCATCGACTATACTTTGGATAAAGTTTTCGCCGGTGATAGAGGCCATCTGGGCGCGAGTCTTGATTTTGGCGGCATTATAAGTTCCATTAACCGGAATTCCCCAGCTTGAATTGAAAATATTGGCGCCCGTAGCGGAAGATATGATGTTGCCTATTTCGGAATAAGGAAGAAATTCGCCGTAATTATTTACGACCTTGACCGGGACTATGGTGGCATCCGGCGCGATGACGCCGCCAGCGACAGTGGCGACGGCGGTCCCGTGCCAGCCGTAATCGCCCGTGTCCAATATAGCTATGGTCGAGTTTTTTCCGGTAAACCCGCGCGCCAGCGAATACGCCAGCCTGATTTCATTATAGTGGGCAAAATTGGCGATGTAATTCGGATCGGACAGGATGGCGTTCAAGGCGTCAGGATCGACATAGCCGACGGTATCGTAAACTTTAGTTGTCGGCTGGCGGGTTTTTTCGCCGGATGTATGCCCGTTGGAGTTGTTGCTGCCCAGCATCAGCGTCAACGCCACGCTGGCGCCCAGCGCAAGGGGCCCCGCTATCAGAGGAGCCGGTAATGCGAAAGAAGTTTCAGAGTGCTCGCATTCTTTCGGGTTTATTGTGCGGTAATATTCGTTGTCGCAGTCCAGGTCCGCGGCAAACGCGGGCATGGCGCACATAAAGGCGCCCAAAAGACCAACGAAAATCCTAGATATAAGCTTCATTGACAAAATAATAGCACTAAAAATACGATTGTCAACATATTTTGTCAAGAAAAGCAAAGTTTTTCATCTGGGGTGTTGGTATAGTGTTGGGAAAATAAAAAACCGCCAAAATGGCGGTAAAATCTGGCATCAGCCACCCGAAACGCGATAGCGCGAAGATAGGTGGCCTGCCACCCGTAGCACGAAGTGCGAAGGGTGGTGGAGCTGATGAGACTCGAACTCACGACCTCTACGATGCGAACGTAGCGCTCTACCAACTGAGCTACAACCCCGAAAAATGGCCTGCCACCCAAAGCCTTGGCGAAGGGTGGTGCGGATAAGAAGACTCGAACTTCCAAGGGTCGCCCCACTAGTACCTGAAACTAGCGCGTCTACCAATTCCGCCATATCCGCATAAGATTGCTTGCACCGACGCGCGCGTCTACCAATTCGCTCGCCGCTTCCTCATGCCCACTGGCTGCGCTTACACTCGCCTGTGGGACCCTCGGTTCGCGTCTGCGCGTATCCTCGTAGTTACTCGAACTTCGCTACGCTCGTTCTCATATACTCGGATTCCGCCATATCCGCAAGCAGGCGCTATAATAACTTATGTTTTCGCGTTTTGCAACAATAAATTAAGCGATTGACCGGTGGCGTTCAAATTCGCTACAATTCATCAAGGATGAGAAAGGTATTCGCTTTTTGCGCGGTTTTCTGCGTGCTTTGCGCACCCGCGGTTTATGCCGCAGCCGTGTCGCGCGCCGCGCAGTCGCAATCGCAATCACAGATGCCGCGCAGTGCGGCCGAGGTTGCGCCGCGTTCTGCAAGTCAGCCAAGGGTTGCAGCGCGTCCTGCCGCATCGCCGCAAGTTTCTGCACGCAGCGCCGTTTCCGCGCGTCCCGCGACTAATCCCGCCGCCCCGGAAGTAACCAGCCGAAGCGCGCGTCCCGGCGCTGCGGCTCCGACTCTTCGCGGGGGGCTGTTGGCACGTGCTGCAACGGCCGAGGATATGACTACCGGCACGCGCACCGGCGCTGCTTATGAGCAGTGCAAGTCGGTTTATTTCGCCTGCATGGATCAGTTCTGCACTATAAAAAACGCCAGTTATCAGCGGTGTTCGTGCAGCGACAGGATTTACGACATAACGGCGGCCCAAGGCGTTATGCAGGACGCGGGCGCGCATCTGACGACATTTACGGAGAATCTGGATGTAGTCGGATTAAGCGCGGCGCAGGCCGCGGCGATGCGCAAGGCCAGCGAGGGCGAGCTGGCGCTGACCGGCGACAAGTCCGCTTCCAAAGCGTTGCTGCAGGCGATAATGAATTCCATAAAGGGCGAAAGTACCAGCGTCGGCGGCGCTTATGAGGGCCTTAATACCATAAACATAAGGTTGGATGATTCCGCAGGATTCGGCTATATGGACAGCGGCCAGGCGATCGCGTCGTATAACGGGAAAAACCTTTATACCGCGATATATGGAAAGTGCCGCGAAGCGGTGCGCGATGATTGCACCGACGCGTCTCTGCAGCGCGCGGTTACGGCTTATCTGATGGCGGTGGAGCAAGACTGCAACACGGTGCAAAAGCAGTTGGACGATATGAAGAAGAAAATGACGGCGGCGGTGCGCGAAGGCAGCGCTATGTTGGACCTGGCGCGGGTAAAGGACAGGCAGGAAAGGAACTCGTCGGACGCGACGGCTTGTTTGCATAATGTCGAGAAGGCGGTATTAAGCGAAGAGGTTTGCGGCGCGGGATATCGCAGATGCCTGGACAACGGGAAGTATATAGACGTGACGACGGGGCGGCCGATGGAAGGAGTGGTGGAGTTTTACAGGCTGCAGGAACTGCTTGCGTTTTCCAAGGATATTTCATTGGGAGACCAAAAGCTGGCGCGCATTCCGGCCAATCGGACTTTCGTGACCGCCTTTGAAAAAAAGGTGCGCCAATTCGCGCAGCCCGCGCTGGACAAGTGCGTGGAGATAGCGGACCAGGTCTGGGCGGATTATCTGGACAAGGCGATGCTGGAAATTTACTACGCGCAGAGGGAAAAAGTGGCCGAGATAAAACTTGGGTGCATGGACTTTGTGTCGGCGTGCTATATGAACGGGTCAAAGGCTATAACGGCGGCGATGTCCGGCATAATCAGCGGCAGCATCGGAATGGTTCCCGGGACGATAGAGCTGCTGGACGCCACATGCAGCAAATATGTCGCGGCTTGCGACCATATGTTCTGCGAACCGGGGGAAAGCTGCATAATCGCGCAATATATAGAGAACAGAAAGAATCAGGATCTGACGGATTCGTGCCGCGCGGTGGTGAAGCAGTGCTTTGACGACTTCGGCGGGGTGGCGTACAGCAATTTCTATAATCCGGTCAGCGGGATATTTTCGACGGGCCATGCATTGGATTGGTTTACATTCCGTGGCTATGACAAAACGAAAGGAGATTGGGAGTCGGAGCCGATATCTCCCTGCGCGAAGCGGCTGTTGGATGTTAGTGCTTGTGACCCAAAGAATGAGGATGGGGATGACGACAAAAACCCGCATAAATTTGCAAGAAGCATCTTCGGCGGATTCGACAGATTTTACCCAAGCACTGGGTATCCTGAATACGGGCTTCATAGAAGCGAAGCCAGCCGGATAGACCCCAGCCAAATGTACAAGAGCGGAGTGGCGACGGAAATTTATAACCAGATAGCGAACAGCCTTTCGGCGGACTGCCAGAACTATGGCGGCCGGTTCGTGCAGAAGAGGTTTTTGGACCAAGACAGTTATCCGCGGAATCAGCAGGAAGAAGAAAAAGGATTCTGCAGTTCGAACTTTAATGCGCTGGACATCAATGACGAGCAGTTGCTTATGGCCATTCTGGTCGTTCCGTATAGGATAGGTCCCGCCGGATGCGCGGGCGACGATTGCGACGGCAAGGAAAACTTCTGCCCGATGAATTATTGGAGAAAGGTGGATACTTTGTCCTGGGGCGTGTGTAATTGCTGGGAGAACGGAGGACGGCGCAGCGACGACGGCAGATCGTTGAAATGCGTTCCGGGGCGGTTTTATACTACTTCAAGCTCTCCGGCATGGTCGGATAAGGGCGGAGGAACCGAATGCGTGTCTGCGGTGGGCACCCCACCCGCCAATTGCGAACGGGGCGTCTATCGCGGAGATAAACCAAAAGACAAGAACAAGATATGCCCATTCGGCGCGAATACCGATGGTACTTGTAAAGAGGGTACTTGTACTTGCACTCCACCTTGTCTCTGTGATACTGAGGCTAGTATTGATTTAATTTTAGAGAAAGTTCCAGAAGCGATATATTAGTTTAATGGTTGTCCCGCATAACATCTATATCCATGTCCCGTTCTGCATAAAGAAATGCAATTATTGCGCGTTTTATTCCACGGTTTGCAGCGCGCCCGATTGGGAAGATTATAAAAATCAAATCTTATCCCAGATTAACTTTTGGGCGGGGAAAATCGGGCGAGCCGATGTGCCGACAATCTTTTTCGGCGGAGGCACGCCAAGTCTGATGCCGACGAAAATCTTCGCGGAAATCATTGCGGCTTTGCGTGAAAAGTTTAATGTCGCGCCTGATTGCGAGATTACGATAGAAGCAAATCCCGGAACATTGAATGCAGCGCGGCTGCAAGAATTCATTGCGGCGGGCGTGAACAGAATCTCAATCGGCGTGCAGTCGTTAAACGACGAAGAATTGAAATTCTTGGGTCGCATCCATGATGCCGCGGCCGCGCGCGAATTGATTGCAAAGGCGCAGGGGGCCGGCATTCGCGTCAGCGCGGATTTCATTTACGGCTTGCCGGGCCTGTCCCCCGGAGCCTTGGCGAAGGGGGAACAGACAATAGCGGATGTCCGCGCGATGTGCCGCGAAATAAATAAACTAAATCTTGAACATTGCTCGATGTACGAATTATCGATAGAACCCGGCACGCCGCTTGCGCGGCAAAATTTAAGAATGCCGGACAATGAAATCTGCGCGCAAATGTACGAGGCGATCGGTGAAACGCTGAGTCTTCCGCGATATGAAGTCTCGAATTACGGCACGCCTTGCAAACATAACGCGAACATCTGGGATGGGGCGCCTTATATAGGAATGGGCCAATCCGCCGCGGGCAGGGTGCTGATAGACGGCCAGTGGTGGGAAACGAAATCCGGGTGCGAAGGACAGATGCTGTCAAAGCGTCAGCGGGCGACGGAAATACTGATGACGGGCTTGCGCACCGCGCGCGGCGTTAAGCTTACCCCGGAAATCCGCGATATTATTGATTGGGGGGCTGTGGAACTGGCAATAAGCAACGAGCAGTTGGAAATTAAAGACAATAGATTAAGCGCGACAAAAAACGGAATCTTGCTTTTGGATAATTTATTGGTAAAGTTGGTAAAGTGATGCGTAATAAAACTTTAAATATTATTGGAATTTTGGCGGTAGTTATCGCCGCCTTTTTCATGGCGTATAAACTGAAGGAACCCAGAATGACAACAGGAATTGATATCAAGAACATGGATTTATCGGTACGTCCGGGCGATGACTTTTACAACTTCGCGGGCGGCGGGTGGCGCGCGGCGAATCCGCTGACGGGCGAGTATTCCCGCTATGGCGTTTTTGATAAGCTGGGCCAGGAAAATTTGGAAAAGCTGCATAAGATAGTAAAGAATGCCGGCGATAAGAAAATCGCGACTCTTTACAATCAAGCGATGGATGCGAAGAAATTGAACGCGGACGGCATCGCGCCAGTAATCCCGCATTTGCAGAAAATCGATGCGCTGGAATCTCGCGAGGAATTTTTTGCGGCTCTGGCGAACTCGCACAAATTCGGCGGCGCTTTTTGGGGCGACGGCGTCGAAGAGGATATAATGGACAGCGAGCATTATATATATTCGATGGGTCAGGGCGGAATCGGACTGCCGGAACGCGAGTATTATTTTGACGACGATGAAAAGTCCAAGGATATTCGCAAGAAGTATAAGAAATACATGAGCGATGTTTTTGAGATGTTCGAAATCAAAAGCGACGTGGCGGCGGTTTACGAGATAGAGGAAAAACTCGCGCGCGCGCATTTCAAAAAAGAAAAGCTGCGCGACCCGCATGCGAACTATCACAAAATGACTCGCGATCAATTCGCAGAAAAATATGCGGGTTTTGACTGGGAAAACTATTTTGAGATTCGCGCCGTAGAGCCTAAAAACATAGACGTGTCGCAACCCGAAGCGTTCGCGGCGGCCTTGGAAATTATAAAAACCGCGCCGTTGGAAAACTTGCGCGCTTATATGAAATGGAAGATTGCGAACGGCGCGATGACGGCGCTGGGGGACGCGCAATACGAATTGCAGTTTGATTTTTACGGCAAAACGTTATCGGGCAAGACCGAGCGGCGCCCGCGTTGGAAAGACGCGGTAGCCACGGCGGACAGCGTGCTGGGCGAAGCGGTGGGACAAGAATATGTAAAGAAATATTTCCCGCCCCAGGCGAAAGCAAAAATGCTGAACCTGGTTGATAACTTGCGCCGCGCGTACGGCGCGCGAATTGAAAATCTTGAATGGATGTCGCCGGAAACAAAGAAACGGGCTCTGGAAAAACTAAGCGCTTTCCGCGTGAAGATCGGATATCCGGACAGGTGGCGCGATTACTCGAAGCTGGAAATTTCCGAGCAAGTTTCGCTTTATGAAAACCTGCGTGCGGCACAAACGTTCGAAGACGCGTTCTGGATGGAAAAAGCGGACGGCCCGGTTGATAAGGACTATTGGTATATGAATCCTCAGACGGTTAACGCGTATTACAATCCGCCGACTAACGAGATTTGCTTTCCGGCGGGAATTCTGCAGCCCCCGTTTTTTGATATGAGCGCGCCGGACGCGTTTAATTACGGAGCGATAGGTTCCATTATAGGACACGAGATGACGCACGGCTTTGACGACAAGGGACGGCAGTTCGACTGGCAGGGAAACTTGAAGGACTGGTGGACCGCAAAGGATGCGACGGCGTTTGAAAAACGCGCGAAAGTCATGAAAGAATTTTTTGATAAGATAGAAGTCGCGCCGGGTTTGTATGCGAACGGGGAATTTTCGCTGGGCGAAACTCTGGCGGATTACGGCGGGATAGTAATAGCGTTCGATGCGTGGAAACTTGCAAATCCGAATGAGACAGTCGCGGGTCAATTCACTGCGGAACAGATATTTGTGATCGCGCATGCTTTTACTTTTGTTGATAATATCCGCTCCGAAGAAGTGGTGCGCCGCACAAAGACGGGCGTGCATCCGCTGGGCGAATGGCGCGTGAACGGAATCTTGCCGCATATTGATGCTTGGTATGAAGCGTTTGATATTACTCCCGCCGACAAGCTTTATGTCGCGCCGGAAGATAGGGTAAAGGTTTGGTAAAACCGCTTAAAGTTTATTCTTAAACTCGGCGCTTGGCTTGAATGATACGGTTCTGCGGGCGGAAATGACTGCAGGCGCGCCGGTTTTAGGATTGCGTCCCATGCGCGCGCTTTTTTCCAATATTTTGAAAGTGCCTAGGTTCGCGACCTTTACCTGCTCGCCCCTGATTAACGATTCTCCGATTTCGGAAAATATCAAGTCCACCAGCTTATAAGCCTCGGCTGCCGTTAAACCCGAAGATTCTTTTAATCGGTTTGCAAAATCCGCTCTTGTTATTGTTGCCATATCTTTTACTCTCCTACTCTTATACTCTAATCATTGCAGCGCCCCAGGTAAGTCCCGAACCGAACGCCGGGTACATAATCAGCTGCCCATGTTTTATTTTTCCGTTATCCATCCCCCATGCGAATGCAAGCGCGCCCGACGCGCCGCTGGTGTTCGCATGCTGATCCACGGTCATGATAATTTTTTCCATCGGAAAGCCCAGGCGCTGCGCGCCGCTTTCGATAATGCGCTGGTTCGCCTGGTGCGGAATAATCCAGTTTATATCGTCGGCGTGAATGCCCGCGTGGTCCATTATAAAGTTCGCGGCCTGTGGCATTAATTGCACGGCGTGCTTGTAAGTCTCGGGGCCGTTCATTTCGACAGTGTGCTTGATGCTTTCGTGCAGCATGCCGTACCCCCGCCCGTCGGCGTATACTACGGTGTCGATGATTCCCGAATAGTTGGATGAGGAATGCTCAAAAATCATGGCGCCCGCGCCGTCGCCGAAAAGCACGGCGGTGCTGCGGTCAGTCCAGTCGATATAGCGAGACATTTTCTCCGCGCCGATAACCATGATGCGGTTGTGCATGCCGGCGTTAAAGAAAGCCCGCGCCGAGTGCAGAGCATAAACATATCCGGTGCAAGCCGCGCGCACGTCGAATACCGGCGCGTTGTTGGTCATCCCCAGATCACGCGACACCATTGCGGCGACCGAAGGAAACGCCATTTCCGACGAAGTGGTTGCGACAATGATTAAATCAATATCATCAGGTTGAAGTTTTGCATTGGCCAGAGCGGCGCGCGCGGCCGCAGTCGCCATGTCTGAAACAGTCTCGTCATCGCGGGCGATGTGGCGTTGTTTTATTCCGGTACGGGTGACGATCCATTCTTCGGAAGTATCCAGAATTTTTTCAAAGTCGCTGTTGGTTAAAATTTTTTCCGGCAAATACGAACCATAACCAACCAATCGGTTTCCCATAATATATCCTTCTTTCTCGGCCGGCAAATTATACACTGGTAGAATCAATAAGCAATGGGAATTTAACTGCGATCTTCTTTCAATTCCGCTTTGATGTCTGCCAAGCGCGCTGCTTCGTCGCGGATGCGGTTATTAAAGTCTGCTTTCGCAAGGTCCGCAGCATATTTTATAGAATTTGCAAACGCCAGCGCGTCGCTATTTCCGTGAGTCTTCACGCTGAACCCATTCAGCCCCAAAAATACTGCGCCCGCATAAGACCGGGGATCCATCTTGTTTTTCAGGCGCTTGAACACATGAATCAGCATGAACGAAATCGCAACCGCAATCCAAGATTTTTTGAAGGTATCCATCAAGACGCGTTTAATCAGTTTTGCCGTGCCTTCCACGGTTTTCAGAACTATGTTCCCGGTAAAGCCGTCCGTCACGACGACTTGCACTCGCCCGCCGCTGATATCCGTGCCTTCCACGAAACCGATATATTCATAGGGCAAGGACTCTTTATGCTCGGACAGGACTTTGTGCAAGAGCTGCAGGACGTCGTCGCCTTTGGTATCTTCTTCGCCGATATTCAATATGCCGAGTTTTGGCCGCGGCATTTTCCCGATAGTTTCGGCATAAATCGCGCCCATCAGCGCGAAGTCGAAAAGATTTTCCTCGTCGCATATGACATTCGCGCCCAAGTCCAGCATCACGACGCGCTGGTCGCCGCCCCCGGAAGGGAGCATGGTCGTGATCGCGGGCCGCGAAATCCCTTCGACTGTTTTCAGCGCAAGCTTGCTTAGTGCCATCAAAACGCCGGTATTTCCGGCAGATACGATTGCCAGCGAGTTTCCCGCGCGAACGTCCTTTATAGCCATATACATGGATGTATCGCCGGCATGGCGAATGACTTCGGCCACTTTGTCGGTGGGCTTTATTTTGTCGGGCGCATGGATGATTTCACAGCTGCGCGCGACGCGGGGATATTTGCGGAGCATGCGGCGCAGCCGCGGTTCGTCCCCGAAAACGCGAAAGAAAACGCTGTTTTCGCCGTTTTGAAACAAGAACTGGTTCATACCGCCCAAAACGGACCGCGGGGCGCTGTCGCCCCCCATCGCATCAATTGAAATGATTTTTTTTGCGTTTTGCATAATCGTGACGCGAAACGCGAAACGCGAAACGCGAAACGCGTGGTTCGGATAGCTAAATAACGTTGTCCATTATAATGGACATTGCGCATTGTTGCATCCAACTACGCGTCTCGCGTTTCGCGTCACGCATTTCGTCCTATTTCGTTCCGCAGGCCGAGCAGAT
>WRHR01000006.1 GCA_009783145.1 Alphaproteobacteria bacterium | reverse complement strand
CGCCGTACACATAGGCATAGCCGCCGAAAACACTATTATAAGTCGTGATGTCGGTAATGCTCACCTTGTTGTTACTGGCCGTCGCGTTGCCATCTTCGTCCACATAGGCATACCCGCCGTAAACACGACCGGAAATCGTGCCGCCGTCAATTTTCACAGTATTGCTGTTGGCCGTGGCGTTGCCATCGTAGTACGTATAGGCATAGCCGCCATGAACACGGGCGGAAATCGCGCTGTCGTTAATGCTCACGGTGTTGTTACTGGCCGTGGTATCGCCGTCGTAGTACACATAGGCATAGCCGCCGAAAACACGGCCGGAAACCGCGCTGTCATCAATGCTCACGGAGTTGCTGTTGGCCGTGGAGTTGCCATCATCGCTGTTCGCATGCCCGCCATAAACATCGTTGGTAATCGTGCTGCCGTCGGTGATGTTTACGGTGTTGCTGCTGGCTATGGCTGTGCCATAGTCGCTGTAAGCATGCCCGCCGACAACAGTGTCAACTGTGCTGTTTTCGATAATGTTGACAATGTTGCTGTTGGTTGTGGCGGTGTCGGCCTCGCTTTGAGCATATCCGCCGCTTACATAATACGAATCGCTATTGCCGGACAGGGTCACGCTGTTTTGATTGGCCGTGGCATTGGTGCCGCCGGTCAAGTAAGCATCCGCCCACCCGCCATAGACGTTTCCGCCGATGCTGTTGTCCTTGATCACGGTGTTGTTGCTGGCCGTAATATTGCCGGTAATAGAACCGGAGGCTTCCATAAATCCGCCAAAAATCTCTTTTCCGGTCATATTGCCGTTAAGGAAGTTGAGCGTGTTGCCGTTAGAGGACAACAGGTCGCTCGCAAGACCGGATAAAGGCCAGCCGCCGTTTCCGGTAATGGCGCCGACAGTATCCGCCGGGCCGTTGCCGTAAGCATAGGTGCTGAGCGTAACGCCGTCAATCGTGACGGTCGCCGCCATAGCAGCGGATGTCATCAGCGGTATCGCCAAGCACAACGTCACTGTCCGCGTTATGTAAGTTAGTTTCATTTTTTTCTTCCTTTTGGTTTGTTAGTTTGGTTGGTTGTTAAAATTTCTGACCGCAAAGCAAAACGCCGCCGAACCATATCGGTTCAGACGGCATTTATGAAGCTATCGCGGCCCTGGCGAAAAATCTGCCAAGCAGGGTTTATACTCTCTCTCTCTCTCTCTCTCTCTCTCTCTCTCTCTCTCTCTCTGCATTTCTGCGGGTTTGAATATATTTGCGGTCATTTCCATCTCGTTATTTCGGATGTCTTTGGCCTTTACTCTAAAATAATATAGGAATCTTTTCAAGAGTTTTTTGATAATTATTGTGGGTTGAATTAATTGAGATGCTAAATGATCGTTTTCATAACAGCGCCGCGAAAAATCCATAGTTGAATTATTTAATCGGCCACCTTTTTTATTTTATCTGAATCTATTTTCTTTTTTATATCCTACATGAAGCTTTACGCCTCCGCCTTTCTGAGATATGAATGTGGACGAGATTATATTATCAGAAATCTCCAACAGCCCATAATCTTTGTCGTTTTTCCCCATAATTTCGATTTTTTTCAATATTTGGCTGTGAACCCGGGTATCAAACTTTGTCCGCAAGAAAGCGAATAACGCCTCTGTCTCCGCATTGTTTATGCCGAAATTTCCAGTTTTATCATTCAAGAATCTTGTCATGGTACAACCTCATATTTTGTCATTTTAGAGCAAATATTCCTAAAATCAAGCCGCATAGCCTGTTTTTTGGCGGTTCTTGGCGCAAAAGTCACAAAAATACGGTTTATTCCTGTTTGGTCCCTGAAAGCTTGATTTTGGTCAGGTATTCTTGTAAGCTGCGGAGGAGATGTTGTTGTAATTGGATAAATACGAGGATTTATCATGAAACGTTCCGATATTGTTCGTTCAGTGCAGGTTAAGTTCGGGCGCCTTTCCTCGGCGGATGCCGCCGCGATGGTGGATTGTGTTTCCAAGCGCCTGTGTGACGCCGCACACGCTGGCGACCGCGTTGAAATTCGCGGTTTCGGCACTTTTCAAACGCGCGTCCATGCGGCCAAGGCCACCGTCAACCCGCGCACCGGCGCCAAAATGCGCCTGCCTGCGCGGCGTTCGGTCCTGTTTCGACCCAGCAGAGAGCTGATAAAAAAAATGAACGGTGGAGATTGATTATGTGGAAACTCAAAGCGCCCGGCATCAAAAGCCACAAGCGTGAAAAGTACGAGCGCGTCAAAAAACTGATGTGGATAAAATGCGAAGCCTGCGGCAAGCTGGTCTATTATAAAGACTATAAGACCAACCTTTATATTTGCCCGAAATGCGGGCATGCTTTCTCGATGACGCCGAAACAACGTTTCGACCTGCTGTTCGACGACAACGCGTGGGAGCGCATAGAGCTGCCCGTCGCGTCCGACGATCCTTTGAACTTCTGCGACCGGATGCCGTACAAGGAACGCTTGGCCGAAGCGCGCGAAGATACGGGCCGCCCCGATGCGCTGGGCGCGGCAATTGGTAAAGTCGGCGGAATTCCGGTCACAATCGCGGTATTGAATCCGGACTTTATGCTGGGGTCCATGGGGCGCTCTGTGGGCGACGGAATCATCGCGAGCATAGAGCACTCCATAGAAAAAAAGCAGCCGTATATTATGATAACCACCAGTGGCGGCGCGCGCATGCAGGAAAATATCTTGTCGCTGATGCAGATGGCGCGCACGACCGCGGCGGTGAATAAGCTGCATGCGGCAAAAATTCCTTATATAGTAATTCTTGCGGATCCGACATTCGGCGGCGTCACGGCGTCGTTTGCGATGCTTGGGGATATTCATATCGCGGAAAAAGGCGCGCGGATCGGCTTTGCGGGCCGGCGCGTTATCGAGCAGAATATGCGCGAGAAATTGCCCTCGAATTTCCAGACTGCGGACTATATGTACGACCATGGCATGGTGGATATGGTGTCGGGGCGCGGCGAGATGAAAGCTAATCTGGAGAAGATATTAAAAGTCTTGACCCGGCGGCCGACGGCCGAGCCCGCGCCGATTTCCGCGGATACCCCAAAGGCGCTTATCCACACGACGAAAAGCAAAACGAAAACGAAAACGGCCGCGGCGGCAAAGGCAGAGGCTTATGAAAAAGTCTTGCTGGCGCGCAACGAAAACCGTCCGCACTTTTTGGATTATATCCGCGTGCTGGTTGCGGATTGGACGCCTTTGGCGGGCGACAGGCTGTTCGGCGAAGACCCGGCGATGCAGGGAGGAATCGGATATTTTCGCGGAATTCCATCAGTCATCATAGGTCAGGAAAAAGGCCGCGATATCGCGACGCGCCAGAAATACCGCTTTGGAATGGCCACCCCGGAAGGATACCGCAAGGCCCAGCGCTTGATGCGTTTGGCGGAAAAATTCACCTTGCCGCTGATTTCGCTGTTCGATACATCCGGAGCGTTCGCGGGCAGGGAAGGGGAAGAGCGCGGCCAATCCCAAGCCGTCGCCGCCACGATCGAAACGGGCCTGAGACTCGCGACTCCGTTCGTTGCGGTAAATGTCGGCGAAGGCGGCAGCGGAGGCGCGATTGCGATCGCGACCGGCGACCGGGTTCTGATGATGGAGAACGCGATTTATTCGGTCATCGCGCCGGAATCTTGCGCAACGATTCTTTGGAGAGATAACAAGTTCAAAGAAGAAGCGGCAACGGCTATGAAGCTGACGGCAAAAGACCTTGCGGCCGTCGGCGCGATCGACGAGATTATAAAAGAGCCCAGCCGCGGCGCGCATACCGATTGGCAGACGACGATGGAATTGATTGCATCTGCGGTCGTAAAGAACGTGAAAGAGCTGCAAGAAATTCCTGCGGCTGAGCTGCCGCAGCGCCGCGCGGAGAAATTCTTTGCGATGACCCGCGACGTGGAAATACATCAGCCCGAAGTCGAAACGGAAGAGCCGGGGCAGATTTAAATCAAAGCTTGCATTTGGAAATAAAATCTTCTATACTCGGGCTACGCGCGGCCGGGGCCTCGCGAACAACACAGCTATTTTTCAAGTTTCTGTCCCCGCGGGGTCTGATGGAGAATAGCGAGGATTAACAGAAACGCACACAAATTCTAGTCTTTAATCGCTAGTCTCTGTTTGCGGCAAAGGAGCAAACTATGGCACTGCCACAATTTACCATGAAGCAACTCATGGAAGCCGGCGTTCATTTCGGGCATCATACCCGCCGCTGGAATCCCCTTATGGGCGCTTATGTTTACGGCGTCAAAGACAAAATTCACATCATCAATCTTAACAAGACCGCGCCGCTGTTGTATCGGGCGCTGGACGCGTTGGAAAAGATTACCGCCGCGGGCGGGAAAGTCCTGTTCGTCGCGACCAAGCATCAGGCCAAGGATATCGTAAAGGACGCCGCCGAACGCTGCGGCCAGTTCTATGTGAACAACCGGTGGCTGGGCGGAATGATGACCAACTGGACTACGGTTTCGCAGTCTATACGGCGCTTGAAGAAAATGGAAGCCGACATCGAGAACGCGGAAAAGCTGGGCCTGACCAAGAAAGAAATCGGCTTGATGCAGAAAGACGCGACCAAGCTGCGCGATATATTCGGCGGAATTCTTGATATGCACGGAACGCCCCAGGCGGTCGTCATAATCGACATCCCGCGCGAAATGAACGCGGTGCTGGAGGCTCGCAATCTGGATATCCCGACGATCGCGATCGCGGATACCAATGCCAATCCGGAACTGGCGGACTATCCGATACCGGGCAACGACGACGCATCCCGCGCGATTCAATTGTATTGCGACTTGTTCGTGGATTCTATTCTGTCGGGAATTGAAAAACGCTTGGGCGGCGCGCAAGGCAAGAAAGTTGTATCCAGCGAAATGATGCCGGACGACGGCGAAAAAATAGAGGAAGCCGCAAAGGAAAAAGAGCTGAAGCAGAAATCCAGAACGTCCGAGGCTCGCGAAATCCGCCGCGAAAAACTGGCCGAGAAGATAGAAGGCGCCGAATAATACAAGAGGGCGAAGCGAGAGATACAAAATACAAGGCATAGAAAATGTCAGGAGAAGCATCGCCGGTCAGGAAAGTCCAAAAAACGAACGCCAATCAAGTAAGGGTCAGCTTCGGGAAGACTTATATGGGGTTCAGCATTTTTGAAGTATTCACCACGAAAGACGGAGAAATATTGACGCGGATTCCGGTGAAGTCTTGTTTTGTGAACAACACGGACAAGACAAAGCCAAGCTATGGAAAGTTCAGCAAAAACTATGTCGGCAAGGAACAAATGATAAAGGACATCAGGGCTGCGGCAGAAAAAGATAGCAAGCAAGTTGCAGAGGTCAAGGCATTAAATGATAAGACTTTGAAACCGGGGGATCGCGTCGATTTGGATAAAATCTTTTTCATGCCGATTTGTGATGAGAAGTATGAGGGCTCGATAAACGGACTGGATGTGTTTTCGTTTCAGAAAGAACCCGGAAACGTTTATTGCGCCGAAAGCGATGAGGGCAAGAAGCTTTATATCTGCATGCATAACGGCAGGTTCGCGCCCAGTCAAAATTATTCCGGCACGCCCATGCAGGCGATAGCGGAGTTCTTGAGGGATGATAAGAAAAACGATGCTCTATTAAGAAAATTTGTTCCGGAATATGCGGTCAATCCGTTTATGCTGGCACCGAAAAAGAAACAGAAATAAAAGGAGAAAACAATGGCAGAAATTACAGCAAAACTGGTTCAGGAACTGCGTGAGAAAACATCCGCGGGAATGATGGACTGCAAGAAAGCATTGGTTGAAAACGACGGCGATGTTCAGGCGGCGGCGGACTGGCTGCGCCAAAAGGGCATAGTAAAGGCCGCATCGAAATCAGGCCGCGCGGCGACCAGCGGTTTGGTCACGGTCGTCAAATGCGACGGGATGGGCTGCGTTGTGGAATTGAATGTGGAAACGGACTTTGTTGCGAAGAATGACAAGTTCCAAAAATTGGTCGCGGACGTTGCGGCCAAAGCGCTTGAAGTTTACAGCGGATGCGGATGCAAGTGCGAAACCGCTTGCGATTGCGCCGAAAAATGTTTCGCCAAAGTAAATGACGCGATGTCCGATGAGGTGAAAAATCTTATCGCGACGATTGGCGAGAATATGAATATCCGCCGTATTTCGGCTGTGGGCGGCGAGCATATTTATACTTATGTGCATAACGCGCTGGTGCTCGGAATGGGGCAGATTGGTGTTGTTGTTGCGTTGAATGATGTGGCGGGCCTGCCACCCGAAGCCTTGGCGAAGGGTGGCGCGGATGAAGTCGGGCCGAAAATCGCCATGCATATCGCGGCGAACAAGCCGGAGTTCATGACGATTGCGGACGTGGATCCGGCGGCGGTGGAACGTGAAAAGAAAATCTTTATCGAGTCCGGCGCGACGGCGGGAAAGCCGGAGCAGATTGCGGAAAAAATGATTGCCGGGCGCGTTCAGAAATACTATGGCGAAAGCGTGCTGGAAGAGCAGCCGTTCGTCATGGATCCGTCGAAAACGGTCAAACAAGTCTTGGCTGATGCAGGCGTTACCTTGTCCGGTTTTGCGTATTATCTGCTGGGTGAAGGGCTTCAAAAGCGCGACGACAATCTGGCCGACGAAGTGGCCAAAATGCTGGGCTAATCAATTTCTATGGACATCTGCTTGTGTTCGCAAACCCTCGCGTACGTCTTTGTACGCGCCGGGTTTCCGAACCCAGCGCATCTGCCTCATATAAATTGATTACTGACACACTACGCCCCCGCCAAACCACGCGCAGTCGGCACAACATAGAAAAATGATTTGATTTTTTAATCTCGCTTAGGCGGGATTTTTATTTCATTTTTAATATCCGCGAGATGTCTTTCTTATAGGCTTTTTCATAATTATCAAATCCGTCCTCATAAAACGGGACCAGAAAATTACGCATGCTGAACATGCTGGGCGCTATGTCGTAAAGTTTTAAAATCGCGTCTTTGACGGATGGCAATCCGGCATTGCAGGCATATTCCGTCACTTGAGCGCGCAAGCTTTCGAAGAATATATGATGCAGAGCGCGCGACCATTTGTTCCCCGGCCTGATATGCAATTCGGGATCCGCCGGCTCGATCTGCGGCAAACCGGGATTCTGCAGATAAAGGTAGGGCTTCGATTCGTCCGGGCATCGCACGAACTGATGGAAGTCGTTTTTTATGTACAGTGTTCCGTCGGCCTCCCTGTGATAGAGAGTATGCGGGCAATGTTCTTTCTTTGGGAATTGTTCCAGCAAAAGGGCGAGCGCGGAAGTTCCCCTTTGATAAGTCACGAAGTTTTTCTTCATTAAGAATTTTTTAAAATTAATACCCGTCCCCTTGATTTCGGCAATTCCATTCAGAAAGCCGGGAATGTTCGGGTTTTCGGACGCGAACAGCAGGGGTTGATAATTATTGTCTGGGAAAAAACGCCGCAGTACATCGACAAATCCGCCTTGGAATCCTATATCTGCCAGGACTAATGACTGATTCCAGTTTTTAGACAGGTATTTTCTCAGATATTCCGTCGGAATATTATCTATCATATTATAGGTCAGATAATCCGCGGTCCAGTCGGCGCAGACTTGATATTTGGGCGATACGGCGGCCAGCGTTTTCGCCGCGCAAAAGAAGGTTTCCGCATCGCGGAGCATAAACCGTACTGGCAACCCGGGGTTTCGGGCAATAATCCAATCTATGAAATGCATGCACAGGGGCGCGAAAAGCCGCGCGATTTCGGCAATGGCGCGCGACAGGTCGCGCATCTGCAATTTTTCGGCTAAGTTTTTATCTTCCGGATTCATAGTGCGATTATTACACATCGTCCGGGTTTGTCAATGTATATTATCTTGACAATTTGCGGGCCGAGGTGATAAGGTAGGCAATATGACAAAAGTCTTTGGATTCTTTTATTATTCCAACTACGGCCGCCGGCCGTACTAACTTCGCACGCCCGAACGGGCAAATAAATTTCATGAATAAAAATATAAAATCATTATGCAAAATGAGTATTTTTTGCTATGATTGAATAAAAGGAAAATAACAATGACACAGAAACTTTTCGACATGCTGCAAGAGCGCGGATTCGTCAAAGATATGACTCATCCGGAGCAAATAAAGAACGCGCTGAACGGCGCTAAGAAAATAACTTTTTATCTGGGGATAGACCCGACGGCGGACAGCCTGCATATCGGGCACTTCTTCGCGCTGCGCATGTTCCGGCACTTGCAGGATGCGGGGCATAACGGAATCCTGGTCATCGGCGGGGCAACCGCGATGATCGGCGACCCGACCGGAAAATCCGACATGCGCCAAATGCTTTCCAAAGAACAAATCGCGCATAACATAGAGGAAGTCAAGACTCTTGCGCGGCGATTCGTTCTGCCGGAAACGACGATTGCCGATAATGCCGATTGGCTGAATAAATTTACTTACGTCGATTTCATGCGGCTGGTTTGCGTGCACTTTAACGTTAATACGATGCTTGCGGCGGAAGCATATAAACAGCGACGCGAAACCGGCGGGCTCACGTTCCTGGAAATGGGATATATGCCGATGCAGGCGCATGACTTCGTGCATTTGAATGAAACGCATGGGTGCACTCTGCAAATCGGCGGAAGCGACCAATGGGGGAACATAGTCGCCGGGACCGAGCTTTATCGCAAAATGCATATCGGCGAAAATGTCCCGGATATATTGGGTTTGACGGCGCCTCTGCTGATGACGGTCGACGGCCAAAAGATGGGCAAGACGGAAAAGGGCACGCTGTGGGTCGCGCGCGAAAAGACCACGCCGTTTGATTTTTATCAGTATTTCTACAATATGCCGGACGAGAATACGGGACTGCTGCTGTCGCTTTTCACCGATATTCCGATGCCGGAAATCGTGGCGATGTGCGCGACCGATATAGTCGCGGCAAAGAAGCGCATGGCGTACGAGGTCACGAAATTGATTCACGGCGAAGAACTTGCGATGGAAGCGGTCGCTGCGGCGATGGCTTTGTTCAACGGCGGCCCGAACGCGGGCGCAATCCCCAGCGCGGAATTAAAAATGAAAGGCGAGATGAACGTCGTCGACTTTGTCGTGGCCAGCGGGCTGCTCCCTAGCAAATCCGAAGTGCGCCGCGCCATAGAGCAGGGCGGGCTGATAGTTTCGGGCGAAAAAATTACCGATCCAAAAGCAATGGTTAAGCCGGCTGAATCAATCCTGCTGCAAAAGGGAAAGAAGACTTTTTTGAAAGTAGTGATTAAATAATGCTGGATTGCCGCGCCCTTCGGGCTCGCAATGACAATTTATGCCGATTTGTCATTGCGAGCCCAACGGGCGAAGCAATCCAGCAAATAAAAATATGAAGAAATTATTTTTTATTTTTTCAATAACTGCTACCTGCTACCTGCTACCTGCTACCTGCTTCGCCGCGTCCGGCGATTTGGCGAAGATTCAGTCTCAGATAAAACAAACCGAACAGCAGAATAAACAGATAGAGCAGCAGGTAAAGACGTCAGATCGCGAGGTGGCGAGCACTCAAAAGCAACTTGTGTCGGCGGCGGATAAGCTTAGCAAGCTGGAAGCCAAGCGCGGCGCGATAAAGGATAAAATTTCGGACTTGGATAAACGGCGCGACGAACTGCTGTCTTCGATCCGCGCGAACAAGGGACGACTTGCCGACGCGGCCGCGGGCCTGGCAATCATATCCGGGAACCCCAGCTTTTCTGCGGCCGACACGCGCGAATATATTCTGACTTCGGCGCTGCTGACCGGCGTTTCGGGCCAGTTCGATGCGGAAATGAAATCCGCACTAAAGAAAATCGAAGAGCTGGAAAAGATTCTTGAAGAGCGCAAGGCCCAACAAGCAAAGCTGGATAAAACCGCGCAAAAATACGCGGAAGACAAAAGCCATTTGGATAAGCTGATGCGGACCAGGTCGGCGCAGAATGAAAAATTGAAATCCCAGCAGTACGAATTGCAAAAGAAATTGCGCGACCTGTCGGCAAGGGCAAAAGACTTGTCAGAGCTGACGGCGGGGCTGGCCGGGACGCGGGTTTCCGCGGACGAATCATTCAGCTGGCGCAAATTGAAGGCGCCGGTAAGCGGGCTGATGCTGCGCCGCTTTGGCGAAAAGTCGCCGCTGGGGCTGGTGTCGGACGGCTGGCTGATAAAGACGCGCAGCAATGCTTTGGTGTCTGCGCCGGCGGACGGGCGTGTGGAATTCGCGGATGACTTCCGCAAGAACGGGCGGGTGCTGATAATGTCGCACAAGAATTCTTATTACTCGGTCTTGACGGGATTGGGAAGTTCAGACGTGCTGGTGGGTCAGGAGGTATTGGCAGGCGAGCCTGTGGGCCGCATGCCGGACGAGCGCGCGGAAATGTATCTGGAGCTCCGCCGCGGAACAAAGGCCGTAGACCCCGCCCGCATATTCAATGAGCCGTGATTTTCCCATCGGGTTCCGCGGTGCGCGTAAAAAAGGACCCTCGTGTACCTCTTGTACACGTCGGGTCTTTTTTTGCGCGCAGTCGGCACAATGGATAAGAATGATTTGATTTTTTCTCTCTTGCGTGCAGCGTTTTTTTCTGCTAATTTCAATCGGCATTAAAAGGGGATATTTATGAAGAAATTATTTTTAGTTTTCGGTCTTTGTGGGTTGCTGTTTTGCAACGCCTTTGCTGCGGATGCGAAAAAGAAAGAGCCCGTGGTGCGCTTAACGGACGAGCAGATTTATCAGCAGTTGAAAAAATTCGCGCTGGTGTTCGAAGCCGCGCGCGAGAATTTCGTCGAAGAAGCGGACGAAAAGAAAATGCTGGAGGCCGCGATGAACGGCATGCTGGCGGAGCTGGACCCGCACTCGTCATACCTGAACGCCGACGATTTAAAGGACTTTGACGACAAGTCCTCGGGCAGCTTCGGCGGCATCGGAATTCAAATCACGTCCGACAAAGGCGCGGTAAAAGTCATTTCCCCGATCGACGACACTCCCGCTTACCGTGCGGGGATAAAGGCCGGCGACTATATTACTCACATCGACGGCGAGCAGGTTTTCGATATCACACTTAACCAGGCCGTCAAAAAAATGAAAGGCCGCCCCGGCACGAAAGTGAAGCTGACCGTCGTGCAGGACCGCGGAGAACCCAAGGTAATCACTCTGACCCGCGACATTATCAAAGTGCAATCCATAAAGTCCGACACCAAGGGCGAAGATAAAAAAATCGGCTATGTCCGCATTTCGGACTTCGGCGCGAAGACCGCAAAGGACTTGCGCGAAGCGATTGAAAAGCTGGAAAAGAAAAAAGTCATCGGCTATGTGCTGGATATGCGCAACAATCCGGGCGGGTACCTGACCGCGGCCATAGACGTTTCGGATACTTTCCTGGACAGCGGCGAGATTGTCAGTACCAGGGGTCGCGGCAAGGAAGACATCGACCGCAGCATGGCAAAGCCCGGCGACCTGACGGGTGGCAAACCAATCGTAGTCTTGATTAATCACGGCTCGGCCAGCGCGGCGGAAATCGTCGCGGGCGCTCTGCAGGATAACAAGCGCGGGCTGATTATGGGTTCGCAATCCTTTGGCAAAGGCAGCGTGCAGCAGCAGAAACCTTTCGGCGACGGCACGGCGATTCACCTGACTATCGCGCGGTATTACACCCCGTCGGGCAAGTCCATCCAGGGCGAGGGAATCACTCCGGACGTGGAAGTCCTGCAATCCAAAGTGGAAGTGATTGAAAAGAAAAAAGATATTTTCAGTGAGGCTTCGTTTAAAAACGCTTTGAAGAACGAGGGCGAAACGAAAGGGAAAAAGGCGAAGGCCGATAAGGATGACGAGGATAATTCCAAGCTGACGGACGAAGAGAAAGAAGCGCGCGATTATCAGCTGCAGCGCGCGATGGATATGGTCCGCGCAATGGCGAAGATGGAAAGCAAGATTGAATCTGATGTGCCGAAGAAAGACGAGAAAAAGGAAACGAAATGAACAAATGGATAAAATTTTTAATCATTATTGCGGTTGCGGTCGGCATTGCCGCTGGGATTCGTTGCTGGCGCCAGCATCAGCTTTCCAACATGGTCGGCCAGATGATTCTTGTCGGATTCCGCGGCACCTCGCCCGATGACGCCGCAGTGAAAGGCTTGGCGGCCGACATCAAAGCCGGCAAAATCGGCGGAGTGATTTTATTCAGCGTGGATGTTGAGCAAGGCCGCGCGGCGGGTTTTTCCGGCGATGAGCTGCGCGCGCAAATAAAATCGCGCAATATCATCGATGTTGGACAAGTTAAAAAACTGAATGAATTCTTGTCGGATGCGGCGCGGAATAATGGGCGCCCGCCGCTGTTTGTTTCCATTGATCAAGAAGGCGGGATGGTGGAACGCTTGAAGTCGGAGCACGGCTGGAATTTTCCAATGCCGTCGGCGAAAGAGCAATCAAAGCTGTCCATGGCGGAAATCGCGACGCTTTATGACGGGCTGGGGCAGAGGTTGCGCGGACTGGGCTTCAACGTGAATTTCGCGCCCGTGGTGGATGTGGATGTCAATCCGGCGTCCCCGGCAATCGGCGCGCGAGGACGGGCTTTTTCCGCGGACCCCGAACGTGTTTCTGAATACGGCCGCTCGGCGGCGCAGGGCCTTAGCGCTGCGGGAGTGCTGTCCAGTTTCAAGCATTTTCCGGGCCACGGCAGCGCGGGCGCGGATACTCATGACGGTTTGACCGATATCACGAATACCTGGCAGCCGTACGAGCTGGAACCATACGGGGATGTGCCTGCGTACACTATGGTGATGGTCGCGCATGTGGTGAACGGAAAAATAGATCCGGATTATCCGGCCAGCTTGTCGCATAAAACGATTGACGGAGTATTGCGCGGCCAGCTTGGGTTCCGAGGAGTTGTTATTTCCGACGACTTGCAGATGGGCGCGATTTACGAGCATTACGGTCTGACGGAGACCTTGCGAATGGCGATAATGGCGGGCAACGATATTCTGTTGCTGGGCAATAACTTGCAATATACGGAAAACCTGGGGCGTTTGGCGCACAAGGAAGTGATGAAAATGGTTCGGAGCGGAAAAATCCCGCGTGCGCGAATCAAAGAGAGTTATTACAGAGTTATGAAGATGAAGGAAATATTAGAATAAAAACCGGGCGCGCCCGGTTTTTTTAGCGCTGAAGTTTTTTCGCTTCGTTAATTGCCGCCGCTGCCGTGATAAAGCCCCAAAGGACCGATACGTTTTGCTTTGGGTTGACTTTGTTATCGGCATAGCGTTTTCTGTCCGCCGCCAGCGACATCTTCCAATTTGTCGGATTGGCGCGCCATTCTTTCAGTCGCGTTTTCTTGTCTTCCTTTCTTTTTTCCGGCATTCGGGCTTCGCAGGTTTCATGGTCGGCGCAAAACTTGCAGACGCGGAGGCGCAAGTTATGATAGTGGTTTCTATTGCAATTTGCCCAGCTTGCGCCCGCCGAATTCCTTCGTCTTCTCTTGGCGCTTTCTTCGCGTTTGTATTTCTTTCGGGCTTCCAGAAAATTATTCTGTTCTTGTGGGGACAGCCTTCCGAACCAGTCGTTGAATTTTGCGTGTTGCTCTTCCAGAAATTGCTGTTTTTCGCCGTCGGACCTTACATTGCGTCTGATTTTTTTTCTGTCCTTGTCAGAGGCTGCAACCGCGATTTTGAATCTTGAAGCAAAATCCGCCGGCATGTTGACTTTGCGCGACCATTGTCTGCGGCTTTCCCTGTTCATTTTGGTAATTTGCGAAAGCGATATCTCATAAGGGCACCGTAACTGAATGAATTCGCATAATGTTTCGGACATATATGCTTCGCCGTGCTTGCAAAGCGACAAAAAATCATCCTCGGTCAGGGCGGGGGACAGCATTTCATATTGCAGGAATTGCCTAAGGGTTATTCTGGGAAATTTTTTCAGGTATGTCGAATGCCACCTGATAAGAAGCCCGGCCGTGTCATAGATATTGTCTTCTTGAAGCTTGTTGGATTTTTGGACATTTCTCGCTGTCAGTCCGACCTTGGCCAAGAGATGATTCAGTCCGCGGATGTTTTCCGGCGGCATATAGAACGAGCGCCCGCAGGTTTTGCACATGAACCTTTGCCGTCCGCCGGGGCGACCGTACTTTTTGCAATTGTCAGCACCGCATTTTACGCACATCATTTTATATTCGCCTTGTTATGCGGGGAATATAACATAAAAGTGCGTTTTGTCAATGTTTTAGTAAAAGTATAATGTCTTGCGGTGATATGGCGTTTGGGCTATAATTCGCGTCGCTAAATTAAGGAATTATAGACATGACCAAGATGATAGTGGACGGCAATTGGGCGGCGGCGGACGTGGCTTATCGATGCAGCGAATTTTCCGCGATTTATCCCATAACCCCAAGCAGCACTATGGGCGAACTGGCCGATGAATGGGCGTATCAGCACAAGAAAAATATCTGGGGCGCGATTCCGGGAGTGGTGGAAATGCAATCCGAAGGCGGCGCAGCGGGCGCTTTGCATGGCGCGCTGGCCATTGGCGCGATGGCGACGACTTTCACGGCCAGCCAGGGCCTTTTGCTGATGATTCCGAACATGTATAAGATCGCGGGCGAGCAGACTCCGTTCGTAATGCATGTCGCCGCGCGCGCAATCGCGACGCACGCGCTGAGCATTTTCGGCGACCATTCTGATGTGATGGCGGTGCGGCAGACGGGCTTTGCGATGCTGTCCAGTCACAGTGTTCAGCAAGCGCACGATATGGCGGCGATCGCGCATGCGGCGACGCTGCGTTCCCGGGTTCCGTTCCTGCACTTCTTTGATGGGTTTCGCACATCCCACGAAGAATCGCGGCTGGAATATATCGACGACGACATGCTGCGCGCGCTGATTCCGACAGAGCTGATGCTGGCTGCGCGAAATCGAGGCATGACGCCGGACTCGCCGACAATCCGCGGCACCGCGCAAAACCCGGACGTATTCTTCCAAGGACGAGAGGCTGCGAATAAACTATACGATGAGGTGCCTGAAATAGTGCAGGGCGTGATGGGTGAATTCGCGAAATTGACGGGACGCCGGTATGGCTTGGTGGATTACATCGGCCCCAAAAATGCAAAAAATATAATCGTGGTCATGGGGTCGGCGGCGGAAACGATAGCGGAAACTCTGGCGCATTTGCCGAAAGGAGTCGGCGTAATCGCGGTTCATTTATATAGGCCATTTCCGACGGCGGCATTCTTGGAAGCGTTACCGAAAACCGCAAAAAACATTGCAGTGCTGGACCGCACGAAAGAACCCGGCGCAATCGGCGAACCGCTTTATCAAGATGTCGTCACTGCGTTGCAAAGTCGAAACTTAAAAATCTTTGGCGGGCGGTATGGTTTGGGGTCCAAAGAATTCAAGCCCCGCGATGTAAAGGCAATCGTGGAAAACATGATGCTGGGGACTTTGCGTCATAACTTTACCGTCGGAATCGAAGACGATGTGACTAATCTTTCATTGAAAACCGATCCCTCTTTCGCCAACGACGACGAAGGGTACAAATCGGCGATTCTTTACGGCATAGGCTCGGACGGCACGGTCGGCGCAGTGAAAAACATAGTCAAAATAATCGGCGAGAATTCTGACTTATATCCGCAGAGCTATGCGGTTTACGATTCCAAAAAATCCGGCGGGCTTACGGCGTCGCACTTGCGCTTTGCGTCAACGCCAATTCGCTCTCAGTACTTGGTGGAGTACGCGGATTTCATCGGCGTTTCCGAGTTCATAATCGCGCAGAGGTTTGATGTGTTCAAGGGCCTTAAACCCGGCGGCACGGTCATGATTAACACATCGCGCGATCCTGACGACGCGTTCGCAAATCTGCCGCGTGAGGTTCAGGAGCATCTGATTCGTCTGCGCGGACGCGTATATTTTTTGGATGCGAATCGCGGTGCCGAAGAACTTGGCCTGGGCCGCAGAATCAATACTTTCATATTGCTGAACTTCTTTAACCTTACGAAAATCATCGACCCGGAAATCGTCGCGCGGAATGCAAAAGATGCGATTGAAAAGTCATACCGAAAAAAAGGCGCGGACATAGTCGCGGCCAATTGGGCGGCGGTCGACCGCGCGGCCGAGTTTTTGCATGAATATGCTCTGCCGTCGTCGCCTTCCGGGTTCGCGCCGAATTGGACTCCCGCGATGACCGCGGATGCGCCGGCCAAGATAGCGGGGGTTTTGGGCGAAATGGCAGCGATGCGCGGCGATTCACTCCCCGTTTCCGCATTCGCGGAAAAGGGCGGGGATGATTTTGCGTATGGGCAGTTTCCCGTCGGCACCAGCAAATATGAGAAACGCAATATAGCCGAGCGCGTCGCGACCTGTGATTTGAACAAATGCATACAATGCGGAAAATGCAGCATGCTGTGCCCCCATTCGGCGATACGTCAGAGTGCTTTGCCGAAGGATAAAGCAAAGGGTCTTGCGAATTTCGTTCCGATGAAAACGCCGGAGCTGGGCGCGGACCTTATGTTCGGGCTTTCCATTTCTCCCGCTGATTGCACGGGCTGCCAGGTGTGCACCAAAATCTGCCCGGTGAATGCATTGAAGATGATCCCGATTGCCGATGCCGCCGGGGCCCAGGAAGCATTTAACGCTGCCGCCGAACTGCCCTCACCCTTCGCCGAGGCTACGGGTGACAGGCCATTCCCTCGCGAAAAGCTGAACCTGAATATTCCAAAGCATATAGAGTTGTGCGAGCATATGTTCGAATTCCCCGGCGCCTGCGCGGGATGCGGCGAAACGCCTTATATAAAGCTTGTGACGCAGCTGTTCGGCGATCGGATGATTGTTGCGAACGCCACCGGGTGCTCGTCAATTTATGGCGGAAATCTGCCGACTACTCCTTATACAAAAAATGTGGCGGGGCGCGGGCCGGCTTGGTCCAATTCTTTGTTCGAAGACAACGCGGAGTATGGCTTGGGTATGCGATTGGCGCTGAACCAGCGCGCAAACGCGCTGCGCGCGTTGCTGTTCGAGCTGGAATATCCCGACGTGGAAAAATTATTTGTGGAAATGGATGTTAAAAAGCAGCGCGAAAATGAAGCGCAAGTGCGCAAATGGCTGGATAAATCGAAACACCCGCGCGCGGCCGAGGCTATATCGCTGGCCGATGCTTTGGTTGAAAAATCCGTCTGGATTATCGGCGGAGACGGGTGGGCATTCGATATCGGATACGGCGGGCTGGACCATATCCTGCACAGCGGGCAGAATGTGAATATTCTGGTTTTGGATACCGAAGGCTATTCCAACACCGGCGGACAACAGTCCAAGGCGACCCCATACGGCGCGTCTATGAAATTCGCGGTCGGAGGCAAGGACCAGCATAAAAAAGACTTGGGGCTGATTGCGATGATGAGCGGCGCTTATGTCGCGCAGATTGCAATGGGCGCGGATCAGATTCAGGCAATCCGTGCCGTGCGCGAGGCCGAAGCGTATCAAGGTCCATCGATAATCTTGGCATACAGCCCTTGCATATCGCATGGGTTTGATATGCAGAACGGGCCGGCGCACCAGCGGATGCTGGTGGATTCGGGCGCTTGGCCGCTGTACCGGTTCAATCCTGATTTGATAGAGCAGGGCAAAAACCCTCTGATTATGGACAGCGGCGCCGGAGAAATTGTCAGCTTGGAAGAATTTTTAATGCAAGAGGGCAGGTTCAAAATCGCGAAAGACGCGAACCCGACGCGATTCGCCAGGTTAGTAGAGCGCGCGATTAGCGACAACGAATACAGGCGCGAGCTGAAAAAGCACATCGCCTCGTTCGCTCTGCTGCGCAAAACGGCCAAGGCTTTGCAGGGATAATTAGTCGCTAGTAGCTAGTCGTTAGTCGCTAGACAAGACTTAAAATAAAATGTAGAATATTCGTTATGAAGAAAATATCTATGCTCTTTGCTCTATGCTCTATGCTCTGTGCCTGCACTTTCCAGACCAAGCATCGCGGGTATGTTTTCCCCGAAGATTTGGATGCGCAGGTGTCAAACATAAAAACCACCGCTCAGCTGGAAGAGAAGTTCGGCAGTCCTCAGGCCAAGACCATCAACGGCGACAAAGTTTGGATTTTCTATGGCGCGGATGAAAACTATCGCGGCCCGCTTCCTCTGAAATATGACAACAAGACCGTATTGCTGGCATGGGTGAACGGCGGCGCGGTTTTGAGAACGAAAATCCTGCGCGACGCCGACTTGCCGGATATAAGCATCGCAAGCGGCGAAACCGAAATTCCCGCCGCCATAGAGCTGAATGCGTTTGAAGAGCTGATAAATAACATCGGCAGGTTCTCGCCGGCGGGACTGGGACAGTAATTCGTGCAAGTGCAGGTAAGTCAGTGCAACAATATGCATTGTCCTTTATAAAGGACAATCTTATTAATATTCTCTAATCCACATTCACTTTTTACCTGCACCTGCACATATTAACCCTTGCGCTGTCAAATAAAAAAATGATAACATGCAAATCATGAAGAAGCTTGCGGGTCTTTTTTTCCTTATTTTATGCGTCGGCTTTGCGGGCGACGCTTTCCCCACCGGGGAAAAATTCGCGAACTGCGGCCCCGGGTATGTTTTGATAAGCAACGGCACGCTGGAAGGTGTCACCAGCCAAAAGTGCGAAAAGCTTTGGTGCCGCGACCTTGAAAACGGCAGGTCGATGGGCAGCGGTAATACTCCCGCGTCGGGCTATGTCGCGACCACCCGGCCCGTCCTTTTGGAAGCCGCGGGCGGATATTCTATAGAGTGCTTCGGCGATCGCAAATGGTGCACGGGCGAAGTCGCCGGCCGCTGGAACCCGGAATTCGGCGCTTATACCCGCCGCGGCGAGGACAGCGTCTCGTTCCTATCATCGCAGAAAGGCGATTGCTTTGCGTGGCAGTCCATAACGGCCAACGGTCTGGGCTGCGCCCCGGGGCAGATACCGATATTCGCCAATGGCAAGTGGGCATGCGGGGCAACGGAAACCGGCGCGGCAACCGACTTGAGAAGAATAACCACTACCGGCGGCGGCATCCGCCGCGGCGGGGCCAGCATCAAGGCTCCGACAGTGATAAAAAAGTAATCGGCTTTGAACTTTGGGGCCGGGGCCCCAGTTTTTTTTGAAATCCCGATTTTTTATGATATAATGCTCTGAAGAGAGGATGCCTACACAAGAGGCGGGCTTATGGCGTCAAAGAAAATAGAGTTCAAGAACGGGCAGTTCGTCGTTTATCCGACCCAGGGCGTCGGCAAGGTCGTACGCGTGGAAGAACAGACCATAGGCGGGCAGAAAATCTCGCTGCTGGTGATTGATTTCGAACGTAATAAGATGACCCTGCGCGTGCCGCTGGACCGGGCCGAGCTTTCGGGCCTGCGCCCGCTGGTATCGACAAGGAGAATGAGCGAAGCGATCGAGAGCGCCAAAGGCAAGGCCGGCGTCAAACGCATGATCTGGTCGCGCCGCGCCGCGATATACGAAGATAATATAAACTCCGGCGACGTGATGAAAGTAGCGGAAGTGGTGCGCGACTTGCAGCGCCGCGTGGCGACTGACCAGATGACGTTCTCGGCGCGGGGACTTTACCTGCGCGCGTTGGAGCGCATGGCTCAGGAATACGCGGTATTGCACAAGCTGGACCTGGACGAAGCTTCTGAAAAGATAGAAGAAATCATCGGCGTGCCAAAGGAAATAGATTTGAATGCCGCGGACGAGGACGATATAGAGGAGCCGGAAGAAGAGACATAAAAATCGCGCGATGCGCGATTTTTTAATTGAATCCTGACCCTAATTATTGATTCTCAATTATCGATTAATTTCTGCTTTTTTGCACAGGTGTATTTTGATATACTACTTTCAACAGTCAATATCTGTCCGAAGCGATGAAAAAGTTTCTTTCTCTGTTTTGTGTTCTTTCATTCTTCCTTTGCGGTCAAGGCGCATGGGCCGCTTCGACCGATGATTATCAAGTCGCGAACATAGAGTTCATTCACGAATACATCAAGCAAAAGCATAAAGTGGACGTGAAGATTGCCAATCCTGCGGAGAAACATTGGGCGGCGAACGTGAAGTATATGCTGTGCGCGGTGGATGTGGCAAACAGGATATTGAACGGGTTCAGCACGACGAACTATTGCAATCATACTCTGGCGACGCCCGAGGCAATCAACAAGGTCGGCGTGATACAGGCGGTGGATGGGTTGATAAAAAAGCTTTGTGATGATGGGTTTTGCGTGATATTTGACCTTTCTACCGACTGGCCGGTGCAAAAAACATTTAGTTTTCAAATATCGGCGCAGGGGAGTTTCACAATAGATTGGGGCGATGGAACCGTTGAAACAAAAAACCGAACCGGCACAACATTGGATGCTTATTCTCATAGTTACTCTGCCGCCGGAACCTATATTGTGAAACTGACCGGCTTGGCGACGGGGTATAATTCCAACAACTCAACAGCGGCGATAAGCTTTGCAAACACCTTGAACAAAACCAAAATGACCAGAATTGTCGGCAGTTTGGGGCGGATATTTCCAATATTGGATAACCCCGTCGCCGGGACTTTTCATACTCCGCGATTCGTTTCTACATTCTCAGGCTCCTGGATTAGCAACATTCCGGCGGATTTATTTGATGGCATAAATGGTCCGCCGGTAGATAGCATGTTCTCAGGCACATTCTATAATTGCCAGTTTTTGATCGGCCCGATTCCAGAAAATCTGTTTGCCGGTATTCGCGGGGCGCCTAAAAACTCGCTGTTCGCTACCACGTTCTATTATTGCCGAAGGCTTACCGGTCCCATTCCGGAAAATTTGTTCGCCGGCATATACGGCGCCCCGGCGGGCAATATGTTTGTCGCCACATTCGGCGGATGCCTAAGACTGACAGGTAAAATTCCGGGGAATTTGTTCCATGGCCCGAATCACTTCGACGGAGTCGGCATCAGTGGCGCACCGCAACACTCTATGTTCCGGAGCACATTTTACGAATGCACCGACTTGACCGGTATCGGCGAAGGATTGTTCGATGGCATATCCGGTGTTGCGCAATCACAGATGTTCAATTGGACATTTGATAAAAGTTCATCGCTGACCGGACCGTCGGCGACAAGCGACGGGCAATATTTATATCAGAAATGGCCGTCGACCCTAGCATCGGGTATGGTACCATCGGAGGGCCAAAATTGCTATCGCGGCGCGACCAAGCTGGATGATTACTGCGGTGGGCCGAATAATCCGACCAGCACGCCGCCATGCATTCCGCTGGAATGGAGATAATATGTTGCGCCCGGCTTGCGCCGTAATGACGAAACTGCCGCGATTTTATTATTTATTACGGGTTTTAAGCAATTCTTTATAAAATCGGATTCGGAAATTTTCTTTGCCGTTCAGACGCCCCATGAAAACTAGCAGGGCAAGGCCATGCCCTCCGGGCTGCCGGGTTTCTTCGACCAGGATGCTATTATCGGGCCCCATTTCTATAATGGCGCCGCTTTTATTCTTAACGGTCGCCCATCCATAGATGGACTTGTCGTCGGGATCGGCGCCCGGTTTTTCACATGCGAAAAGTTCTATCAATGTCCAGGGCTTACCCGATAATTTGAATAAGTCTTCCAGTCGGTCTTTTACATTATACTGAAAAGTTCCAGGTTCCGGGCCTGGTTGGAATTTATAGCTCGCATAGTTGGAATAAGTTACCGCCCCGGGGGTGGTTTCTTGCTTTTGCCTTTGTACGGCCTCCCATTCCTCTTGTCTTTGGTCGTCTATCTCGAATAAGGTAAGAAGAGCGTCTGAAAAAGATGTCGTCCCTGAATTCATTTTATGTCTCGGTTTTATTCAAGCATATAACACCAAAGTCTATTTGTCAATAAATTAATCAGGGCAACAAAAAACGCCCCAAGGGGCGTTTTCGAATATATTTAAATATTTTTAAAATGGAATGTCATCCCCGATCTGGGCGATGTTTATTTCCTCGCGCGGGGCGTTCGGCATCGGCTGGGACGGCGCGCCGTAATCGCCGCCTGCGCCGCCTTCCATAGCCTTGGCGCCGCCCAGGATTATCAATTGCCCTGAGAATTGATTCAAGACAACCTCGGTCGTGTAAACATCCTGGCCCTGTTGGTTCTGCCATTTGCGGGTTTTCAATTGGCCTTCGATATAAAGCTTGGTTCCTTTCTGCAGCATGCGTTCCGCAACTTCGGCAAGGTTAGGATTGAAAATCACGATGCGGTGCCATTCGGTCTGCTCTTTCATCTCTCCAGTTTGACGGTCTTTCCAGCGTTCGGATGTGGCAAGCGAGAAATTTACCACCTTTTGTCCGTTGCCCGTGGCGCGAACCTGGGGATCGCCGCCGATATTTCCGATTAATATCACTCTATTCAAACTTCCTGCCATTTTTATTTCCTTTGTTTTACATAGGGAAATTAAAGCGAATAAATAACGGGAAAGCAAGGGAAAAATTAGCAAATAGCAAAGAGCAAAGAGCAAATAATGTGCGCGGCGTAGCCGCGCGGCCACATTTGCTAATTGCTATTTGCGCATTGCTAATTAAAAAATAAACGCGGGCTTGCCCGCGTTTATTTTTTCACGGCCCACCATAAAGCGAACAGCCACCCGACGCCCGTCCAGCCAAGCAGCCAACTGCCGCATCGCACTATGCCCATATCGACCGTGCCCTTTTTCATCTGGCGCGCCAGATATGCCGGCGCCATTATTATGACGATTATAAGCAAAGCGGCGAAGATGTATTTTAAGGCGATGATAGTCATTTGGTGTTATATTCATACTGGTGTTCCCCTCCACAGGAGGGGAACACCTATATCCCATACCTAGCGTTGTTGCCCAACTCTTCCTCTATCCTCAGCAGCTGATTATATTTCGCCATGCGGTCGGTGCGCGACATGCTGCCCGTCTTGATTTGCCCCGCGTTTGTCGCGACGCTCAAGTCCGCGATCGTGGTGTCCTCGGTCTCGCCGCTGCGATGCGAGATTACAACACCGTAACCGGCTTCCTGCGCCATCCGCACGGCCGCGAATGTTTCCGTCAGAGTGCCTATCTGATTTACTTTTATCAGAATAGCGTTCGCGATGCCGGAATCGATTCCGCGGCGCAATCGCTCCGGATTGGTCACGAACAAGTCGTCGCCGACAAGCTGAATCTTGCCGCCCAGCCGCTCGGTCAGTTTCTTCCAGCCGTCCCAATCGTCCTCGGACAGGCCGTCCTCGATAGAAATAATCGGATAATCCAAAATCAGCTTTTCATAGAATTCCACCATCTGGTCGCTGGATAATTTTTTGCCTTCGAATTCATAAGCGCCGTCTCGATAGAATTCGCTGGCGGCGACGTCCATCCCCAGGGAAACATCTTTGCCGGGTTCGTATCCGGCAGCGACGATTGCCGCAAGAATGGTATCCAACGCTTCGCGCGTAGTCTTCAGGTTAGGGGCGAATCCGCCTTCGTCGCCGACGTTTGTAGACATGCCTTTGCCGTGCAGAATTTTCTTTAAGTTATGAAAAACCTCAGAGCCGATTTTTATCGCTTGGGTCTCGCTTTTCGCGTTCGGGATTATCATGAACTCCTGCGCGTCAAGACCGTTGTCCGCATGCGCGCCTCCGTTGATGACGTTCATCATCGGACGGGGCAGGCCAAGCGGAGACCGGTATAAATCAGCCAAGTGTTCATATGACGGAACATTCTTTTGTTTTGCGCCCGCCTGCGCAACGGCAAGCGATACGCCCAGAATCGCGTTCGCGCCCAGCTTGCTTTTGTTCGGAGTTCCATCCAGCGCGATCATTTCTTCATCGATCTTGGCCTGCTCGCGCGCATCCATTCCGATCAGCGCCGGCGCGATAATTTCATTAATATTTTTGACCGCTTTCAAAACTCCCTTGCCCATATAGTCCGTGCCGCCGTCGCGCAATTCCAATGCTTCGTGGGTGCCCGTCGATGCGCCGCTTGGGACCGCAGCGCGCCCACACTTCGCCAAGGCCTCAAGGGGCAGGCCCCCTATCCATACATCGCATTCAACAGTAGGATTTCCGCGGCTATCCATAATCTGCCGCGCGTGGATTTTCTGAATCTCATACATTATTTATTTTCTCCTTTCCTTTTCATCGGCTCCTTCTGCCGTTGTCATTCCGGCGCAGGCCGGAAAATCGTACATATTCCTTTCCTTCCTTTTTATATCAATGCAAGAAATGCATAGTCAGCGAGAAAGCATAAAGCGCCGCCGCCGCGATGATAATCCAGATATTTATTTTCTCGCGGCATCGTAAATATAACAAAAACGACACGATTAACGCAAGCGCTCCGAATATCAGCAAGGCGGTTCCGACCCAGCCGTGAAAGAAGTCCGCCGCGCCCGTGCCGAAGATTCCGAAAATAGCCAGCACCGCCGGCAGCACGCAGCAGAACAGGTGCGACCCGCACAACGCAATCAGTGAAATAGCCGCTGCTTTCCTCATATCACATTTTGAAGTTCTCGCCCAGATATACCTTTCGCACCATGGGATCGTTTACTATTTTCTCCGTCGTGCCGTGTATTAAAATCTGTCCGTCGTGCAGCACGTAAGACCGGTCTGTGACGCCCAGAGTTTCGCGCACGTTATGGTCGGTTATTATCACTCCCAGCCCGCGGTTCTTCAACTGCGACACCAAGGTGCGGATTTCGTTCACCGCAATTGGATCTATGCCTGCGAACGGCTCGTCCAGCAGGATGAATTTCGGATCATTTGCCAATGCGCGCGCGATTTCCACGCGGCGGCGCTCGCCCCCAGAAAGCGATGTGGACGGCGAATGGCGCAGATGTTCTATGGAAAACTCATTCAGCAAATCGTCAAGCTTTCTTTTGCGCCTTGCGCGGCTGGGTTCGACCACTTCCAGTATGGCCATTATATTCTGCTCGACCGAAAGCCCATGAAAGACGCTGTTCTCCTGGGGCAAGTATCCTATATGCAATCTGGCCCGCTGATAGAACGGAAGGTGGGTTATGTTCTGGCTGTTTAAAAATATCTGTCCGCCGGTCGCCTTTATCTGTCCGGTTATGCAGTAAAAGGCCGTTGTCTTTCCGGCGCCGTTCGGTCCCAGCAGGCCGACCGATTCGCCTTGCCAGACTTCAAGGCTGATATCGCGCAGCACCGTGCGCCGGCCGTAGTTCTTGGAAAGATGCTCTATTTTTAAGACACTTTGTTTCATTGCTCACTTTGCCTCGCAATGGATGACGGATGATTGATGAGGGATGATGTAAGGACAATAAGAGTTTTTTCTTTTAATTTTCAGAAATAATTCTTATATCACTTTACATCATCCATCATCCGTCATCCCTCATCCATCATAATTTTATCACCAACTGGTCCGTCAGTAGTTTATCCCCGTTGGACGAATCCACGCGGACGTTCCCAACCAGGGTTATATCTTTTTTGACCTTGTTATATTTTCCCGTTTTCGCGGTTATATTGTCCGTGATTTTGCGGCCCTTGTCAATGCGCGATATTTTTGCGCGGATGTTGTCCAAGAACACGAAATCCGGGGCGTCGTATTCCTGGCGCGCGATATCCGCCTTTATGACGAAAGGATTCCCGTCCTTGTCCAGGCCGGAAAATGCGGGGTTGGTCATCTTGAACTGGTTCTGCGTTATGTCCGAAATGCTGATTCCGGAAATGGGTATCCAACTGAGGTTCTTGGTGATTATGGAGCCCGCGATAAGCGCGGCAATCAGGACCAGGCCCCATCCGGTGAATACGAACTGCCACAAGCGCTGGATGCGCCTGTGGTTGCTGGAAATCAGAAAATTGCGGTTGGTAAGATCCATCAGCCCCAATATTATTGCAAAATTGTTTGATTTGCAATGGCAAAATGGTCGTGCTGGTGTTCCCCTCCTGTGGAGGGGTGTCGGCGTAGCCGACGGGGTGGTTCGTTTAATATTCTTGCATTACCCAAACCACCCCGCCCACTCCGTGGGCACCCCTCCGCAGGAGGGGAATACCACACAATTATATTGTCGCAACGCCTTGATTATGATATAATCCGCATTGAGAGATGAAAAAATCCACTTTTGCTCTTTGCTCTTTGCTCTTTGCTCTTTGTGCCACCAGCGTGGCGCATGCGGCCGTGCAGATTACAAAGGCCGCTCCCGTGTCGACCCAGCAGCAGGAAAAAGGCATGGCCGGACTGATGTCCGGGAACAGCCTGATTCCAACGGCGTTGGGCTTGGTCGGGAACGTGATGGCGATGTCTCAGGCGCAAGCGGCGTTAAGCGCGGAGTGCGAGCCGACGGACGGGGAAGTCGCTTTCGTGAAGACATTGATGCAGGAATGGGCCAAAGCGGGCGGAGCTATGCCGAATCTGGGCGCCAGGCCCAAATGCGTCGGCAGGACTTATGCGGACAGCGTGCGGATTCTTGCGGAAGGGATAGAGCCCTGCTATCAGGTATTCGACGGAACAATGGACTCCTACCAGATTTACGCGAATTATCCGTATCCCAGCAAGGGCTATAGATTGAAAGACCCGGCCGGGCCGAATAACGATAAGAACCGCGCGGCGATGTCGGATATTTATCAAATGCTTGGCGGAATCGGTTTTGAAGACGCGGACTTTATGCCGAATGAGGTCGCGATGATGGCGCGGCTGAAAGAAAAATCGCTGACCTGCGCGCCGGCGGTGCTGAGCGCGAAACAGCGCGAGCTGTGGGGCGCCATGTTGACGCAGACGGTTGGGGGGCTGGGACAAAAACAAAACGCGGGCGCGACGATGGGACAGGTCGGCTCGGTATTGCAGCAAGGCGGCGGAAGCCCGCTGAACTCTATGATGGGCGCATTGCCGGTATTGTCGGGCTCGCTTTTCGGCGGTCAGTAAAAATCGCGAATTCGCGATTTTTAATTAGCAATTATCAATTAGCGATTAGCAATTAAAAATGCAACGATATGAAATGTCCAATATATTGGACAATGCTATTAACGCCACCAAGACCGCTAATTGATAATTGCTAATTGCTAATTATTAAAAACCTTGCTCTTCCGTAAGTTTTATCTTTCAAAATTTTCAAGTTTTCCGGCAGTGGGGCAGGGGCGAAATCTTTTTCCATTTCCCAAACTATAATCGCGCCGGGTTTTGCGGCGGCGCTCAGTTTTTCTATGAATCGCGCGCCAAGTTCAGGATGCGCATAAGGCGGATCGATGAAGATTATATCCGCATCCGCGCCGTATTTTTTTATCGCGCCTGTGGCGTCCGTCAGTGCGACGGCTGCGCGCGCCGCATCCAAACCCGCCAGATTCTTTTTAATTGTTTTTATCGATTCTGCGTCGGTGTCTGTGAAAATCGCTTTTTGCGCGCCGCGCGATAAAAATTCGATTCCGAACGCTCCGCTGCCCGCGAACGCATCCCAAATAGTCGCTAGTCGGCAGTCGCTAGTCGCTAGAATACCATCAAGCATATTAAATAAGGCTATGCGCGCTTTGTTCTGCGTCGGGCGGGCGTTGGGGGGAAGGTGCAATTTCTTGCCGCGCCATTTCCCCGAAATAATTTGCAAATTGGAATTCATGCTATAAAGTATAACCCAGATGAAACAATATATCAAAGAAACTTTGAAGCTGGCGAAAAAAGCGGCGTCGCATGGCGACGTGCCGGTCGGCGCGGTTATCGTGCGGGGCGGGAAAATCATTTCGCGCGGCGAGAATCAAGTTCAATTGAAACGCGATGTCACCGCGCATGCCGAGATAGTCGCGATTCGCCGCGCCGCGAAAAAATTGGGCGCTAAATTCCTGGACGATGCTGAGATTTATATAAGCTTGGAGCCTTGCGCAATGTGCGCGACGGCGATTTCATTCGCGCGAATAAAGAAAATCATCTTTGCCGCGCGGGACGAGAAAGGCGGCGGAATACTGCATAACGCGCGGGTTTATGAGACTCAGAAAAACCTGTGGAAGCCGGAGGTGGCAGAGGTCCCGGAATTCGCCGCCGAATCGGCGGAGTTGCTGCGGGAGTTTTTTAGGAAACGAAGAATAAATTAACAATTAACAGATAACAATTAACAATTGAAGAGCAATGTAAGCCATTGTCCTTTATAATGGACAACGGTTAATTTATCTCTATAACTGTTAATTGTTATCTGTTAATTGTTAATTTATAAGACTTTTCCCCGTCATTTCTTTCGGCTGTTTTAAGCCCAGAATTTTCAGTATCGTCGGCGCGATGTCGGAAAGACCTCCACCCTTCGCCAAGGCTACGGGTGGCAGGCCGCTAACAACAATAAACGGAACTTTATTCGTGGTATGCGCGGTCCAGGCCACATTCAGCTTTTCATCCCACATTTTCTCAACGCTTCCGTGATCCGCCGTTATAAGCATAGTCCCGCCCAGCTTCAGAACCGCGGGCACCAGCCGCGCCAGCTGCGCGTCCAGCGTTTCCATTGCTTTTATTGCCGCGGACATTATTCCCGTATGCCCTATCATATCGCCGTTGGGATAGTTTATTATTATGACATCGTATTTCGCCAGCCTTCGCATGACATTATCCGTAATCTCGGCCGCCGACATCTCGGGCTTTAAATCGAATGTGGAAACGTCCGCGCTGGGGATTAAAATCTTTTCTTCGCCCGGATAATCTATGGTCCGCTCGCCGTCGAAGTAATAGGTGGCATGAGTATATTTTTCCGTCTCGGAAATTCGCAGCTGGCGCAGACCGTGCGCGGCCAGCACATCGCCCAGAGTGTTTTTAATCGGGATATCCGCCAGCAGGGCGGGGACGCAGTTGTCCGTTTCTCCGCCATACTCGGAAAAGCTGAGCACATGCGGCGAAACGTAATTCGCAGGGCGCTTTACATTGCTTATTACGGAGCAGGTGGAAAAGGCTTGCAGAATTTGCCTTGCGCGGTCCGAGCGGTAATTAGTGAATAGCAATCCGTCCCCCTTCGCCAAGGCTACGGGGGACAGGTCGTTTTTTATTATTGTCGGCTTTATAAACTCATCAGTTTCGCCGCGCGCGTATGCGGCGCGCAATGCTGATGTGATATCCGGCGCGGAAAATTCAGCGCGTCCCAGCGCGATTGCGTCAAAAGAGCGCTGCGTCCTGTCCCAATTCTGATTTCTGTCCATCGTGTAATACCGTCCGGACAAAGTGCCGAAGAAAAGCTGCCCGCTTTTTATTTCTTTGGCAAACGCGCGGTTTAATTTCAGTATATATTTTTCCGCGGCCTTTTGCGGAGTGTCGCGCCCATCAGCGACAAAATGAAAACAGATTCGCGGGCCCGCTGCCATAACGATTCGCGCGACCGTAATCGCTTCGTTAATATCCGAATGAACGCCTATGTCGGACGTCAAGCCCAAAAGGTGCACTATCCCGCCATCTTTTTTCACGTCGCGGATGAATTTAACCAGGCGCGGATTGGCGGCAATTCGCCCCGATTCGTTTTCAATCTGAAATCTGCGCTGGAATTGATTCACCACGCGGCCGCTGCCGATCGTGATATGCCCGACTTCGGAGTTTCCCATAGCTCCGGGCAGCAGGCCGACCGTCGGTCCGTGCGCAGTTAACCGCGTGTGCGGATATTCGCGCAGCAGCCTTTGATAGAAAGGCATCTTTGCGGTTGCCACCGCATTATGCTTTTTGTCGGCGCTGATCCCGACGCCGTCCAATATGCAAAGTACAAGTGGAGTTTTCATAGCCTATATTATAGCACGAATAGTCGCTAGTAGCTAGTCGTTAGTCGCTAGCGGGTCGGCGCAACAAATAGCATTGTCCTTTATAATGGACAATGTTCATATCGGCACATACCTACTAGCGACTAGCGACTAGCTACTAACGACTAGCGACTTTTGCCCTTGCGCGGGAGGCGGAAATTTTGTATAATTAAGCAAATATTAATAGGAAGATAAAATGAAGAAATTCTTAGCACTAGTCGGGCTGATAGCTTTGGGCGCATGCGCGTCCGACAGCGGCGCCCCGCGCGAAGCTTATTATTCGGCTACGCCGACCGTGGATTATGTAGAGCGCTTGGACGTCTATTCCGCGCCGCAAAAGGATTCTTTCCTTAACCAATTGGCGATGAACTATCGGTCCTTCGCGATACATAACGCGCGCAAAGCCGGACAGCCGGAACTGGGCGAAGTATTCGCGCAGAAATCGGTCGTCGCGTTTTCAGGCGAAACCCCGTTTCCCGAGTCTATAGAAAACTGGGATATCCAGGATAACGACCTTGGGTTCGAGCTGAAGGCCGCATGCATGGATCTGACCGATATGCTGAAGAGAGACATGTCGGATTACTGTCCGATCGAAACAGCCGAAGCTCAGGCGAAGTTCGACTGCTGGCTGACCGCCAGCGCCACCGGGCAGACCGCTACCGCGAACGAGTGCCGCACTCGGTTCCTGCGCGTGATGGATATTCTGCGTGCAGGCGGCCCGAACATCGGATGTGGCGTAAAGAAGCCCGAGCCGGCTCCGGCTCCCGCGCCCCAGCCCGCTCCCGCGCCGGAACCGGCGATAGTCTATTATCCTGAAACAGTTGTGCCTGCACAGATGCGCGCGAGGGAAGGCGTAGTGATCGTGAATAATGTAAACATTCCGAGAAATCTGATAAGGCCGGAACCGGTGAGACCGATAATAATGCCGGAACCTCCTCAGCCGATAGTATTCAACCAAAATATCTACGGCGGCGACAAGAGCATAGAAAAGACCAAGAACAGCAACAACACCATCTCCGAAGAAAGGACTATGACCAGCACCAGCCCCAGCAACAGCCATAATAACGATTTGGCTCTGACCGAGGTGGACAACCGCAACAATACGGATGTCATGAATAACCCGAATATGGTTTCCAGGGCGGAATTTATCGAAATGATGCTGATGATGCGCGAAGAAATCGCGGCAATCAACCGCCGCCTGGATGGCAAGTCGTCAGATATGGCGGTGCTGAAAGTTCAGCAGATTCCGTTGGAGCCAAAGCAGCACATAATGGAAGAAATATTCGAAGTGCGCTTTGACTTTGATAAGTATAAGATAAAGCCAGAATATGAAGATGTAATCCGGAAACTGGTGCAGGCATGCCAGGAAAACCGCAATATGAAAATCTCTGTCATCGGGCATACCGATACGGTCGGCTCTTCGGATTATAACTTTGCTCTGGGCGGCAGACGGGCGAAAGCGGTGCGCGACATGCTGGTCCAATACGGCATTCCGGCGGATCAGATAGTGATAGTATCGTCCGGAAAAAATGATCTGAAAGTCCAGACAGGCGATCAGGTTAAAAATGCCGAAAACCGCCGCGTCAGGGTTATAAAAGAGCAAAGATATATAGAACAATCGCAACCGGGTGATCCGGAAGGCGGGCTGGAATACGAGATGTATTCGGAATATTAAAAAATACTTGACGAACGAGTATTTTTGGTGTATAACCTATAAAAGCAAGAGGTATATGATATGATGAAAAAAATTCCTGGCAACAAAAAAGGCTATGATTTGGCTATTGATGTCGTTGCTGCTCTTACACGACACGAGATAAACAAAGGCGCTTTTGACGTCAGTGAGGACTTATTGCCAGAGAAGCAGCATTAAAAGATACGAAACCGCGCTTTGCGCGGTTTTTTTGTGGGGTGTTCCCCTCCACAGGAGGGGAACACCAACACTTGACTTTTTCACTCATTTCCACTATAATATAATTATGAAACGACGCGGTTCCGCGCCGAACTCCCAAAAGGAACAATCATGCATGTTAATGAATTAAAGGCGAAGTCGCCCCAGCAACTATTGAAAATGGCCGAGGATCTGGGCATAGAAAATCCGTCGCAACTGAATGTGCAGCAACTGCGCTTTGCAGTTTTGCGCGTGATTTCCATGGACAAGAAGACGACTCTGGTCGGCGACGGAGTTCTGGAACGCATGCAGGATGGATTCGGATTCCTGCGCGCGCCCGAATCTAACTATCTGGCCGGTCCGGACGATTTGTATGTCTCGCCGACCCTTATTAAAAAATACGGGCTGAAAACCGGCGATTATGTTGAAGGCAAGATAGATGCGCCTCAGAACGAGTCGGAACGCTATTTCGCGCTGGAAACCATAGAGAAGGTCAATCGCGACGAACCAGAAAAGTTAAAGCATCGCGTGTCGTTTGACGACATGACGCCGCTGTACCCGGATGAAATGTTAAAGATGGAAGTGGAAACCGACAAGGATAAGGGGCGGGCATTGTCCGCGCGCGTCATAGACCTGATATCTCCGACGGGCAAGGGTCAGCGCTCGCTGATTGTCGCGCCGCCGCGCACAGGAAAGACGGTGATGCTGCAGAATATAGCAAACAGCGTTGCGACTAACTACCCCGATGTTACATTGATAGTGCTTTTGATTGACGAGCGTCCCGAAGAAGTCACGGACATGAAGCGCAGTGTTAAGGGCGAGGTAATTTCCAGCACGTTCGACGAACCCGCAGCGCGCCATATCCAAGTCGCCGAAATGGTGATCGAGAAAGCGAAGCGTTTGGTCGAAGGCGGGAAGGATGTCGTGATTCTGCTGGACTCCATAACCAGGCTCGGTCGCGCTTATAATACGGTCGTGCCGTCATCTGGGAAAGTCCTAACCGGCGGCGTGGACGCGTACGCCCTGCAGCGCCCGAAAAGATTCTTTGGCGCGGCGCGTAATATAGAAGAGGGCGGCAGCCTTACGATTATCGCAACGGCCTTGGTGGATACGGGCTCTAAGATGGACGAAGTTATTTTTGAAGAGTTCAAAGGCACCGGAAACAGTGAAATCATTCTGGACCGCAAGCTTTCGGACAAACGCGTCTATCCTGCAATTGATATAACGCGCAGCGGCACTCGCAAGGAAGACTTGCTGGTGGGCAAGGATATCCTGTCCAAGATGTATATCCTGCGTCGCATTATCAATCCGATGGGAACGCTGGAAGCGATGGAGTTCCTGCTGGATAAGCTGAGAACAACAAAGACTAACGGAGATTTTTTCTCTTCAATGAATGCCTAAAAAATCCCGCGAATGCGGGATTTTCTTATTATAACTGGATTGCTTCGCCCTGCGGGCTCGCAATGACAATTCGGTGTTTGTTTTAAGCTTTGTGGCCCAATAAACTCTTTATTGTCATTGCGAGCGAAGCTCGGCCCGCCCTATTAAGAAATCACTCCCATTTTTTCATCATGTCATTCGTGATAAAATAGTCGCGATGCAAACGGATGGAAAAAATGGCGGAATGCAAAAAGAGAATAATCACAATGAAATCAATAGTAATCGCTTTGTTGGCGGCGGTATTGGTCGCACTGGGCGCATATTGGTCGGGCGGGCGCGTGGGCGCTGAAAAATGCCGGGCGGAAATCTCGGAAATTTCCAGCGCGTCGACAACCGCCATGCAGGAAGAAATCACAGAAACCAAAGGACAAATCAATGCGGAAGTTTTTAATACCGGCGCTGCTGATATTCGCGACAGGCTGCGCAAGTACTGGACCATCAAAGACTGAGCCGGCCACCCCGGCGGCGACGCGCGTAGTAATCCGCCAAGTCTGCGAGCCCATATACGGGCGCGATTCCGATTGGGATGTAATTTCTGACGACCTTGCGCGCAACATATACCGCCATAACCGTATGTGTGCTGAAATTGCTCATGCGCAAAAATAATTGCGGAAGACTTTCCGCCCCTACATTTGCATTTTTTCATATTTCATTGTATAATTGCCTTGATGTCGGGCATTCCGACATTGAGGCTGAAAAACCTCTTGCAAGAAAGCCTTCTGTCTAGGCAGGAGGCCGTCGAATAGGGCCTCGGCCTAATAAGACGGGCTATCTCTTGTAGTAGTTTTTCACCTCCTGCCACCTTTAAAATTAAAGGTGGTTTTTTATAACCAAACGGAGGCAGAAATGAATTTGAAATTATATTCAAGAAAAGACATGCAGGCAATCATGGACGACGAGCTTCAAAACAAACGCGCATTAAATTTCATAAAGAAATATCTCTTCGAATGCACAAAACGAAACCGAAGACTCAAAGACTTGGAGAAGCGTTACAAAGGCGTGTATATTGTTAGAGAAGAGATATAAAGAGCTAAAATCATTCCCCAATCTGCGCCAAGACCGATTCGCCGGCGAGCTTGATATTGCCAAGGTGCTTTTCATAAGTCGCGCAATCTCGCGCAATCTCGCTGCGGTATGCATCGCGCAGATTCGACGCCATATAAAAGCAGCCGCGCAGATGCTGCACGCAATACTCGTGTCCCATCACGAACGACTTCTCCCCTTGCATCCTATTTTCGCTGTCCGCCCAGTCTATATTCAGCGCATCGGTCAGCGACATCATATCATTACCGCCTGTGAATTCGGCGAAAGTATCTTCCCAAAACTCGTTCAATTCATCATTTGACATCAGCTCGCCCGGTTTTCCCCCGTTTTTGAATATCACGATCTGGCGCAGAATTTCTTCGATGGCGGGCTTGAACTCGGCATCGATACGCGCCAATTGCGGGCTGCACGAGCATCGGTTGTACAGAGTGTTTTTGCGCTGGCAATATCCGTTCATGCAAGCCTTGTAATCCGCCAGGCATTGCGATGCGGAAACCGAATTCATAGGCACGGTTGTCATGGCTGGGGCAGCCTGGCCGCGATTTGACGCCTGCGAAGCCGAATCTTCGCGGGTTGCGCGCGGTACGACTCTGCGTTGCCCTGCCGCGACCGCTGCCGCACCGCTGCCCGCAGTCGTAGCGCTGCGCGCTGCGTTTGCTCCGCCGCTGCTTCTTGGCACGACCACCCTTTGCCCATTCTGGGCTACGGGTGGCAGGCCGCTTCGCGCCGTCAATTGCGGAGCCACCAGATTGCCAGGCGTAAATTGAGTATAAGAGTAAGGCGCATCGGGAGTACCCTTTGGCGTTTTGCGCAATACAACCCCTTGTGCCGCCTGGCCGTCTGACACCGGTTCGGCCGGTAAAACGGTATTTACTGACTTTTCGCGCACAAGCCCGGATATAGGCGTATTTCCCGACCCCACCGCATTGCGGGAGAATGCCGACGAAGGATTGAACGCACGGTTCGCGGCATCCGGCCGCAGCCCGTTCGCCATCTGTTGATTCATAAAGGGCTCCATCGTATTGAAAGCCACCGGCGACATGAAATCGCGCGCATTCTGTCCGGTAGAGGCGGCAAATGCCCCGCCGCCGCAAAGAATAAAGCATAAAGAATAAAGAATGAATCTACGCATCAATCCAGTATTTCCTTATCCATTTTGTGGGCTTAACATGGCGTAGCCCGAACTTCGCCGTATAGCCTTTCATGGCTTGCTCGTTATTCGGTCTTCCGTGAAAGATTACGACTTTCGCGCCTTTCGGTATTTTCGGGGCAATGAACCAATTCAGCGGAAACCGCAGCAGGCTTTTATATTTAAAGCTTGCGCACCAGTTTTCATTCGGCCAGAACTGAAAAATACCCTTTTTCTGCATTTCATTGGATAAGAATTGCTGCTCGCGCCGGACTTCGTGCCGCACGCGGTCAAAATTCTTTTCGAAATAATCCAATACGTCTTGATGTTTTCCGATTTCAAAGCGCACCACGGATGAATTGCCTTCCTTGTCATTGTTCGCTTTGTCGCGCGCGATAAGGAATTTTCCCGGCACCTTGAACAAATCATCAATATTGTCGACAATTACGGTGTCCAAGTCCAGGAAGAGGGCGGTCCCTTTCAAATCTTCCACCTTGCCCGACAGAAGCAGGCCAAGTTTCTTCCATCCGCGTTCGGGGCATCCCTTTGGAAACCTCACTTTTGGCACAGGAAATGTTTCAATTCCGTCGTCGAACTTGTCCGGATAGTCGGTAAAACACACGAACCGATGCGGCAGAGTAAGGTTCTTTTGCACCATGCGATAAAGGCGGTTTACGTATTCTTCGCTAAATTTCTTGGTGCCGTCTTCGCGCAACCACGCCATGCAAACGACGTTCAATTCCGGTTTTTTATCAGCCTTCGCGCTGGCGCGCTTCGCTGAAACTTCGTCCGCCAATACCTTGGCAGGGGCGGGTTTTGGTACATTTACAGGCTTTTTTTTGATAGAGGCTTTTGTCGGCTTGTCCGCCAGAGCCTTGGCGGAGGCGGATTTTTTAATTGATTTTGCTGGCATTTTGTCCTTCCTTTTAATGGCATTATAGAACATTGCGCGCGGATAAATCCAGAGTATAATTATGGCTTGTATCAGACCCTGTGATCAAAGGTTTTGCGGTTTCATATTTTTTTATTTGACTTTGCTATTCTAGTATACTAGAATAGCCAATATGATAAGTTTATACCAGGCTTTTTCACTTATTAAAAACGAGCAGGAATTCCGCGCGTTTCTGACGGATTTGCTGACCCCGACGGAAATGAGGGAATTGAACGCCCGCTGGCGAATCGCTCAACTGTTATGGAGTGCGAATCGTGAAAAGATCAAAGCGATTCCCGATGGCGGCAATAAAAAGCGCATTAAAAATTCTAAAATAGGCTTGTCGCAGAAAGATATATCCCAGCAGACCGGCATCGGATTGAACACTATCAGCCGAGTATCCAAATGCTTGTTTGAAAACAAAGACAACGGATATAGAAGCGTTATTGGAAAATCCGGCGTCCATCACGCCCGTGCGGCGTAGAATATATAAAACTTCCAATTTTTTAGAGTTAGGGTTTTAAGAATGATACCGCTTGTTATTTATGTTTATCATTCTAGTATACTAGAATGGCAAATATAATTTACATGCAGGTTTCATCAGAAAATTCAAACTCGGCCATGGCGGATATAGCTCAGCCGGTTAGAGCGTTGGCTTGTGGTGCCAAATGTCGCGGGTTCGAATCCCGTTATCCGCCCCACCTTTAATAAATAGATACAGAAAAGTAAAAAGATGATAATAAAAAAATGGGAAGCCCAAAATGCCGGAAAGGCCAGTGTTAAAACCTATGAAGAATGGGGTATTATTCTCAGTATGATCGCATCCGGGGAAAATTTGAAAAGATATGATTTTGGGCGAATTTTAGAATTGTATGTAACTTGGGAGAAAGCCAGCTGTTATATAGCGAGAAAATTCCAATTAGTAACAGCGGAACAATCTGAAAAATAATAGTTGAAATCAGAAATTATAGTCGTATAATCAAAAAGCTATGAAAAACCGTACGATTTCTTTCTCCGTTTTCTTTAACCACGCCTCTGCGGGCGTGAATTTGTAGCTATTCCATACCTATGTAACTAAATGCTTGCCGAGTTCGGCATAGTTTTGCTAAATAATAAGAAATACAAAGGATAAGAAAATGGATCTTAAACCGACAAAACCTTTATCAGGATTTATAGAGCTGCTGCCCGTTCAGCAGCGGTGCTTTGACGAGTGCGCGCGCCGTATGCAGGAAGTGCTGAAAACCGCCGGTTTTACGCGGTTAGACCTGCCGGCAATAGAACGCGCCGAAGTCTTAACCGACAAGGACAATTGGGACGAAATAGAAACACAGATGTTTCTGTTTCAAAAAGGCGATACGAAAATGGGACTGCGCTATGACGGCACGGTCGGGCTGGCGCGTTATGTCAGCGGTCATCTGAGTGACCTGGTTTTTCCATTCCGGGCAACCCAATTAAACCGGGTATATCGCGGCGAACGTCCGCAAAAAGGCCGCTATCGCGAACTTTACCAGATGGATTTGGATATTTTGGGCATTGGCGGTCTTTCAAACAACTATGATGCCGAAATTATATCAACCATCAGTCGGACGTTTGAATCTGTGAAAGAATTTATCGGTCCCGTTACAATTTGCATCGGATCGCGTCCTTTTTGGAATGCGTTGTCTGACATATTAGGTCTGGATACATGTGTCCGAAATCAATTATTTATCTGGATAGATAAACGCGCAAAAATGGATGAAAAAGACTTTGAAATAGGCCTTAAAGACATTGTCGGCGAAAAAGATACAATTGAAATTTTAAAAGTATTTACAACCGGTTACAAATCATTCTTAAACCAATCTGCAAACTTGGATTCGGCCATTTCAGAAATAATGGAATTTGAATCTTTATTAACCGCAATGGGTGTAAAAAACGCAAAAATTGATCTTTCAATAATGCGCGGATTGGCATATTATACCGGTTTGGTTTATGAAACTTATTTGAATAACTATCCAGACTTTGGATCGGTGTGTGGTGGCGGCAGATACGGCGAACTGGCATCGAAATTTTCGAAAACTTCGATAATAGGGGCAGGGGCTGCGATCGGGATTTCCAGAATGTTGGTCGCTTTGATGGATGATAATAGGATTGATTTAACCAGGTTTGAAAATCCGGTCGATGTTTCGGTGCTGGTTATGGGGCAGGCGCAGGTAGCGTTCGCAATGTCGGTTTTGACGGCGTTGCGAGAAGCCGGAATCGTTGCTGTGCCATACTTGGATGCCGATAGAAAGTTCAAAAATCAAATGGAGTATGCTGATAAAATAAAGAGTAGATTCAGCATAATAATCGGCGAAGATGAAGTAAAATCCGGAATGCTGACAGTCAAGAATATGGCAACGGGAGAACAGGTAAAAACCGATCTTAATGACTGGATTGCGTCGCTTTGCTCGCAATGACAATTCGGTGTTTAATATACTCTCACTTGTCATTGCGAGGAGCGCAAGCGACGCGGCAATCCAGAAAAATAAAATTGTGTGAATGATATGGAACAGAAGCTAAAAGATATTCAAAATCGCGCAGCGCAGATAGAATCCCAGATGAACTCTGGGATGATATCTGGCGCCGAATTATCAAAGCTGTCAAAGGAGTATTCTCAGCTGTCGGAAATTTTGCCGATCGCTGCCGAATATTTTCAAATCCAAGCCGGAATTTCGGACGCAAATGCTATGATAAAGGAGCCGGAGCTAAAATCTTTGGCCGAAGAACAATTAATCGAATTCAAAAAGTTATTACCGGAAGTTGAACACAAACTTCAAATTGCTTTGTTGCCCAAAGACGATGCGGATGACCGAAGCGTGATTATGGAAATTCGCGCCGGCGTCGGCGGCGAAGAGTCTGCTTTATTCGCATTCGATTTGTTCCAGCAATACAACTCTTATGCTTTGCGTTCGGGGTGGAAGATAGAAATAATTGAAGAAAACGCGACCAGCTTGCGCGGCTATAAGGAAATCATATTTAAAATAGACGGTCTGGGCGCCTATGCGCGGTTGAAATTTGAGTCCGGAATTCACCGAGTTCAGCGTGTTCCGGAAACGGAAGCCAGTGGGCGCATCCATACCAGCGCGGTATCGGTCGCGGTCATGCCCGAAGCCGAAGAAATTGATGTGACAATAGAAGAAAAAGATTTGCGGATCGATACTTTTCGGGCGCAAGGGGCAGGCGGCCAGCATGTTAACAAGACCGATTCCGCGGTTCGCATCACGCACTTGCCCAGCGGGATAGTCGTAAGCAGCCAATCTGAGCGCTCGCAGATACAAAATCGTGTTTTTTGTATGGCAATGCTACGCTCTAAATTGTATAAAAAACAAAGGGTTGAACAAGAATCTTCAAGTAATGCTTCAAGAAAGTCCATGGTTGGTTCCGGCGACCGCTCCGAGAAGATCAGGACGTATAATTTTCCTGAACAAAGGGTTACGGATCACCGCATAAAATTGACCCTTTATAAACTTGAAGACATTCTTGCGGGCGGTGAAGGCTTGGACGAGATGATTGACGCATTAACCGCCGCCGACCAGCTTGAGCGCCTTGCCAGTTTGGGCGAGAAGTGAAGTTTTTATGGATTTTTCTTTTTTATGGTATAATAAGTTTATGACTGTACCGGCTAAATTGATTTTACTCCGAATTCTGCTGATTCCGGTGTTTTTGGCATTGTTTTTCAGCGGGCTGCAGATTTACGCGCTGGCGGTGTTTGCCTTGGCCGCAATTACGGACTTATTCGATGGTATTATTGCGCGGGCACGCGGGCAGATGACCGATTTCGTGAAAATCATGGATCCTTTGGCGGATAAATTGTTGATATGTTCGGCCCTTATCGCGCTGGTGAGTGCGGGTGCGGTTGCCGCTTGGCTGGCGATACTGATTGTCGCGCGGGATTTTATAATAACCGGATTACGCCTGATGGCTGCGGGCAAAGGCGCCGTGCTTGGCGCCGTTATTACCGGCAAGGCGAATACCGCATTCCAGATGTTCCTGATAATGGCAATCCTGGTCGGCGTTCCGGATATTATTGTCACAATTCTGGTTTATATAGTCGTAATTTTGACTGTAATATCCACCGCTGAAAACCTGATGAAGATGAGAAGTCGGGGGCTGTTATGAAAACGAATTTTCTCGTCAGCGGCGACGGCACAAAACTGGCGTATTTTGACCGGTATGTAAAGAATTCGAAACTTGGAGTGATTATTCTGCATGGCCTGGCCGAACACAAAGGCCGGTATGAAGAGTTTATAAATAGCTTGGCCGCGTCCGGCATTTCGGTATTTGCCGTTGATTTGCGGGGGCACGGGGAAAGCGGGGGACGGCGCGGAGACGCGGAAAATTTTGATGGTTTCCTGTCGGACCTTGATCTGTTCGTCCGCCATATAAAAAGCCGACATCCGGATTTGAAGCTTGCGATTTTCGGGCATTCGATGGGCGGGCTGGTCGCTTCCGTATATGCGGCAAACGGCGGTGCGGCGGATGTGCTGATTCTTTCCAGCCCTTCGTTAGAAACGCCCAGGCCCGTGCAGGTTTTGCGTTTATGCCCGACAAGAATATTTGGAAAAATCGCAATCAAAAAGCGGGTCAGCGAAAGCAAGGACATGTTGAAATACAGCCGCCGCGATCCGCTGTCATGCCGGTCTTATACATTGAGGTTGTTAAAGGCCGCATTTATAGACGGGGTTCGCCGCGCCGCGCGCGGGTTCAAAAATATCCGCATTCCTGTGCTGATGCTTGGCGGGCGGTTCGATGTCTTTGTGAATTCGGGGAAATTAGGCGCGATGTTAGAGAAGTTCGGCAGCTTGGATAAAACGCTGATGATATACGAAAACGCAAAGCACAGAATAGTCCAGAACGATGCCAAAGATAAATCAATACCGTATATTATCAGATGGATTGAAAGCCGCTTGCAATTTAGCGAAGATGGGGTTAAAATGGCGCCCGATGACCCCATAGTTCAATAGGATAGAACAAGTTCCTCCTAAGAATTAGATCCAGGTTCGACTCCTGGTGGGGTCGCCAAGAACACTGTGCAACGCCACCGCTGCATCCTTGCGACGCGTACATCAAAAATTTTCTAATAACGAAAATTTTTGTATGCTTATACGCTCGGATTCGACTCCTGGTGGGGTCGCCACCCCTACGCCAAGGCTTCGGGTGGCTTACGCCAAAAAAAGGATAGGAAAAATGAAGCTGATACCGCAAAAAGAAGGATGGATTAACCATTACAGAAAACCGTTTTTATGGGTGACCGGCCTGATATTCGTCGGGCTTTGGCTATTCACCGACCCGTTATGGTCATTTTCTCCTTATATTTTCGAGTTATCGGAAGGCTTTGGCAGCTTGTTTCTGGTTGCGGGCGTTATCGGACGTATTTATTCGTCTTTGACCATCGCATCGCATAAAAACAAAGAGGTCGTGAAAACGGAGATGTATTCCGTCGTCCGGCATCCCCTGTATTTTTTCTCGTTCTTTATGATAATAGGAATCGGATTGCTGATCGGCCGCGCGGAGCTGCTTTTATATTTAATGGTGTTTTATTGGGCTTGTTTTTTCCCAATGATTTTGAACGAGGAAAAATTTCTTTTGAAGAAATTCGGCAAGGAGTATGCGGACTATCAAAAACAAGTTCCGATGCTGTTCCCGAATTTCTCGAAATGGAAAGCGCGAGAAGTGGCGGAAATCAACCTGCGGTTGGTGAAGAGAACTATTCTGGACGGCTCGCTGGTGCTTTTCCTGTTTCCTATAATTGAAATCGTGAGTTATATAAAGCACCTGATTTTATAACTTCAAAAAAGCGAATGTTTCTGTTAAAATTAGCCTAATATTAGGGGAGAGGGCTAAATTGCGCGGGCTTTGTGTTTTTACGCTTTTATCGCTTGTTCCGCTTGCGGCGATACCGTCGCCGCGGTCGGAAGGTTCGCAGCCTTCGCGCCCCTCATACGATAATGCCGATTCAATCCCATTGCTGTCTTCCGTTTATTCCGAGATTTATTCGGATATGTCGACTTTGGTACGCGCGTTGATAACGCCGCGCGCCGGCCCGATGGGCGGCAAAGGATCGCCGCGCCTTAATGTTCCGGCCGCGCAGACCGGAACGCCGCCTCCCGCTCCGTCGCAAGATTACGTGATTATCAGTACGAAATCCCAGTATATAAATTATCTGAAAGGCTCCTTTGTCGGGAGCAAGGACGAGTGCTTGGACAGATATGCAAAATATAACAGTTTTTTCCATCATGATCCGACCTTGTCCGGGCAGATTTCCGCCCGCGAGACCGGCCCCGCAAGCGGAAGGCTGGATACGATATGCGACTTTCTTGGTTACGCCCATTGGTGCTTCGCGCTGGGATATGCCTATGCGTTGAGAGATTTCAGCGATCATGCGCGCGTCAATATGGGAAATAAATGCTTTACCTATCAGGAGTTCTGCGCAAGCAAAAACCGAATGCTGGATAATTCCAAAGTCGACGAATACCTGTCGAGAATCATAGACGAAATAATGTTTTATAACTCCAATATAAGAGGCACCGAGAAAAACACCGTGGCCGTGGCGACGGAAACCAGAACGGGTCCCTCGTCTGTCACCAGTATGAGCTGGAAGGGATACAACACGGACACCTGGGTCCAAGAGCGCATACCGGTATCGGAAATGATAAGACTGCTGTGTATGTAATAAGTCTTTAATCCTATGTTTTTTAAATCGTGAAAATGGTATTCTTCTTTGCACGCAAAAGGAGGAGATAATGCCACTAGTAAAAGGCTGTTCGCGCAAAGCCATCTCGGAAAACATCCGCACCGAAGTGAAGCAAGGGCGTCCGCATAGGCAGGCAGTCGCGATCGCTTTGTCGGTCGCCGACAAAAATTCATACAAGTGCGCAGGAAAGAAAAGGAAATAAAAAACTCTTGCGCATGGCTCAAGGGACTTGTATCATTTCCGGCATGACCAGCAACACTAATATAAACTTGGACAGGCCGATCGTTATGGTGGGCCTGATGGGCGCGGGAAAGACATCGGTCGGCCGGATGCTTGCGCGGCGCCTGGATATTCCTTTCGTCGATTCCGACAAGGAGATAGAAGCCGCCGCTGGATGTTCCGTCGTCGATATCTTCTCGCTTTATGGGGAAGAGGAATTCCGCCGGGTGGAAGAGCGCGTGCTGGCCCGATTGCTGTCCTCGCCGCCTTATCTGAAAGTAATCTCGACGGGCGAGGGCGCCTTCATCACTCCCGCCGTGCGAAAGCTGGCGCTGGAAAAAGCCCTGACGATATGGCTGAAGGCGGACCTCGATTTATTGGTAAAGCGCACGAATTTCCGCGATACGCGGCCCCAATTGCTGAATGCCGATTCAAAGAAAATCCTTTCCACTTTGATTGCCGAAAGATACAAAATTTATGCCGAGGCGGATATCGTTGTTGAAACGAATGACGAGCATCTGTCCAAAACTCTGGCCAAGACCGTCGCCGCTATAAAGAAGCATCAGAAAAAGACATAAGGCCGGTTTAATTATTGATGGAGGGTTAATATGATTGGAAAATTCCTGAAAGAATTCCGCGAATTCGCGGAGCGTGGCAGTGCGATAGACATGGCGGTCGGCGTTATTGCCGGAGCGGCTATGAACAGCGTCGTGAATTCGCTGGTCAAAGACGTCATCATGCCGCCGATCGGACTGCTGCTGGGCAATACGGACATGTCCGATATTGCGATTTCGCTGGGGAATACGAAAATCGGAATAGGGCTGTTTATGAATTCGCTGGTCAGTTTTATCCTGACAATGTTCGCGGTATTCTTATTCATAAAGATGGTAAATAATTTCAGGACGGCCAAGTCCGCGACCACGCGCGAATGCCCTTATTGCTTTACTAATATATCGGTCAAGGCGACCAAGTGCCCGAATTGCTGCGCGGATGTGGTTCCCGTGGATGCGCCTTTGGCGCCCGAAGCCGGGATCGATAAGTTGATAAAAGATATAAATCCCATTAAAAAGCTGGGCGTTATAAGAAAGAAAATAAAGAAGATTGTGAAGTAAAAATCCCGCGCAAAGCGCGGGTTTTTTAATGACTAATGACTAATTACGAATGACCAATATAAGCGCCCAATTAGTCATTTGTCATTAGTCATTAATGGGCCTCTTGACACCCGTTTCCTTGGGTAGTATAGTATCCCAAGCATGTTAAACTGGATAGCACGTTATTATTCTTCCCTGGTGTCTCTTTTGACCGCGCCGTTTCGCGCGGTCTGGCGCCTTGTCGCACGCATCTTTCCGCCGCGCGATTTTGTTATCACCACTTTGAACGGAGACATCAAATCGTTCCATCAAACCTCTTTCTGGCGGTTCGCAAGGACTATGGGCAAAGTCGTCCTGGTCATCTGGGCGGCGTGGTCCACCTATGTTTTCGTATATCACCGCCCATTGCTGCAAAAGCGCACTCGTCAATTAGAGGAAGCCCGCGCCCAGCACGCTCAGCATATGTCGGATTTGGGCGCTTTCTATAAAGGATACGCCGATCTGCACAAGGAAATGAACAACATAGACGACAAGATTATAAACGGCAAGAATCTGAAAAAAGACGCGTTGGAAGACCTTTTGAAGCGCCGGGTCAATACCTGGGCGCAGATAGAAATGCTGGGGACGCGCATCGGAAATATGATGACGGACGCGGACTATGCGCCGGAAATTACCAAGGTATCAGAGATATCGGTCGAATACGAGCTTACGCGCGAAGAAAACCGCCAACTGCGCGAAGCCAACAAAAACCTGGAAAAGTCAATGGTTACGGTCGGGGACGCTTCGGTGCAGATTTACGAGCGCGTGGCGAAGCTTACCAGGGAAAACCTGGATTCGGTGAATAAGAACGTGGGCAAAATCCGCGGAACGCTGGCAAGTCTGGGCCTGAACGACAAGGCTTTGGCACAGCAGGCGCTGTCATTCAGCAACAATATCGTCGGCGGCGCGATAACGCCTTTCGATTTGGACAAGGATATAGATCAAAAGTACAAGGAGCTTGCCGAGAAGATAGACATGTGGCATGGCTTGTCCCGCGCGATTTCTATCTTGCCGCTGGGCGCGCCGGTCAAAAAGCCGACTATTACGTCAAAATACGGCGAGCGCGAGCACCCATTGGACGGCAAGACCGTTCCGCACAAAGGAATTGATTTCGCCGGAGTCGCGGGCACGCCCTTATTCGCCGTGGCGCCGGGCAGGGTGGTATTCGTGGGCGAGAAAGTCGGATATGGCAAGGTGGTGGAGGTAGAGCACGGGCTGGGCTTCACGACGCTTTACGCGCACCTGTCGAAGTTCAGCGTCCAGCGCGGCGACATCGTGCGCGCCAAGGATATCATAGGGTTGGGCGGAAACTCCGGCCGCACGACGGGCCCGCATCTGCACTATGAAATCCGATATAACGACAACCCGTTTAATCCTTATTCGTTTGTAAAGGGAGAATAAATATGTTCGCATTTACCAACTCTAAAGAAAAAACCAGCCCAACGATAATCGGCGCGGGCGCCAAGGTCACCGGCGATATAAAGAACAACGACATAGTCCAGATTCACGGAACGGTGAACGGCAAGGTCTTGGCGGATACCGTGGTGATCGGGCGCGGAGGCAGGGTAATCGGCAAGCTGGTCGCGAAGAATCTTTTTCTGCATGGATTTATGGACGGGCCTGCGACCGTGGACGTGGCGAATATATTCTCGGACGCGGAGATGACGGGCGTCTTGTCTTATAAGAAATTGAATATCACGAATAATAATAAGCTGGAGTGCAGGCTGGTCTGCAGAAAAGGAGGCGCGTGCGATGTCGAATAATATCTATATATCGGCCGACCATCGGGGCGTGGGGCTGAAGCTTTATTTGATAGAGATGTTGAACGCGGCGGGGCACAAGGTTGTGAATCTTGGCACGGACGACCCAAAGACGATGGTGGATTTTCCTGAGATTACAAAACGCGTGACGGATGCTATGCTGAACGATCCGGACGGGCGCGGGATAGTGATATGCGGTTTCGGAGGCGGCGCGCAGATAGCGGCCAACAGATTCCGTCATATCCGCGCGACGAGGTGTGAAAGGCCGGAACAAGCGCGCGAGGACAGATTCCATGACGATATAAATGTGCTTGCGCTTTCTTCGGAAGAAATCGACCCGGAAATCGCGATGCTTTGCGTGCAGGAGTTCCTGGACGCTCCGTTCGACGCGATAGAGCGCCGGATTCGCAGGATTAAAGAAATCAGTTAAGAAAAGGGGGCACAAATGGCAATGGCTTGGTTTTTAATGTTTGCGATAGCGGTATTATGTATAGTTGCGCTGGTGTTTGTGATTCAGATACCGATACTTATCGCGCGCGGACGCGGGATTTCCGGGGCCGAGCTGACGACAATCACGGTACTTTCCTGGTGCGGGATATTCTTGGGGATAACCTGGCTGGTTGCGCTGGTTCTGGCGCTGGTATGGCCCACCTCCGCCGAGGCTCCGGTGGGCAGGCAGCCGGGTCAGTGCAGGGGTTACGCGGGCGACTTGTCCGCCGGAGCCTTGGCGGAGGTGGACATCGCGGATAAGTTGGAAAAGCTGCATAAGTTAAAGCAAAAGGGAATCATCAGCCAGAAAGAATTCGACGCTGAAAAGAAAAAGATTTTGGGATAGTTCGGTAGTGGCAATTTTAGTAGTGGTGGGGCGCGATGAGAGAGAAAATCGCACCCCAAATTTTCTTTTGCAGGGTGACAAGATATATTATATCACAAAGGCGCATAATGGATATTATGTATAGTCGCGTTTGGGACACGGGGCCCCAAGCCGCAACAATACATAATATCAGGAGTTTTTTTGTTTCGCAGTAGCACGGAGTTTTTATGACTAAACTTATATATCTTCAAGGGGCTGACTCAAGCGTCGGGCAGGAAGATCTTATTATTGATAAAGATGCCGCAGATCGGGTTAAGTTTATTCGGCGGCTTGCCGGGGGCAAGGAAAACGTCATTTCTTTTAATGCGCCCCACTCCAGCCTCGACCATCCCGGCAAATTTTCTTGGTTCCAGAACCCGGTTGGAAAGTATAAAGACCGCGACCCAAGGTTGGTAATGGCGGAAATCCAACAAAGCGCCGAATTTATCAAGAAAGAAATCAGCCGGCGCAAACTGAAGAAATTTATACTTTGCGGGGCGTCCCAAGGCGGATTTATGGCGCTTTGGCTGGTTTTGAACGACATAATAAAACCCGAAAAAGCCGTCGCGATAGTGCCCTTTTACTCGCGCGAATTTCTACATGCCGGAATGAATAAAACGACTCCGATTTTATGGGCGGCCGCAGGCAAAGATATCGAAATTCCGCCCAATGTGGCCGATACTTGGAAATATATAAGATCGATGGAGGCTCACCTTGACTATATTTGCGATTTCGATAGCCTGCACGGCAAATGGACCCCGAATTTTAAGAAAATGATTATGGAATGGGTAAAAAAAGATCGTGGGCAATATTAATGCGATTGGATGTTCATCTTGTTCAACAAAATTTATATCCAACGCGTGCTAAAGCTGCCGCCGCGATCGATTTAGGTCTCGTTTTTATAAATGGCATTGCGCGCAAAAAGCCTAGTCAAATCATAAAACAATCAGATAAAGTTAAAGTAATTTATCTTCCCTATAAATCCGGACGCGGAAGTTTGAAGCTTATACATGCTTTGGATTATTTCGGTGTTAATCCGGCCGGCCTTGCCTGCCTGGATGTCGGCGCCAGCACCGGCGGCTTTACCGAGGTTTTATTAAATCGCGGCGCCGCGAAAGTTTTCGCGGTCGAAGTCGGCACCGGCCAGATGATTTCGGAGTTGAAAAACAATCCGCGCGTCGTATCTCTTGAAAATACCGATATCCGCGCCCTGCTCCCGATCGCGCCGATTGATTTGGCGGTTATCGATGTCTCGTTTATTTCCTTGTCCAATATCGCGCAAAATGTCGCAAACTGGCACCCCGCACATATTATCGCGCTTATAAAGCCCCAGTTCGAGGTTCCGCGCGCGGTTGCGGCCAAGCATAATGGCGTTATAAAATCGGAAAAAGATCGCGAGACGAGCATAAAAAAAGCCGTGGAATCTTTCACGCGGCTGGGTTACGAACATATCGGAACAATCGAATCGCCCGTGAAGGGCGGCAGCGGGAATATCGAGTATTTGGCGATGTTTAAATTATTGTGCAAGTGCAAGTGAAAGTGCATGTGAGTCAGCGCAACAATATATGTTGTCCTTTATAAAGGACAATGTTATTCATATTCTCTAATCCACCTTTCACCTTCACCTTCACGCTAGCTCCCCATAGTTTCCAGCAAGGCCATGATATGCTTTCGCATTTCGTCGTTGGGCAATTTCCAATAAAGATTTATCAGCTTCAGCGTTTCGTTGCTGGCCATCGGATCGTTTTCCGACGGTTCTGCGACCTTGAATCTTTTTGAAGCCGCATAGGGCGAGTCCGCATCTCCGATCGGGCTTGCCTGGCTGGGGGTAAGTCCTGCAAAAAAGAACGCAACCGGAGTTTCCAGCGCCGCCGCGATTTGGAACAGACGGCTTGCGGAGATTCTGTTTCCAGAGGTCTCGTATTTCTGTATTTGCTGGAAAGTGATGCCGCATTTTCCGGCCAGATCTTTTTGAGTTATCGCCATAATATTGCGACGCAGACGAATGCGCTGACCTATGTAAGCGTCGACCATATTCGGAGCTACTGTCTTTTTGTTCATTGCCATGATTCGTTATATAGGAAATTTTTCAATAGGATTCAAGCAAAAAAATGGGGTTTATACTGATAACTCAGCAAAATTATTATAAATGAGAATTATAACGCTATATATAGCAGAATCTACGGGAAAATCAAGATATTTTATGAATTTTTAATAAATCGGGCTGATTTTGGGTAAAAGCAAGGAAAATCCGCCAACAATGGCGGATTTTCAACTTTTTAAGTTTCTAAATACATTATTTGTGATATAATACGAACATGAAAAATAACGCTGTTGAATTTTCCACCGAAGACATATCAAAAGCACTGGAACAGCAATCCTGGATGGGTATTCAAGATTTTCAAGATACATATTACAAAAGTCCAGTTTGGACGGACAATCCGCCATATTATCTGTTTCGTGTATATGGACATCTCACCGATGAAACTCAGACAAGTGGATTGGTTCATGGATCCGCGTTTGTTATGTGGAACAAATTTTCACGAATAAAATTATCACGAGCCATAAAACTTTTTCCGCAAATTCCATGTTGTTTGGTAAATGTTTATGCTGGTAACCAAGATAATGCTTTTTATCACGACGAGACGTTGGAAGACGTATTCTATGGTTATGATGATAACCCTGGAATTGCTGCGACAGATGTAAGCCAGTTTAATGAAAAAGAACATTTTGAGACAAACGTAGCAAACAACAAATTATTAAAGACATTTATATTAAAGTTTGATAATGGATACCAGTTTGCCGAACTGTCCGATAAATCTACCCTATTTCAAATGATGAAAAATAACGAGATTCCACATACGCCGAAAGTAAAGAATCAACATTCATACAGAAATCCAGAAAGAGAACAGGCGGATAAATGGATGCAATCTTGGGTTGCAACAAAAAATAATCCTGAACTTTAATTTCTATAACAGATTATCGTCCAAATCGTCAGTAATCTGCCCGCCTTCAAAGTTGATACGGACAGATGGCGTAGTTTGCGTTAGTTCTTTCGCATAATCAGCGTCCATAAAATGCGGACGCGGTCGTGTGCCGTCCAAATACCTATTAAAGTCAAACCTATACAGAGAAAGGTTAATCTGCACGAATTTCAGATTGGAGATATACAGCGTATTCTTGCGGTCAAAGATATCTTGATTTTCCCGTAGATTCTGCTATATATAGCGTTATAATTCTCATTTATAATAATTTTGCTGAGTTATCAGTATAAACCCCAAAAAAATAGGCGGCCGGCTAAGAATTTTTTCGTATTCGGATTTGATTCTTTGCACTCCGCATAACAAGGCCATAATAGAAGGATACTCGGAGAGTTCCGCGATGGCCAGGGTAATCATCGTTTGGAAGGTTTTTGTTTCTTCGTCGGTCGGCGGTTCTGTCATTTTTTCCTCCTTAAATTAAAAAGCCACTTTTTTTTAGAAAAAAAGTGGCAGGAGGATAAGAACTATACGGATAGCCCGCCTTATTAGACATAGGCCTTATTCGACGGCCTCCTGCCTGGACAGGAGTTTTACGTCTTTTTAAGACAACCGTAAGAGGTTCTTATTCCTCAACGCCAAAACGCTTGGCGTCAGCGCAATTATACATCGTAAAATAAGAAAATGCAAATACAAGGGCGGAAAACATTCCGCCCTTGTATTACGATTAATAAAAATAAGTGGGCGACCCGATATGGGACGCTGGGCTGCTGGTTTCCCCCTGACCCGCTGGCTTCTTGCTTCGTCCGCCCGAGCTTTTAATATAATACATTTTCACCAAAAGTCAAGCCATCCCTTAATACCATTTCATCATTCATCTGTCGGCCGGCGAATATTTTCGTGCCGGTTTTGACGCCCAAACGCGCGCTTATCAGAACCCGCTCCGCAATATTCTTCGCGCCGAACAGGGGCCGGATTTCTATCTCGCCCGCCCTGCCCGCATGCAGCGCCGCGATGATTTGGTCGGCGACCGCGCTATCGACTATAGTAAAAAAGTATCCGCGCGGGCGCACGCGCTTCAGGCATTTCTGCGTCCATTCGTATATATCCGCGTTGTGATGAGCATTGTGCCTTGCCGCGCTGCCCTTGAAATACGGGGGGTTGGTTATGACGGCGTCGAAAGTCCTGTTCGTCTTCCATTTGAAAATGTCCACGCGAATCAGCTCTAATTCGCGGCCGTTAAGCTTGGCATTTTCCGCGCATTCGGCCAGCATTGATTCGGAAATATCAATTCCTGTGGCTTGCAGATTCGAATTATGCGCCAGCAGACAAAGCGCCGCGCCCCCTGTTCCTATGCCCACATCCAAAATCGTTTTTGCTTTTTTGCCCGCCGCGAATGCTGCCAGCCATACGGCGTCGCTGGTTAGGTTGTAGTTTCCATGGCGAAATTTCACTCGCCCGCCCAGCGCTGTAAAAAAGTCTTGTTTTTGATTCATACGCTCTTATAATAAGGACTTCTTACTAGAAAGGCAAATTATAATGTTTGACCCATCGCTTGTGGTTCAATCTGCAGTCAGCAGCTTTAACAATATCGCGCTGCGCGGTCCGGATTTCTTTTGGAGCGCTTTGCTGTGCCTGCCCATATTCGCGATTTTCTGGATTTTCGCGCCGGAAATTTCAAAGCGATTCCTGCCCGGAGATTTCAAAGCCAAGCGTCAGACCCTTGCCGGCTGGTCGGTTTTGTTCATCGCGGTCTGGCTGCTGACTCACCAGAATTTCGACGCTTTGCGCGACGGAGTATCGATGGGGCTTTTAACCGTTACGGCGGCATGTATTTTCGTTATTTCTCTGTTCGCGGGCTGGCGCGTCGAATCCGTCGGAAGTCTTATAAAGACAAAGGAAAATCCGCCTTCGCCAAGGCTCCGGTGGACAAGGTGGAAGAAAAGGACCGATGTCGCCGCTCCGTTCGTTGTCGCCGTCGTGGTCGGGCTTTGCGCGTTCGGCAATTGGCATGCGGCGCTGGTTCAATTCGCCGCGGTCTTGTTCGGATTCGGCGCTGGGCGCTGGATGATTCGAAACAACCGCGCGGAATTCGATCTGGATTTCATAGTCATAGCCCTGACGGCGGCGCTGACATTCGGGCTGATTATGCAGCCGGAGTTCTTCCGATTCGGCCAATTGGGGCATCTGACGGTAATTCACATTCTGTTTCTGATGGCGGCGGCGCTTGCGATTATCGGCAGCATTATGACGCGCGTCGTCCGTCCGTCCGGCTGGCTGAAAGAATCCTGGTATAAGAAGCTCATGTGGCTTGCGCGGGCAATCGCGGTAATGGTATTCGTCCTGTTCATTCTGACGGAAAGCGCGCTGGCGTTCCTTTGCTTGGGGCTGGTTTTTGCGGCGACGTCGTTTCTTGCCGTGCGTCATCATGCGGCGAAGGACGCGCCAATGTTGAAGTCCGCGTCCGAAGACCTTTGGGTTCTGTCGCTTTGCCTGTTCGGGATTTTGACCGCTATGCCCGTGCTGGTCTGCGCGGCGATTATATTGATGCGAGAAAAACCGAAGTTTGACGCGGCGGGCGCAATCCGTAGTCTTATTTAGTGATTGCTTGCAACCCGAAGCCTTGGCGAAGGGTTGTTATAATTCGTTATATTAATTTAATACAGATTCTCATGCGCTGCGGATATAATCCAGCGTTATGATTCATCCAACCGCAATAGTTCATAAAAACGCCAAGATCGGCGCGGACGTGAAAATCGGGCCGTTTTGCACGGTCGGCGAAAACGTCACCTTGGGCGACCGCGTGGAATTGGTATCCAGCGTGGTAATAGACGGCCATACGGAAATCGGCGACGACACGATCGTCTATCCTTTTGCGGTGCTGGGGGTTATGAGCCAAGACTTGAAATTTCAAGACCATGACACGATGACCGGTCTCTCTATCGGCAAGCGCAATCGTATTCGCGAATATGTGACGATTCATTCCGGAACTCCGGCCAGCACCGGCACCGAAATCGGCGACGACTGCCAAATTATGGTGAATGCTCATATCGGGCATGACTGCAAGATAGGCAATGGCGTCGTCATGTCAAACTTGGTTCAGGTTGCCGGGCACGTAGAGATAGAAGATAATGCGATTATATCGGCGGCCAGCGGCATCGTTCAATTCTGCCGCATCGGGCGCAACGCTTTTGTCGGCGGGATGACCGGAATCGCGACGGACGTTCTTCCCTATTCCATATTCGAAGGGCGCCATGGCGTTTACCGCACGATCAACAAGGTCGGATTGATGCGCCACGGCTTTACGACCGAAGACATTCATGCGATCCATGCGGTTTACACCGCGTTCTTTTCCAAAGAAGAAGACGGCACGACTGCGGCGGACAGGCTGAAGAATGTTCGTAAGGAAGTAAAGAATAACAAATACGCTATGGATGCGATTGACTTTATAGAAAACCGGTCGCAGCGCGGCGTTTCGGCGAAACAGTGAGCAAACCCCTCAAGATTTTTATAATCGCAGGCGAAGTATCCGGCGATGTTCTGGGCGAGAAAATCATGCGCGCGCTGCCCCGTGACACTGTGTTCGCAGGCATCGGGGGCGAGCATATGCGCGCCGCGGGCCTGCAATCTCTGTTTCCGATTTCGGATCTGGCGGTGATGGGATTCTTTGAAGTCCTGGCGCGCGCGCGGACTTTGACGCGCAGAATTCGCGAGACCGTAAATGCTATTATAAAATTTCAGCCGGATATAGTTCTGACTATTGATAGTCCCGGATTTGTAAAACGCGTTATAAAAAAAGTAAAGGAAAAAGAATCACGCCCGTCAAAATTTTATCATGTTGTTGCGCCGCAAGTCTGGGCGTGGAGGCCCGGGCGCGCAAAAGAGTTTGCGAAAATCTTTGACCGCCTGTATGCGTTTTTTGATTTCGAGGTTCCCTATTTTACTCAGCATGGCCTGAACACAATTCCCGTAGGGCATCCGATTGCGGATGGGATAATGGCAAATGGCAAATGGCAAATGGCAAAAGTAAAAAAGGAAACGGAACATACATTAAAAAATTCTCCGCGCGAATGTTTTATTGCCGATGGAAATGCGGGCTTACGCCCTCAAAAAAATATTGCTCTTATTCCCGGTTCGCGAATGTCAGAGGTAAAGAAATTATTGCCGTTGCTGCGATGCGCGGCCGAGCAGATTTGTTATCAAAATCCAAATGTTTGGTGGAATTTTTATATCCCGGTTGTTGAGACTACTGAAAAATATATTCGCGAACAAACTGCAAATTATTGTTTTAAACCAGAGCTTATTCCAGCTGCAAAACGATATGATTTGTTCGCAAAAACGGACATTGCGATTGCGGCCAGCGGCACAGTTTCGGCAGAGCTTGCCATCATGCATATTCCTGCGATTGTTGTTTATAGAATGAATCCATTTACAGAATTCCTGGCGCGCTTGTTCTTAAAAATAAAATGGGTATCGCTGGTGAATATTCTGCTAAAGAAAACGGTCTATCCGGAATTATTGGGCAAGCATGCGACTGTGGAAAACATAATGCGCGAAGTCTGCAAATTGGAAAATCCAGAGGCACGCGAAAAGATGATTTCCCAATTGGCAAGCGCGGATAAACTCTGGCACCGGACGCGCCCCGCCGCGGAAATTATTGCGGGAGACATTTTAATGACCAATGACTAATTACTAATTACTAATACCAGTGAATAAAATTCATACTTGTCCTTTATAAAGGACATCGTATATGTCATACATTAATCATTAAACATTAAACATTAGTCATTAGTAATTAGTCATTAAAAAACGCGGGCTTGCCCGCGTTTTTTTACCTCATCGGCGGATAGCATTCACCATCTTCGGCCGAGCAGCAGCCGTACCCGTTAAAGCTTTCCACCCATTGCAGATTCTCGCCCGGGCAGCAGCCGTCCTCGTCCGGTTCGGTGCCGCTGCTGCAGTATTGCTGCTGGGGTTCTTCCATAGCTTCCTGCGCGGGCAGCCTGTCCCCCATAGCCTCGGCGAAGGGGGATTCGTCCGAGAAATCCGCATATGTGCTGTTATCCGTGCTGGGGTTATAGAAAACCTCGGGTTCGGGTGCGGCCATTGGCGCTTCATACGGAGCTTCGTAAAAATCTTCCTCGGCCGCCATTTCGGACAAGTTGCCTGATAAGCTTCCGCCTGCCGCTATCTCATAGACATCAGATTCGCTCGCTTCGCTGCGCGTATCCTCGTAGTTATTCGAACTTCGCCCGCCTTCGGCTTGGCTCGTTCTCATATACTCGGATTCTTCCGCAAAGTATTGCTGCTCTATGACCGGCTCTGGCGCGGCCTCCGGCTCGTACCTTGACGGGCCCAACAGCGAGTATTCCGGCTTATTGACCGTTACAGCCTCTTCTTCTTCGGCTTCGAAGTACGGCTGCGATACTATTCTATACTCCGGTTTTGACGCGGGCTGTTCAAGAAACGGCTGAGGTTGCGGCGCGGGCTCGGTCTTTGCTGCGGTTCCGCCGGGGGCCGGCACATATATATATCTGTCGGTCGCTTGGGGCCGCGGCGCGGTTTTTGATATCTTCGGAGCGGTTATCAATTCCGGCTGATTTGAGGCTGACGCCAATTCCGGCGCCGCTGCGTTATCCATACGTGTCTGATACAACCAAAGAGTCAATATCGACAAGCCGATCAGCAGTATCAGCATAATATAATAAATCGCGGTCGGTTTTTTATTGTTCGCGCCATGCGTTCCGGGCGACAAAGGCATCATTCCGCCGCCCCCAGGATGCACCGGCCTGCCACCCGAAGCCTCGGCGAAGGGTGGCGCCATTTGCATCGTCGGCGAGTAAGCTCCGGCGGGCTGGGTCGTCGGAGTTTCGGAAAATGCGGGCGTAGTCATGTTTATCGGGGTCGCCGTATTCATAACCGGCGCGACCGTTATTGGCCTGTCCGCCGGAGCTTCAGCGTAGGCGGGTTCTTCCGCCGGCTGAGGAGTCGGGAATACCGTATCGGCGGCAGCCGGCTGCGCGGCGCCTGCGTCAAATGAGCCCGTTGTTTCAAACCCTATCGGCTGGAAAGCGATTTTATCATCGATTATCTCCGGATCTCGATCGAACAAAGGCTTTGGTTCTTCATGATTATTTTTGTCTGCCATTTCCGGCTCCTTGTGTTTTGTCTCTTTGTGCGCCCCGACCGGCTGCACGACGCGTTCTTCCCGGACGGGCGCTGCGGCATTCAGAATTTTGCGCGCGGTTTCCGCGTCGCGCATTGCGTCTTCCTGCCGTTTTTTCGCGCGGCGCATGCGCTGCTCGGCGCGCTTTTCCTTTTCATCCGCCTTGTCCGCCTGCGATTGGATTTTCAAAATCTTGGCGGCGGATTCCTTGGTAGGCTTTTTCCCGATGCCGGCCTTTGCCTCGGCCAGCTTTGTTTTCAAAGACTTCAATTGCGCGCGCAGCTTTGCGATGGCGGCAACGGCTTTTTCCATCGTCGCGCTTGCGATTTCGATTTCCCGCGTTGCCGCCAACAGACGCGCCTCCGCCAGCTTTTTCCCGACAAGGGCGCGAAAATCGCCCAGCGCTTGCAAAGATGCCCCAGTATCGCCGCCGGTTCTGTAATCGGCGATAAGCTGCCCGTAAATCCCCAACCCTTCGTAATCGATGTCCAGCTTTTGATACTTGTTGTTTTTCTTGGGCCGGATTTCTTCAAGATCAAGCTTGTAATCGTTGCCCAGGATATCGTCCCACTTGCGGCCGCCCTGCGCCCCGATGACCAGCAATGCGTTCGGAGTGTTTTCCGTATGCGTTTCGTCCAGAACGAAAATCAGGCGGTGCGCCCCGTCGTAAAATCCCGCGAACTTGTTCCCCTCTATCTCGAAATATTCGGGAGCGAGGCCCGCGTTGTCATCGGTCGCGGAGAAAGAAAACACGGGCATGCCGGAATCCGGCGCCGCGGCTAGTTCTGTTTTGGAAATGGGTTCTCTCTCGTCCGTCATCCGTCATCCCTGCTTCTTTGGCGGTGGCATCTGATAAGCTGCGCGGCAATGCTCGTAACAATAAGGCTTGCCGGGGAACGCTTTTTCGCCGCAAAAATGAAACTTGTCCGAATCGGGGTTGCCGATGGGCCAGCGGCATTGATCGGGGCGTAAAAGCGCCAGCTCTATTGCGTGCTGAATCATATGCTGGTGCGCGACCAGGTTTTTCTTTTGGTTTTTGCCTGCGGCCCTGTCCCCCGTAGCCTTGGCGGAGGGGGATTTTTTCTCTTGCGCTATCTGGGCCGGAGTTTTCTTTTGCGCGGATTTTTTCGGCGGCTTTACCTTTATCACGATTTCTTTTTTCGCAGGGGTCTTCTTGACGGGAGATTCCTTGGCCTTGCTGTTCCAGCCCAGCCGGTTCAGCTTTCCGACCACGGCATTCTTTGACATGCCGATTTTCTTCCCGATTTCCGCGGTGCTCATGCCGCGTTCCAGCAGGGTTTTCATTTTGTTTAAGATACTGGGCGTCCAGCCGACTTGCGCCATGTCATAATTTCCTTTTAATAACTTATGGATTGTAGCATAATTGGAAAAAGAAAGACAAGAGATTATTTGACTGGATTGCCGCGTCGCCCTTCAGGCTCCTCGCAATGACAATTACGGGCAAAATGGGGTATACAGTCTGAAACAAACACCGAATTGTCATTGCGAGCGCAGCGAAGCAATCCAGTAAATAAAAAAGGAAAACAAAAATGAACATAATATTTATACTCTTATTATTGTGTGCGGCGTTCTGCGCGGTGATGATGAGCATCCATGACTGGCGCGCCCGAATAATTCCGGATGTGTGGCTGTTTCCGTTTTTGCTGATAGGGCTGTTGGTGGTCGGCTTTTTCCCTTGGTTCTTTGATACGAGCGAAGCGATAATCGCCGCGGCGGTCGGGTATGTGCTGAGCTTTGGGATGGGGATTGTTTTCGAGAAAATAAAAAAAACCAAGAACTCCCCCGTTGGGCTTGGAGATGTGAAATTACTTGCGGCGGGCGGAGTGTGGCTGGGGGTGACCGGGTTGGCGATAGCGTTGGTAGTGTCCACCCTGCTCGGCGGAATCTGGGGGCTGCGCGCGAAGCAAAAGTTCATTCCGTTCGCGCCGTTCTTTTTCGCAGGAATGATTTGTGCTTTGATTGCCCTGCTCTTTCTGATATAATTGTTCGGAGAGAAAATGAGAAAATTCGTAATTTGTTATTCGCTATTAGTGCTGGCGCTGTGTGCTGCCGGTGTTTCATACGCGGCTGATTTTCCATTGTCGAACTGGGGTCAGATTCAAAATGTTCAGTCTTATTCCAGCAATCCATATTATAATCCCAACAGCCCGTATAACCAGCGCCTGCCCCAGCCTATTTACGCCCAGGGGACGGAATTGAACGCGGGGGATTGCCGGTCGGTTGCTTCCACACTGGTGGCGCAGCAGTGCGCTGCGCGGAATAATTGCGCGGGTCTGCAGCTTTCGGATATCCGCCCGGCGGTGATGATCCAGATGTCGAATATGAGCGGGCATAATTACGTGACAGCATGCGGAGGCTATATCAACGCGGCGTTCGACGATTATAAAAAGAACGCGAATGTTTTAGGCGGCGGCGTCATCCCGGCGCAGGCCGGGACCATAAGTTTCCCGGCTGCAGGCGGCGGCGCGGCGCAGCCGACAAGTCAGTTAGCGATGGAAAATCCGTTTGAAAGAGAAGACCCGCAATGGCTGAAAGACCGCATCGGACGCCAGAAAGAGATGCGCGCGCTTCAGCGCGAGAACGGCAGCGACGATGTGCAATTGAGCGCGACGCAGTTCCCGACGACTTATGCGGATTTGAGTTTTACCGAACGCATGGAAAACAACAAAGCCGGGTACGAGCCTTGGAAAGACGCGAAAGCCTACAAGCCGATACGGGTTGAAGATGACAAGGCCAGGTATGAGCGTGAAAAGGAAATAGCGGAGTTAAAAGCGGCAAAATGTGCGGAACAGGTAAAAATAAACCCGCAGTATATAGCGATAGAAGCAGATTTGAAGATATTGGCTGAATGCCAGACAAAGCAAATAAAATTTGAAGATTGCAAAAAGCTGATGCGGGGGAACTATTAAATAAAAGTATGAGTAAAATATTCAGATCTTTTTTAGGTTTGTTCTTTATTATATTCTTCTGTTCCGTCAACGGATTGGTTTTTGCGCCGGCAACGGCAGCCCTTGTTGGCGATAATCTGAACACCGCGCAAGTGGCGGCATTGGGCTGGGAAAGAAACACTGCCGGAAATCTTGTATGGGGCGCAGGGCAACCAGGGGCTGGCAATCCTATTACGCAGTCGATTTTTGATACTAATACAAGGGCGGCAGGTTACAATGTTGCCGGTGGCATGGGAGGTGTGGCAAGCAGCACTACTACTAGTAGCGTCGGCGGGTATTCATACAGCGGTTCATCCAGCGGGGGCACTGGCGGCGGCTATTCATATAGCAGCACATCCAGCGGAGCAGCGCCCAGTGTTGCAAGCAATGTAAGCGCTCCTGTGGTTCAACAAGTTGCGGCCAATGCGGGAAGAGTCACTGCCCCTGCTTTGCCGAGCAGTTTTACTCCAGAGCAGTTAAATAGATTGCAGCAAGCCGGTATTGCCCAAAATAAGGCCGGAGGATTTCAATATGCCGCAGGACATACTATTAACGGGCTGAAAGTTGGCGGACAAGGGGTATCGAATGCAAACGTGCTGTCGGCTGCGGGTATTGCTCCGGCTGGCGGGGCAGCCGCTGGCGCAGGGGCGGCAACAGGTGGATATTTCAGCACTCCGTCCGGCGGAAATGTTAATTATACATCTGGCGGTGGAGGTGCAGGCGGCAGCGTTGGAGGTGGTACGGTTTCTACTACTGCGAATAGCCCAGGTTTTACATCGTCGAATACGGGTGCTCCTTTGGCCGGTGCAGCTGGAGGCGCAGCGGGCGGCGCTGGTGGTCTCAAGGGTATCGCCCAAGGGACAAAAGCGAATTGGCAAGGGATGTCTCGTGGCGCGAAATGGGCCACAGGTTTGGCTGCACTTGGTGGTGCATTGATGGTGGCGGATTCTGTCAAAGGAGCAGGTCCGCATACATGGGGTAGTGTGCTTGAAGGTGCCGCTGGGGGCGCTATGGTTGGAGGAGCTGTCGCCAGTGTCGTACCGATCGGGATTACCACAGCAGTGGGTGCAGCTATCGGCGCGGTTGGTGGAGGCTTGATGGGCGGCAGTCAATTATTCTCGGAAACCGATTGCGAACATGACCCACGTGTTGGTGTGTATACTTGTTGCCACACGCAGTTCAACAAGGGCGAACGGTATGTCGATATCGGTGGGTTTATGTTCTGTGATGAAGTTCCAAAAATAAAGTTTTGTATGCAAGGACAATACACTGAAAAAGTAGGCAATCGTATTCAGCAAGCGCTTCGCGACGACCATTGGGGCCCCTGCATTGAAGACCCTAAAATGTGGTGTCCTGGCTTTACAAAACCCGATGCTGAAGGTGGGGTATTGTATGATGGCGCGTTGAAGCCGAAACAAGGCAAAAATGGTCAAAGAGATGCAGATGTATGCGTTTTTTGGAAGTGCGACGAAGGGAAAGGTTATGTAAAAAGTGATAATAAATGTATCCCTGTTTCGGAAGTGGTTGAAGACCCAAACAATCCTAATAATCCAATTAACCCTGTTGTTCCGAACCCACTTTCTGATGAAGATTTCTTGTCGTACGGCCTACTGATATCTAAACTTAAAACAGAGCAAAGCCTTATCGTCGCGCAGTGCCAGCAATAGCTATAACTTGCGAAGTGAAAACCGCCCGTTTGGGTGGCTTGCCACCCGAAGCCCAGCGGGCGAAGGATGGTGAAAAAACTCCTTGATTTTTGTTGAATAAGAGTATAAACTGGGCGGGCTTCACCCGTCGCCCTTTGGGCTTTGGGTGACAAGTTGGGGTTGTAGCTCAGCTGGTTAGAGCGTCTGCCTGTCACGCAGAAGGCCGCGGGTTCGAGTCCCGTCAATCCCGCCACCAATTTTCGCTAATGAGCGCGCAGCGCGAATTTGAGAAAATTGAGTGTCCGCCGTAGCCTTGGCGTAGGCGGACTGGTCAAAATCGGGGTAAAACCCACCCCGTCAATTTCGCTAGTGCGAAATTGCCACCCCTCCCGAGGAGGGGAATTAATGGCCCCATCGTCTAGAGGCCTAGGACACCGCCCTTTCAAGGCGAGAACACCGGTTCGCTTACGAGTGAGCGAGGGCAAGCAAAGCGCAGGTCGAGTGCAGCGAACGAAGTTCGCGACAACGAGTGCTAGTGAGCGGCACCCGGGCCCCGACAAAATCATAGATTTTGTTGGGTGGGACATGCCGCGAGCAGCCATCCGGTTGGGGCTGTCCCAACCGAAGAATATTTCTGGCCCCATCGTCTAGAGGCCTAGGACACCGCCCTTTCAAGGCGAGAACACCGGTTCGAATCCGGTTGGGGCTGCCAAAAATATTCTTAAACAAAACTTTTCAAGGGCGCGCGCCGGAGTTGGAGAGCCGGGGCAGACTGTAAATCTGTTGTCGTACGACTGAGGTGGTTCGAATCCACCCGCTCCCACCACCCTTCGCCTCTGCGAGGCTACGGGTGGCAAGCCACCTAAGCCGAGCAGCTAAGGCGAAGGAGTGTCGCCCGTAGCTTTTAGCGAAGGGGGACTATGGCCATGAAAATATCGCGGGTATAGTTCAAAGGCTAGAATGCCAGCCTTCCAAGCTGGAAATGCGGGTTCGAGTCCCGCTACCCGCACCATTTTTCCTTTTGGGGCTCTTTTACTAGTGCTGATATGGGCGAAAGTATTGTAAATCTAAGCTTTTTGCCTTCCAAAAAGCAGTCCGATAAAATCAATCCCAAAAGCTGGCGTCTGACCTCGCAGTTCGGACTCTTTATAAGTTTTCCTATGTTTGCGGCAAAATCGAGCACCTTTTCAACCTTTACGATTATGTTGCCGTCTATTTCCTTATACTTCGCAAGCATGTCATTCAACTCTGCCTTTTCCGCCGCAATCTCAGCTTCCCTGACGTTGTAAGTATTCTCGTCAATCTTGCCTTTGAGATAAAAGTCCAGCAACTTGTCCTTCATGTCCTTATTGGCGATAATGCGAAGGTTCAGGCTTCTTTTGGTACTTTCGTCCAGCTCGGTTCTCTTTTTGATATATTCGCTGACGTTCTTTTTAAGCTTTCCCAAAGTGGTCTCTGGAATGCGGATTCGGTCGAAAACCTCGACATCCAGCTGCTCGAATATGAGTTTTTCATTCACGGGCTTCTGCCTGCAAACACCATCGCTGTGATTGCATTTCAAATAGGTGTATTGCTTGCCGCTCTTTTTGGTTTTGGTTTCCGGCGTCATAAGATAACCACAGGTAGAACAGCGAACCAAGCCCCTGAGAGAATACGGCAATTTGCCATAGCCGCCGTTGAACGGCGGCCGTGCTCTGCCTTCCAGGACTTCCTGAACTCTGTCCCATAGGGGTTTATCAATCAGTTTTTCATAGACGTGCGGTATCAGTTTGCCATTGATGCGCATGATGCCATAGTAAAATGGGTTCGTTAACGTGCGGTGAATCTGGTTCTTTTTCATAGGGACTTTGGAACCCCTTACGCACAGATTCATTTCCCTTACAAGTTTGCCCATTGTCTTTAACGTGTGGCCGCCTTTGGCGTATTCCTCGAACATTCGCTTCACAAGCGGTGCGCGTTCCGGGTCAAGCTCTATAAATGGCTTGCTCTTTTCCGTCTTTGGGATATTGACGTAGCCGACAGGTGCTTTGCCCTGCCAGATGCCGCGCTCCCAGTTATAGTTCATGCTGCGCTTTACGTTTTCGCGCAGCGCGCCGACATACATCTTGGCGGCAAGTATCCCCATGTCCCAACGCATGATGTCGGAATACGCGCTGTTTTTGTCGAGGACCAAGCCCTCTTTGTAAAAATGGACTTCAAGACGACCTTCGCGCATCAGGGTTTCGATTTCCGCGCATTCGTTAAATCGTCTTTGGAATCTGTCGATGCAATGAACGACAATGGCGGTTCTGCACGGCTGCGCCCGAACCAGGTCGAGCATCTGGTTGAACTCTGGCCGCTTGCCCCTGGTCGAACTTTCGGCAACGTCAAAGGTTTTGATTATTACAAACTTCTTTGCATTGCAATAGCTTGTCGTGTCTTTGATTTGCGCGTCGGTGGACACGCCTTCTTTTTGTTCTTTTTTCGATACACGGGCCCAGATAATCGCTTGTTCGCACGGGCCGGAAAAGTCTATTTTCTGCTGTTTCATGATTTTGCTCCTGTTGTTAATACGATTATACGCCTTTGGGTTGGACTTGTAAGCGACTATTTTTGACGGAGCGGCTGTTTTCTGGGTGTTTTGGCGCATTTTGGAAACTTGTTTCCGTCACGGAAAGAAGTTGCATGGCCTCGGCGCCGATGGCGAAAAACTCTATCAGCCGGTCGGTCATTTCGTTCAGCTCGTCATCGGTGAAGTTCCGGTCGGGATACCAAGACTTAACGTCAGCCTTCAAAGATTCATAATCGTGGTTCATACGTAATTGAACGCGTATGTAACGAATCCTTTATCGGACTAACTTTCCAAACAGTATATATTTGTTTGTCGGCTATTGTTTTATGACGTAGATTTTGATATAATATACCCTGAATCCCATAGAGATATGCGGGTTCGGGACTGTGATTAGTCCTTGTTAAAGGCGGTGCAGTTGCACTGATTATCTGGTGTAATGGTGCTTCTGCGCCGTTATATCCCTGACTTTGGTCGGGGAGTCACTTGCTATAAAATAGTCCTGGCGTGCGCAAGCGCGACAAACGAAGGCAGTGGAGTCATAACCTTTAACATGATTAATCAACTCACCCGACCGCCAATCTTTTGGCGGTTTTTCTTGCACGCGGGGGAGTTTTGATTTTGCGGAAACGCATCTTTTCAGGTTTGTGTATAATTGGCGCATTGTTCGCCATGCCTGCGTTTGC